>JBDTXA010000120.1:0-11317 GCA_040006415.1 Rhodanobacter sp.
CCGGGTTCTCCGCCACCTCCGGATCGAGGTTGTTCTGCAGCATGCGGAACGGTGCCTCGGTGAGCCAACTCTTGCAGCTCAGTTCGGTGCCGCGCGGTGCGCGAATGGTGCGGGTGGTGTCGATGCGGGTGGGTGCATTCATGGACAAAAACTCTGGTGGGACAGACCACCGAGTATAGGCCAGCGTCCGCGCGGTCTGCCCCGCCCTTGCCTCAGTGACGCAGCAGCGCGACCAGCTCGCCGAGATCGGCCACATGATGATCGGCGATGTCGCTGCGCTCCACACCGGGGCGCAGGGTTTGCACCGTGACGGCGCCGATCGCGCGACCAGCAGCCAGTTCGGAAGCCGGACTGTCTCCTACAACCCACACACGCGAGACGTTCCAGCCGTGAGTCTCGATAAGGCGCTCGAAGTGACCGCGCTTGCCGAGGCGTGGTGTCTCGTCAATGGCATCGACCACCGTCTCGCGAAAATGCGCGGCGATGCCGAGTGCACGGATCTTGCTTTCCTGCAGCCGGCGAAACCCGCTGGTGACCAGGCACAAAGGCACATCGATGTCAGCGAGGCGATCCAGGTCGCCGTAACCGTGCATCGGGTGATTTACCTCAAAGCTGGCGAACGCCCGCCAGCCGGCATCCGTCATCGCGGGCGTGAAACCGTAGTCGCGCGCGACCACGTCGTAGGCCTTGCCCAGCAGCGCTTGGCATGCGGCATCCAGTTGCTGCCCCGGCACGCTGCCGTCGTTGGCGCGGCGGATCGCCGTCAGCGCTTCGTCATACATGACGCTCCCGGCTTCACTGGCCGAGGCGAGGCAGTTGTCGAGGTCGAGAATGAGGGCATCGATCATGGTTTGGACGGCTCGTCGTGGGTCAGCACTCATGATTGCATGCACATCCGTTCCGCATCGTGAGCGTCAGATGTCGACCGGCAACGCGTCGCGCGCCACGCGTGCATCTCGACGGTCGTCATGGCTGACCATGGCGAGGTTGTAGCCGTTGCGGGAACCGTATTCGGCGATCAGCTCGCCATCGTGTCGCTGGCCGCGCGGCAGTGCACCGCGCGCGGACGGCGGGCGAATATAGAAGGTGATCGCGTGGCCCGCGTCGTCTTCGTAAAGCACCATTGCCGCCGGCCCGGTATCGACCGCCATCAAGCGTCCGCCGACAACATGGAAGCCGGCTTGCTGCAGGTCGGGCAGCCGCGGCGCGCCGTGAAACCGGGTATCAAGCCACACTTGCAACTGACCGCTCTCGCCGCTGCTGATGTCGAAGCTGGCCGGTTTTGCGGAGGCGAACAGTCGATACGCTTGCAGCGCATCGCTCATCGGCGGCTCGGCGGCAACGTCGCGTTGCGCACGTACCTGCCAGCCACCGATGCCGCCAATGCCCATCGCCAGCACCAGCACCGCGGCCATCGCCAGCCGCGAACGCAGACGCTGGCTGCGACGTTGGCGGAGGCGCTGCGGATCGAGCGCGGGATTCAGAGTGGGCATACCGACGCCGCTCAATGCCGCCCGCAGCTGCTGCGCGTCGCGCTGCCAGCCACGGACTTCCCGGCCGCGCGCGGGATTTTGAGTGAGGTAGAACTCGACGGCTTGGCGACGCTCGTCAGCGAGCCGGCCGTCGACATAGGCGTGGATTTCTTGTTCGCTGGGTGTGTTCATTTGAGCAGCCGTAAAGCGGGGGTGGGCGCGTCGCCGCTACTGAGGCGATGCAGTGCCTGGCGGGCGCGGGACAGGCGCGACATCACCGTACCGATCGGCACCTGAAGCATGTCGGCAACCTCGCGATAGCTGAAACCTTCGACCGATACCCACAGCAGCAAGCTGCGTTGCTCGGGCGTGAGGTGTTCCATCGCCTGTAGCACGGAGTGCGCGATCACCTCGCGTTCCACCGAAGGCTGGGTGACGTTTTCGCCCTCGCGAAAGTGATCGAGCATGAAGGCGTAGCGGCGCGAGCGACGCTTGGCGTCGAGAAACTGGCGATACAGGATGGCGAACAGCCACGGCCGCAGCGCGGTAGCGTCGCGGCGGCTGCCCCAGCGCGTGAGTGCACGCTCGAGCGTCGACTGCACCAGATCGTCAGCCGCGCTGGCGTCGCGGGTCAGCCACTGCGCAAAGCGTCGCAATCGCGGCATCACCTCGCGCAGTTGATCGTCAATATCGCGGTCGGACATGGCCGGAGGCGGCCTCCTTCGGTGGGTATACAACGTCAGACGCTGGCCGATAAAGATTATTCCCGAGCGCGGGAATAAAGCTTCGCGGCGTACGTCTACGGATCATACCCACGGGCCGCACCGGCCAGGAACTTGCACATGATCGATCGAGATTCCACCAGGCCACCGCTATCCACTCCGCCAGCCGCTAACTCGCCACCCACTAACTCGGCGCCGAGTCATGGCCGATGGTGGGCACTGATCGTTGCGGTGGTGGCGCTGACCGTGGCCGCGTTCGGCTATGTCGGCAGCTGGCTGGCGCCTCATCGACTGACACCGAAGAAGCTGGTGAACCAGTTGCAGGACAATGCCGGCACGCACGCAGGCTATCGGCGCAATCACGCCAAGGGCGTGTGCGTCAGCGGCTACTTCGAGGGGAATGGCGGGGCGGCCGAGTATTCCGAGGCGCCGCTGTTCGGAAAGGTGCGTACGACGGTGGTGGGTCGGTTTGCGATTCCCGGCGGTAACCCCTACGCGCCGGACAGCAGCGTACCGATCCGCAGCATGGCGCTGCGGCTCACCCAGGCCAACGGCGAACAGTGGCGCACGGGCATGAACAGCATGCCGGTGTTCCCGGTGGCCACACCGCAGGCTTTCTACGAACAGTTGCAAGCCCAGCAGCCAGACCCGGCCACTGGCAAACCCGACCCGGCAAAACTCAAGGCGTTTTTTGCCGCGCACCCGGAGACGGCCGCATTCCGCGCCTGGGCAAAGACGGCCAAACCCTCGGCCAGTTTCGCCACAGACAGTTACGACAGCCTCAACGCATTCGACTTCGTTAACGTCCAGGGCAAACGCCAGTCGGTGCGCTGGCGGATGGCGCCCTACGTCACCGATTCCGAGGCTGCAAGCGCGGGCATCGGTACCAACTATCTGGACGCCGATCTTGCCCGCCGGTTGGCGCAAGGTCCTTTGCGCTGGCACTTGCTGGTGACGCTCGCCCAGCCCGGCGATCCGACCAATGACGCGACCAAGGCCTGGCCCGACGACCGCAGCACGGTCGACGCCGGCACCCTGGTGATCGAACACACCAGCCCACAGTCGAGCGGCCCGTGCCGCGACATCAATTACGACCCGCTGGTATTGCCACAGGGCATCGAGGCATCGGACGACCCGCTGTTACCGGCACGCTCGGCCGCCTACGCCGACTCCTACCTGCGCCGCACCAGCGAGGAAGCGCACCTGCCCGGCACAACCGCGCCCGCCGCCCCGGAGAAACAGCCATGACCCGCGATCCGAATACGTTCGCCCTGCCCGCCCGCGTGCTGCACTGGTTGATGGCGCTGCTGATCGTGGCGATGTTGTTCATCGGCGTTGGCATGGTCGCTTCGGTGTCAGCGCGGCATGCGTGGCTGGTCGGCATCCACAAGCCGCTGGGAATCGCGATCCTGATCTTGGTGGTGGCCCGGATCGCCGTGCGCCTGCGCCATCGACCACCGCCGTTGCCGGCCGAGCTGCCGCCGCTGCAGAAGCTGGCCGCGCTCGCGTCGCACTGGCTGCTGTACGCCTTGATGCTGGCGATGCCGCTGGTAGGTTGGGCGATGCTGTCGGCCGGCGGCTATCCGGTGATGCTGAGCGAGTCGCTGCGCCTGCCACCGATCTTCCCGGTAAGCACGACGGGGTTCGCCGTGTTGCGCCATGCCCACACGTGGCTGGCGATGCTGCTGTTTGTGACGTTTCTCGCCCACATGGCCGCGGCGCTGTACCACGGGCTGATCCGTCGCGATGGCGTGCTGGCGAGCATGCTTGGCGGTGCGCCATCAAAAAGCCTCGATCACCAACTACCGAAGCGGACGACTGGCCGCGATAACCATGCCGCCATCGTATCTGCAGACCCATCAGTCAATTCATCGGTCGACCTTGGCTGAACAAGGTTTCGACGACGCCGGCCGATCCGGCGGCGGCAGAGGCCGCTTTGCCGCCCGGTTCCGACGGTGCATCATGGCCGCACGATGCCGCAGAGCAAGGATTCAACGATGACGACGAAAGTGCTGGGAATCGACCTGCGTGATGCCGGACGCGACGGGGTGTATCGGGTGGATCCGGATGATCCGGTGACCCTGGTGGCGGACGCGCAGCGCGCTGGCTTGCCGGTAGTTCGGGTGGACTTGGCCGGATGCGTGGCGTTGCCCACGCTACTGACCCGCATCACCGACGCTACCGGGCTGCCAGCGCAAGCGGCCGATTCGATGGATGCGATGGAAAACGCACTGCGTGAACTAAACGATGCCGCCACGCCCGGACATGTGCTGCTGTTCGATCACGCCGATGACCTTGCTCGGGAAGCACCGCAGGTGTTTGCCGAACTACGCGAGCGGCTGACGTCCGTGGCGGCGCAATGGCATCAGCAAGGCGTACCGTTTTTTGTGTTCCTGGAATTTCCGGGCAACGAAACCCGCGACGCTGCCATCGATGCCTGACACGCCGGGAGAGGAGTGTGGCTCGCGTGCGTTCGCCATGGAAATTTCTCTCCAAATTCGCGGGGCCTGTTGTAGTAAGGAAAGAGCTTGGCGGCTGTGAACACTCGACCGCCTGTTCCATGCCGTCATAGGCGGCGGCCTTCTGCGGACCGGACTAGCCATGGCGCAATCTTCGGACATGAACAAAACGGCCACGGTGGTGGTCGGCGTTGGCGCATCGGCCGGGGGCGTGGAGGCGCTTAGCGCCTTTCTCGATCAGGAGCGTGGCGGATCGAAAGCGGCCTTTCTGGTCGCGATGCATCTGGCACCTGCGCGGCAGAGCCACCTGCCCGACATTCTTTCCCGGCACACCAGCATGCGGGTGGTGGCGGCAGAGGACGGCATGCTGCTTGCGCCGGACAGCGTCTACGTGCTGCCGCCGGGCATGGTGATGACGGTCAACGAACACACCTTGCGCGTACTGCAGAACGCTCCGTCCGAACGTGGACCCACCGTGATCGACCGCATGTTCAATTCGATGGCCGAGGTCTTCGGCGAGCGTGCGATCGGCGTGGTGCTTTCGGGCACCGGAGACGACGGTGCGCTGGGAATGAAGGCGATCAAGGAATGCGGTGGGCTGACCATCGCGCAGGTCGAAGATGGCACCGCGCCGCTGTTTTCGGATATGCCGCAAAGCGCCATTGCAGCGGGGGCGATCGACGTTCAGCTTTCCGTGGAGCACATCGGAGAGCGCCTGGATAGCGCCATCAAGATGCTTGGTGGCGAGCCCAGCCCGTCCGACGGTCCGCACGCAGAGCACGAGAATGAACTACGCAAAGAGATATGCGTCCTGATCCATGCGCAAACAGGGCACGATTTCAGCGGGTACAAACCCAGAACATTCATGCGCCGGGTGGCGCGGCGCATGAACGTGCTGCAGCTGACATCGTTGGAGGACTGTGTCGAATGCCTCAAGCAGACGCCGATGGAAGTGAACGAACTTTTTCGCGATCTGCTGATTAGCGTCACCAGCTTCTTCCGCGATAGCGAATCGTTCGAATTGCTGGAAAGGGAGATCGTTCCGGCGATGTTCGAGAACAAACAACGCGTCGAGGAAGTGCGCGTGTGGATACCCGGATGCGCTACCGGCGAAGAGGCCTACTCGGTCGGCATTCTCCTGCTGGAGTATGCCGACCGCCTGGGTGCTGCTGCGCCCGGAATCCGCATTTTTGCTACCGATATCGATGAGCACGCTTTGAGCATCGCGCGAAAGGGTCGCTACCCTTCCGCGCTGATGAAATCGGTGAGCGACGTGCGTCGAAAGCAATTTTTTACCGACGATCGTGGCCATTTCACAGTGCAGAAACGCCTGCGCGAGATCTGCACCTTTTCGCTTCACAATGCGTTGCGCGACCCGCCTTTCTCACGTATCGACCTGGTGTCATGCCGCAACCTGCTTATCTATCTCGGGCAGGAGTTTCAGGATCGCATTGTTCCGATCGCACACTATGCGTTGCGCCCCAACGGGTTCCTGTTTCTCGGCGTGGCTGAAGGCGTCAGCCGGAACAACGCGCTCTTCAAATCGATCATCAAAGAGGGCCGGATCTTTCAGCGGCTGCCCCACGCCGCCGGAAGTGGCGCACTGCCGTTGCTGAAAAGCGGACCGCACGCGCGCGCGCCACAGCGACCGATGGCACCGACCTTTAGCGCGCCCATCGCCAGCAATGGCAGCAGCCTGCGCCGCCAGATCGAGGCTCGCATCCTGGATATGCATACGCCTGCCTACGTGCTCGTCAATGGCCAGGGCGAGGCGATGTTCTATTCCGGTCGCACCAGCGATTATCTGGAATTTCCAGCGGGGGTGCCCAATAGCCATCTGCTGAGCAATGCGCGCCAGGAACTGCGACTGGGAGTGCGTCGTGCACTGCATGAGGCCGTCGCCGCACAGCAGCGGGTCGAATTGCCAGACACCACCATCGAATGCGGTGGCCAACTACGCCGTGTGCAGGTCAGCATCGAACCGTTCAAGAGCGACGACACGCCGCTTTACCTGGTGCTCTTTTCCGACCGCGGTGCCGTACCCGATGTGTCGCAGGATCTGGATGAGGCCACGGCGCATAACGTGGAGCAACTTGAACGCGAGCTCACGGATACCCGCGAGCAGCTGCAATCCACCTACGAGGAATTCGAAACCGCGATCGAGGAGCTGCGTGTCTCCAATGAAGAGTTGATGTCGGTCAACGAGGAACTGCAGTCGTCAAACGAGGAGCTTGAAACTTCCAAGGAAGAGCTGCAGTCGATCAATGAGGAGCTGCAGACCGTCAACAGCGAAATGGCACGACACGCCGATGCACTGGATCAGTCCAACGCCGAATTAGGCGGTCTGTTGGAAAACAACGGGATCCCCACGATCTTTCTCGACCCCAAACTGGCGATTCGTCGCTTTACTCAAGCGGCAACGAGCATTTTCACCCTGGCTCCTTCGGACTGCGGTCGATTGGTCACCGAGCTGACCACGCAGTTGAAAGATTTCGACCCGCGCGAAAGCCTCGAAGCGGCGATGGAACAACGGCAGGCCATTGAAGAACCGCTGACGCGCAAGGACAAGAGCAAACATTATTTAATGCGAGTACTCCCCTACGTTGCAAAGGCGCCGGAAAACAGCGGCATGGTGATGACGTTCATCGATGTCACCGCACTGGCAAAGGCAGACGCGCGTCACAAGTCGATGATCGGCGAACTCAACCATCGCGTGCGCAACATGCTGGCCGTCGTCAGCGCCATGGCTACCCAGACGCTCATGCAAAGCGTCGAGACCGAGGCCCTCGATGCCTTTGTCGACCGCCTGCACGCGATGGCCCGCACCTATAAGTTGCTGACTGAAACCGACTGGTCGTACATGTCATTTACCGAGCTGCTTCGTGCAGAGCTGTCCGTGATTGCCAAGCCGGCACGTTTTTCGATCAACGGACCGGCGTTGAAACTGGAGCCCCGCGAAGCGCTGGCGCTGGGCATGGTCGTGCACGAGCTGGCCACCAATGCATTGAAGTATGGCGCGCTGTCGAACAACTCCGGCCATGTGGACGTCACCTGGACTCGTTCGGACGAGTCCGCATTCAGCACTGAGATCTGCTGGCAGGAAAGCGGCGGCCCCGCGGTCGTCGAGCCGAAACGGCATGGCTTTGGTTCGCTGATGATCGAACGCCAGCTGTCCTATGAACTCAGTGGTCACAGCAGCATCACCTACGCCGCGAAAGGATTGCAGGTAAAGATGCAGCTCCCGCGCCTGCATCCCAAACCGCAACTGGAAAACGACATTTCACAAGTATGAATGCTGCGATACCCGCGCTCCCTCTCGTCATGGTGGTCGAAGACGAACTGCTGATTGCTGCCACGCTCGAAATGGCGCTTGAATCCCGCGGCTACAGGCTTCTCGGCCCGGTGGCGACCGTCGATGACGCGCTGGCACTGCTGGCGACGTCGCGGCCGGACATCGCGCTGATCGACTATCGACTGGCCAGCACCACGACCGAAGCCTTGTTGCAGCCGTTGCAGGCGCTGCGCGTGCCAGTCTGTGTATTGACCGGATACGGACGTCAACAGCTGCCCGAGGCCTATGCCAATTGCGCGATGCTGGAAAAGCCGTTCCGGACGAAGGCATTGCTGGAGGCGCTGGAGCATCTCAAAGCTGTCGTCTAGACGGCACGATGATCACGCTACCGTTTCGAGCGTATGCTTCAGGCGGGGAGGGGGTGATCATCAGCGGCGCTTACGAGGCACTTCGTCATGCGAGCCATGATTTTCGAGGATGATTTTCTTCTCGCGGCCACACTTGCCGATGCACTTATACGACTCGGCTACGAGGTCGACACGCGGGTCTCGTCATTTGATGCCGCATTGGAAGCGGCGACCCACGCGGACGCCGATCTTGTCGTTGTCGACCTCGATCTGCGGGGCGTCATGGCCTACCCGGCGCTTGATCGGCTTGAGGAGCGAGGCATTCCGTTCGTTTTTGCCACCTGCACCGCGGTGGAAGACCTGCCGGAACGCTTCATGTCGGTACCCACGGTATCCAAGCCCTACGACACCGCAGAACTGCGCCAGGCGATTGCCGCGATTGGCCGTCATCGACGCTGAATTTGCGATGGCCGCAGCGATCGCGGATGCGACGCCCCTGCCCTCGTCAACTAGCTGTCGCTAGCCCGCAGCCGTTGTATCGAGGAGGCGACGCCTGCGCCGTTGCGGCTGATCAGGTGGTCGACGCCGTAAAAGGCAGTCCATGCAGCCTTGCCCGTGTTGCGCGAGATCAGAGCTTGATAGGCGGCCAGTGAGGGTCCGCATATTGCATTGATGCAGTGATTCTACGGCGTGAACGCGCCCTCACCCGTCCGGTGCGGCCATTGCCAGCCGCGAAGTATGGTCGTTGCCAGTCAAACGATAACCAGAGGCTTGCGTGCGGGATTCGGACATCAACAACCCATTGATACGGGTGGTCGAGGATGATGATTTAATGGCCTGGACCATGGCAATCGCGCGAAAGTCACCTGGCCATCCATCGGCCAGTCCCTTCACCACGTTGAAAGCAGCAGCGCATCTGGCGGGATAACGCTTTGGTTGAACTGGGCCGGTCGCGCGTAAAGCGCGCAAAGCGTTATGAAAACTCCCGTTGTCGCGAACCATGGAAATGGAGATGTAGCTCTCGCAGCCGTACTTCTTGGGTGTCGGGTGCGGCGCAAATGACGCGTTATCGCTAACGTGACGGAATATGATCGGGTGGCGGCGGTGCCGGATCTCGTCGCAGAGCACATGGTCTCGAACACCTACTTGCCAACGGATTGAGTTCCGAAATCAATCTCGTCACGCACTGCGCATCCAGTCCAAGAGGTGTCGGTCACGCGGGCAATGGCGGCGAAGCGCATTCCTGTCGTTCGCACCACGGTTTCCAGCATGATGGGAACACTGCCATTGCGGCTGATCGCCTGCGTCTGAGTGGAAGAGGCGTTCATGTCCGTGAGCTCGAAGCGACGTGGTGCCGTGCACGGCGTCAAGCCATAATAATTCATACATGTCCGAAAACGGCGAGTTTCGTTTGTAAGCCAGTGATAGCCTCATTCCATGGATACGCGACCGCATCTCCCAGAACCCCATGTTTGCGAGCAGGCTCGCCTGAGCCGGGATGCCCGGTTCGACGGCCTCTTCTTTACTGCCGTGACCAGCACAGGCATCTACTGCCGACCGGTATGTCCGGCGCGGGCACCGAAACGCGAGAACGTCCGTTACTACGCCAATGCGGCGGCGGCCGAGGCGGGCGGTTTTCGACCGTGCCTGCGCTGCCGGCCGGAACTGGCGCCGGGCAACGAGGAATGGCAACGCGGCGATCATGTGGTGGCGCGCGCACTGAAGCTGATCGACGCGGGAGTGCTGGTCGATCAGTCGCTGGGCGAACTGGCGCGAGAAGCGGGCGTCGGCCCGCGCCAGTTGCGACGACTGTTTGTCGATCACGTCGGCGCGTCGCCGTTCAGCTTACACACGACGCGACGGCTGCTGTTCGCCCGGCAATTGCTGACGGAAACCGCCCTGCCGGTGACCGAAGTGGCCTTGGCGTCCGGGTTTCGCAGCCTGCGCCGTTTCAACGCCGCGTTTCTGCAGGCCAATCGCATCCCGCCTCGCGAATTGCGTCGGTACCCACGTTCGGCGCCAGGCTCGCCGCTGCTGCTGCGCCTGGGCTACCGGCCCCCGTATGCGTTCGACGAGGTGCTGGGGTTTCTTCGCACGCGCGCCCTGCCCGGCGTGGAACGGGTCGACGAGCATGGTTACGCCCGCGTTTTTGGCTCGAGCGATGCGCCGGGCTGGTTGCACCTGAGCGCAGCGCCCGCCGGCGCCAACGCACTGCAGTTGCAGTTGCATTGCCCACATTCAGCGAATTTGCTTGGCGTGGTGACGACGCTTCGAAGAATGTTCGATCTCGACGCCAATCCGCAGTCGATCGCGGAGACGTTTGCACGGGACGACTTGCTGGGTCCGCTGATTGCGCGACGCCCTGGCCTGCGCCTGCCAGGCGGCTGGGACGGTTTCGAAATTGCGGTGCGGGCGATTCTGGGCCAGCAGATCAGCGTGGCTGCCGCGCGCACACTGGCCACCCGCATTGTTCATCGCTGGGGCGAGCCGTTGCCGACCGCGCTGCTGCCGGGACTGGAACGGTTGTTTCCAACCCCGGCGGCGCTGGCACACGCTGACCTGCGGGAAATCGGCGTCACCACCGCGCGCGCGGCCACCATCCGCGGCGTGGCGCAGGCGATGCTCGACGGTCGCGTCGATTTTCGGGCCGGTCAACCGCTGGATGCATTCGTGGCGCGCTGGATCGCCCTGCCCGGTATCGGCGAATGGACGGCGCACTACATGGCGATGCGGGCGCTGAGTCATCCGGATGCGTTTCCCGCCGGGGACTTGGTCCTGCGACGCGAAGCAGGCACGGAATCAGGCCCACTGACGACCCGGGGATTGATCACGCGCGCTGATGCATGGCGGCCTTGGCGTGCCTATGCCGTCATGCACCTGTGGCGCGGCACGGCGGACGCAAAGGCGCTGAAGGAATCCATCAGAAAGACATCCGAGGAAAGCGCGTGAACATCCCGGCGGAGACTGTCTATTACGACGATCTGGATAGCCCGGTCGGCAATCTGCGCCTGGTCGCGGATGCCCA
>JBDTXA010000121.1:0-11222 GCA_040006415.1 Rhodanobacter sp.
CCCGTCTGCATGACGCGGTTGGCGATGCGCCCGGCGAAGTCGTTCTGGAAAAACCCCAGGCTCTGGCGAATCACGTAACGATGGTTCTGCCAGCGGATGCGGTTGGTCACGCTGGGCACGATCGCCTGGTTCACCAGCAGGTCGTGCAAGCCCATGAACAGCGGCCGCAGGATCAGCGCCACGAAACCCATCCACAGCAGCGTGTTGCCGTGCTGCCGGAAGAAATCCGCCGCAGGCACACCCTTGGCCATGTCCACGATGCGGCCGATGAAACCGAACAGCGACACCTCGATGATCGCCACCACGAAGCCCACCACGATCGCCACCGCGAACACTGGCCATACCTGGCGCAGGTAGAACGTATAGAAGCGCCATACAGACGTCGGCGGCGTGCTGTCGAGCGGTTCCTTGAACGCGTCGATGAGGGATTCGAACCAGCGGAAGATCATGGGAAGGCCGATGTGAGGGGCCGCCCATTGTGCGACAAGTCGGCAGGGCACTCATCGTATGGGTAGTTTGCGCGAATCAAAAAAATGAGGGTGATCCATCCGGATCCCCGTCTTTACCCCCGTCGTTCATGAGCAACCCCAAGCGCCGTACAGAAAGGCGCCGCCATTCGAGAACCGACGCCGATCCCTCTTTCCACTTTCCTCTGTGGGTGCGGCGTCGCCGTCAGAGCACGCTGGATAAGGATCGGACCGGCAGCTCGAAACCTGCGGACAATGGCACTCTGATCCATGGCTCGCGACGAGCAAAACACTCGTCAGTGATACTGACCCCGTTTCTGCTGCTCATCCGAGAAACACCATCGTGCAAGGGCTTTTTATTGCGGTCTTTGCCGCGAATCAGCTTCTCGCGTCCGGATTTTTGCCTTCCATCGAGTCTGGCTCGACGACGGCGTGCAACGCTTGAACCAGGTCCCGCCGGGTGTAGGGCTTCTTCAACCGGATAACGTCGAGCGCCTCGTGCTCGGCGAGTTCGGCGTAGCCCGTGGCGAGAATCACCGAAATCGCAGGCCAGCTCTGGGCCATGCGTTTGATCAATTGCGTACCGGTGAACCCGGGCATGGCATGGTCAGTGATGACCACGTCGAAATGGGCGCTTTCTTTCAACAGCGCCAGAGCTTCTTGCCCACTGGAGGCCTGAGAGGCGACGTGGCCGAGATCTTCGATCTGCGCCACCAGCACCTCCAGAACCAGTGGGTCGTCATCCACTGCCAGCACGGAAAGCGCCTTCGCCGGCGCCGCATTCGTTTGCACCGGGGCCGCCCTTTCAGCGAGTTCATCGACACCACCGTGCGCCGCCGGCAACCAGATCTCCATCGTGGTGCCCTGACCCTGGATGCTGCGGATTTTCAGACGACCCCCGGACTGTTCTACCAGGCCGTGCACCATCGATAACCCAAGACCGGTTCCCTTGCCTACCCCCTTGGTGCTGAAAAACGGCTCCGTGGCGCGCAGTAACGTCTCCGGATCCATGCCATGGCCCTCGTCGCTGACGGAGAGACAAACATAGCGGCCGGCGGGCAGCCACTTGTCCTCATCCGCGGCGATCCTGCACGGCGCTGCGGCGATCGTGACGGTACCGCCTTTCGGCATCGCGTCGCGAGCATTGACCGCCAGATTGAGCAACGCCAACTCGAACTGGTTGCCATCGACCAGAACCGGATCCAGCTTGAGGGGAAACGTCACCTCCACCGAAACCAGGGTTCCCAGCGAGCGCTGCAACAAATCGGACATCCCATGCACCAGAGCCCTCAGGTCGACGGCCGTCGGCTTGAGTTCCTGGCGGCGGGCAAACGCCAGCATGCGCTGCGTGAGTGAGGCCCCGCGGAAAGCGGCGGCCTTGGCGTTTTCCAGCAATCGATGCACTTTCGGGTCATCGGGAATGCGCGTCTCAAGCAGTTCCAGACTGGCGACGATGGCCATCAGCAGATTGTTGAAGTCGTGGGCCACGCCGCCGGTAAGCTGTCCAATGGACTCCAGCTTTTGCGACTGGAACAGCGCTTGACGCGCCTGTTCGAGTTCTTCGGCTGCTTTGCGCTGCTCGCTCACGTCGCGCGTTACCTTGGCAAAGCCGACCAACCGCCCGCCATCATCCAGAATCCGGTCGATCAACACGTGGGCCCAGAACCGGGTGCCATCTTTGCGTACGCGCCAGCCCTCCTGCTCAACCCGACCCGTTTCCTCGGCACGCCGGATGTTTCGTTGGGGTTCGCCCGCAGCGCGATCCTCATCGGTGTAGAACGCCGAAAAATGCTCGCCGACAATCTCGTTGGCGGTATAGCCCTTGATCCGTTCGGCGCCTGAATTCCAGCTCGACACGTGACCGGTCGAATCGAGCAGATAGATGGCGTAATCGGAAACACCCTGCACCAGCGTGCGGAACTGTGCCTGGCTCTGCCGCAGTTCGTCTGCCGCCTCCCTGCGCTCGGTGAGGTCACGCGTGACTTTCGCGAACCCGATGAGATGCTTCCCGTCGTCGAAGATCGGGTCGATCAACACATGGGCCCAAAACCGCGTGCCGTCCTTGCGTACCCGCCAGCCTTCGCTTTCGAAGTGCCCATCCTTCACCGCCCGTTCCAGGGCCAGCGCGGGAACACCCGCTGCTCGATCAGCCTCGCTGTAAAACCGACTGAAATTAGTGCCGATCACTTCGTCCGCGCGGTAGCCCTTGAAACGTTGCGCGCCCGGGTTCCAGCTGACGATTTCACCGTCGGGGTCAAGCATGTAGATCGCATAGTCCACCACCGCTTCGACCAGCAGCCGATAGATATGCTCAGGGGTTGAACGCATGGGAGTGGCTCGATCTCGACGTTCAAGACAGGTCGGAGATTAACCCCGACGCGGTGAAAGTCGCAGTATTTTACTCCGTGTGGCGGCGCCAAGCCGATCGACGCAGCGCGCTATACAGGTTCTACCCAACCGCAAACCCGTCACAGCGCGCAGGGGTCTGAATCGGCCTGGGGTCGCGGTTGATGGGATGTCAAAAATTCTCCCTGACCGCGCCTTTTCCCAGAACAATTCAAACGGCTGTACGGGAAGTTGACCCCATTCCGGTCAACCCGGTGATCTCAAAAAATGATTCGGAAACGAATGGCTCACGCCGCAATGGGTAGGGTCCTGCAATGGACATCGCCGCCACCATGGTCGAATTGCTACGTCAGCGAGCGCCAGGCGCCTCGATCTGTCCGTCCGATGTCGCCCGCGCGCTCGCCACGAACGAAGCGGCGTGGCGGGCGTTGATGCCATCGATACGTAGCACCGCGGCTGCGCTGGCACGCTCTCAGTGCATCGTCATGACACAAGGTACCCATCGGGTCGATCCGGCCGATGTTGATCACGGGCCGATACGGCTGCGGCGTGGGCCGATGTTTCCGCCGGAGTAGCTGCTGTTCTGCAAGCCGGTCGAGGACGGTGCCGATTTACCTGCCAGACGGATCGAAAAAGAAAGGTATAGAGGACAGTTAAAACTCCCCGGGACGCTCTGCAATTTTCCCTGACGCCTTTTTATCACTCGACCATCAAGTGCTTTCTGACCCGGGCTTTTGCGTTCCTCGCTCGTTCTTATAGCGCTCATGCCAGGCTAAGTACGGGCTGTTTTTCACCAGGTGGCGATTGAAATCGGGCGCCCCATCGGCCCACCACACCGGGCCGCGTTCACCAAGGGCCACCTTGGCCTGGTCGACCGCGTTTCGCGCGCGCGCCAACGCTTCGTCATCGCCGGACTGAAGCGCATCGCGCACCGCCCTGCGCGCCGTCATGAGTCGTTCAACCGATGCCTTCCGCACCTCGGGCGCCAATGACGGATTGGCTGCACGCCACAGCCGTCCTCGAACCACCAGATAGCGCTTGTCAGGAGTCAATGGATGTTTCATAGAGAGTCGGATCACAACTGGCGCAAACGTGGGATGGCGATTCTAGCGCCAGTCGCGAAAAAGGCCTGACGGAAGGAAAAAGCGCCGATACCTTTTTCACGCCAGTCGGCAATGTTGAGGATCGGCGTGGCAGCTCGAACGTGTCGGCGATGTGAGTTGCTGATCAGCCACTCGCGGCGATTCAAATGTTTGAAGGTGAACCAGACCCGGTTTTCTTGATAGCTTCAGGCCTCTCGGGCGACCGGCGAAAACGTCCAAGCATATGGATTAAAAGAACCTGACCTCTTTGTTTCGTTGGGGTCTTAGAACACGGAAACCAGTTTGTCCGCTAACCAGAGCCACGCCGCGGAATGTTCGCCGACCACTTCGATGACGTGGACGATGATGAACACGGCAAGGATGAGCAGAAATGGGCTGCGCATCACCGGCTGGTGCAGGCGAATTTTCGCGTATAGAAGGAAGCTCACCAGCGTGGCGTAGATCAGCACAATCACCAGCAGGATTCCCGGCAGCCCTCCCACCACATGCAGCCCCAGCCGCGCCAGACCCGGCGTCGCGAAAGCAAGGGCAGCAGCGATCATGAAAGCCACGTGCTGATGAAAATGGCGGCGCCTCAACAACGCGATAATGTAGAAAGACAAGAACAGCGCCATATCCATGAAAGGTTGCTCAAGTCCTGCCAGTACCGTATCTCGAGGCAAGTGGGCGATACCGTTTAAGTAGGTATGCCTGAGCACTCCCAGCGCCGTGAGGAGGAACAGCGCCACCACGACCAGCGAAGCCCTTCCCAGCCATCGGTGAAGGTCGAGCCGGTTGGCACGAATAAGGAATGGCTGGATGGATAGCAGTGCGAACCAGGTCACTGCGACCAGCGCGTGCAGATGGAAGATCGCGGGAATCGCCCCGTGACGCGCCAGCGTGCTGAAGTAGCCAAAGAACGGCGTGCCAGCAATGGGCCATGTAAAGCCGGCCATCGCCAGCAACAGAAGCAGCAGAAAAAAGAATCCGAGGTTTCGGTAGGGGCGCTTCATCGTCTGATCTCTGTGGCGGAGCGACAGGAAGTGGATCTGGATTGAAGCACCTGCAGACAAGCTGAAACTGGAACCGGCACTGGAGCAAAGCAAAGCGTTCTGGCCGAATGATGCAAGGAAGACCTCGTTTCTTCGAATTCCCGCGACTGAGGCCTGGGAACGCTTGAGCTAGTCGGAGTTTGATCCGGCTTCGCGCGCCTGTGCTCATAGGTCGCCCCACAACCATTCAGACCCTTGTAACTGAACCTGCCCCGTTTTTAAAGGCGTGATCACGCAGCGAAAGACTAGCCAAAGTAGTTACCTGCTTCCGTCTCGCTTACCTGAGCAAGGTCCTACCGCAAAGACGTCACTCGATTAGATTTCACTCTCACCCGGGTTTTGGTCCTCTGACCTTTTTTGGTCTTTTCTACAAATTCAAACGATCGTAAGTGAACCTGAGCCCGATAATCGATAGTTCACTTGCACGTTGCAGGCGTCTAACGGAGCCGCCAATCGGCGTACAGTCCGCTGAAGCCCCGAGTTCGCAACACCCACCCGAGGAAACCCCGATGCGCCACGTTCTGACACCTAGTGTTCTTGCTGTTGCTCTGGCCATGCTCCTTGCGAACCCGGCGCTTTCCGCGCAGGTGGTTGCCGGGCCAGCCACCGCCTCGCCGTCCCCAGTGCAGAACGCGACCGACAAGCCTTCTGCTACGCCGCGTGGAACGACCTTCATCGTCCCCCCGGGTTTCACCCAGCGCGTGCAGGGCAATGCCGTGCTGCTGATGCCTCCCGAAGCGGATGGTTCGCGCATTGCCATTGTTGATGCGGTGGCGGACAACCCCGATGCTGCCGTTGCCGAAAGCTGGAAACTGCTGGGCATGACGCCCAAGTTCATGGTGGCCACTGATGGTGCCCCGCGCGATGGATGGGAAGCCCGTCGGTTCTATGATTACGATGTCGCGACCAATGCCAAGCGCGTCATCCGGGCCAGCGCCTTGCGCAAGGGCAAGGCGTGGACGGTGATGGTGGTCGACGTCGACCAGGCTATCGCGGAAAAGCGTGCGGCGCAGTTCGGCAAGCTCGTCCAGCGACTGCAGCCAGCCGGCTACAACCACGAGAGCTTCGCCGGCCGCACGGCACACAAACTCGACGCTGCCAGGCTGAAGCAGGTCAGCGATTTTGTCGAACAGATGCGCGAGGAGTTCAACGTACCCGGCGTCGCCATCGGCATCGTCCAGGACGGCAAGGTGGTGATGGACAGAGGCTTCGGCGTGCGTCAGCTCGGCAAGCCCGCCAAAGTGGATGGCGATACGCGCTTCATGATTGCCTCCAACACCAAGGCGCTGACCACCTTGATGCTCGCCAAGCTCGTCGATGCCGGCAAACTGGACTGGAACGCACGCGCCATAGACGTCTATCCGCCCTTCAAGCTGGGCAATGCGGTCACCACCGACAAGGTGCTGATCAAACACCTCGTGTGCGCCTGCACCGGCGTGCCAAGGCAGGATTTCGAATGGCTGTTCGAGGGCGAGAAACAGACGCCGGAATCGGTGATGGCCACGCTGGGCACCATGCAGCCAACCAGTGGCTTTGGCGAACTGTTCCAGTACTCCAACCCGATGGCCGCCGCCGCAGGCTACATCGGCGGTCAGGTGGCCTACCCGGGCGCTGAACTCGGCGTCGGTTACGACAAGGCGATGCAGGCGCTGGTATTTGATCCACTGGCATGAAACACACCACCTTCGACTACGCCAGGACGCAGTCCGGTGATTACGCCGCGCCACATGGTTATGACATCAACCACAAGGTCGAGGTCATGGGCATGGGCTTGAACGACACCATCGTGTCATCGCGTCCGGCCGGTGCGGCGTGGAGCACGGTCAACGACCTGCTCAAGTATGTGCAGATGGAGATCGATCGTGGCGTGCTGGCGGATGGCAAGCGCTACATCGGCGAAGCGGCCTTGCTGCAGCGGCGTGAACCACAGATATCGCTTGGCGTGGACCGAAACTACGCGATGGCACTGATGGTCGACAAAAGTGACGGTGTCACCGTGGTCGATCACGGCGGTGACATGGGCGGATTCCACTCCAACATGATGTGGTGGCCCGACCAGAAAGTCGGTGCGGTGATCCTGACCAATGCCGACGAAGGCGTGGAGTTGCGCGGACCGTTCAAGCGACGGCTGATGGAGCTGATGTTCGATGGCAAAGCCAACGCCGTGCCCGCAGCAACCGCCGCAGCCAAGGGCAACCGCCAGGCGTTCGACGCCATGGTCAAGCTGCTGCAGTATCCGGCAGACCCGAAGGCCCTCGAAGCACTGGCGCCGAAGTACCACAATGACGCGCTCGGCGAGCTGCTGGTGACCCGCAAAAACGGCAAGGGCTGGTTTGATGTCGGCACGTTCAAGTCCGAGGTAGCCACCATGCCGCAACCCGATGGCAGCCTGGCATTCATGACGATCGATCCGGAGTCGATCGGCTTCCAGTTCACCAAGGCTGACAAAGACGGCGTGCGCAAGCTCGTCGTGCGCGATGGCCAGCATGAGTACCTGTTCAACGAGGTCAGGTAGGGCTGGCGAAAACGGAAACCGTCCGACTCCGGACCAACTTCGCGCCTATTCAAACGGTTGTAAGTGAACCTGACCCCGTTTTTTTAGTGAACCTGACCCCGTTTTTTTAAGAAAGATTGTGCGACGGGCAGCGGACGATCGGTCGATGCCATTCTGGTGATCGAGAACAACGGACGTTCAATCAAGTGGTAGCAGATGACGCCGGCTGCAACACTTGCAGCCATGGTTACTGCTATGAATGCGGCGTGCTCAGGCCACGCGCTGTTCAAGCCAGAGCGCCCCCACATCCTGGCGCACGCAGTTATCACAAACAAATGCGACAAATAGATCGAAAACGATGCATCGCCAAGCACGCGCAACCAGACGTGCGGCCTCTTATTGCGAGTGTTCTCGCGGACGACCAGGCCGAGAACGATAGCGGTGCTGCAACTGCCGAAGACCAACGTCCGTCGAAGCTGCTCCTGGTCCCAAAAGCCGAGCCGACTAAGCGTGAACATGGCAACAGCAAATCCAAATGCGCCGAGCCAAAATGATGGGCGGCCGAGACGCGTCGGTATCCTCCGCCAGTACAAGCCAACAAGCGCGCCAGCAATGAATTCCCATGCCATCGGACTCGTAACGACCACCTGCCACGGCTCCGACACCGAAGCGAACTGCAGCGAACCAACAGCCAGCGCCCAAACCAACAGATACCAAGGCGCACGACGCTCATCGAGCGCGGCTAGGGCAAATGCCATCATCAGATAAAAGAATGCCTCATAGATCAGAGTCCAACCAACCTGCAGTAAGGGAAATTCCTGCTGCGGCCAGAGCAGATACGAGGCAGCCATGCTTTTCGTGTGGAAACTTGCGTCGACCGCGTCGGGGAGAAAGATGAGGATAAGTACGATCAGCGACGTAAACACCCAATACAGCGGCAGTATGCGAACGGCTCGCCGGGCCAAGAATCGGCCGGCGTTGCCAAGCGAACCGTACTGGCCACCCGCGATCGTAGCCATGACAAAACCAGAAATTACGAAAAACACGTCGACGCCGGCGAAACCGAGACGCGCTACACCGTCGAGCAACATGACCCCCCGGCCATAGATCCGCTCTGCGTCAACCAGATGAAAAAGAACCACCAGAAGAGCAGCAGCGCCCCGTAATACTTGGATAGTTGAAAAAAAAGTCACCGGTGCGGAATTGGACTGCGGCTTGATGATTAGCTCACTCGTGTTGAAGCGGAAGCTCTTAGTTTAGGGTGAAATGCCGCTCGCTTTCAGAGGCGAGTTCCCGGCGGCCGCTCCACAATTAAGTACACCCTCACGCGAATTTCTGGCGATTCAACCGGCGGTAAATGAACCTGCCCCCGTTTTTTTCGCTTCGTCGGTAGAAAAGGCCAGCTCTTTTTGCGCATCGAGCGCTTCGATCCGCCGGCTCAGCACCTCGCGGATATGGGCGTAGCTCGAGCTGCCCATGACCAGCCGGCGTGGTGCGGGCTGGCATGCAACGGAGTCGATCATCGCCTGCGCCACCTTCTCCGGGTCGCCGAGCGGACCGAAGCCTTCATAGCTGCGGCTCTTGATCACACGGCGCACCTGGCCGACCACGGAGTCTTCGTACACCTGGGTGGATTCAGGCATCACCAGACCGTCACCAAACCCGGTACGCGCGGCGCCCGGTTCTGCAATGGTGAACGTGATGCCGAAGGGCGCGACCTCTTGCGCCACGCTTTCGACAAAACCCTCGATCGCCCACTTGCTGGCGTGGTACAGGCTGAAGCCCGGATAGGCCACCTGCCCGCCCTCGGATGAAACCTGCAGGATGCGACCGCCACCCTGGGCGCGTAGATGCGGGAGCGCGGCGCGAATCACCTGGATCGAGCCGATGACATTGGTGTCGATCTGGCGACGGATCTGCGCGTCAGTAACCTCTTCCGCTGCGCCAAACAGGCCATAGCCGGCGTTGTTCACCACCACATCGATACGCCCCAGCGCGGCGAAGGCGCGGTTGACGACGTCGCGCACCGCATCGGCATCGGTCACGTCCAGGGTTGCCACCCACAGGCGATCGCCATAGCGTTCCTGCAGGTCATCCAGCGCGGCGGTCTTGCGCAGCGTCGCGGCCACGCGATCACCGCGAGCCAGGAGTTTTTCGGTCATCGAGCGACCGAAGCCGCTGGAGGTTCCGGTAATGAACCAGGTTGTGCTCATGCGTGTGTGTCCTTGTCATGCATCGCGGGGTGCGACACCTCTTGCAGAGCACGTTAGGCGCAACTCACTGCTGTTACTATCCGTTCAATCCTGCATGAGCTGGTGTAAATAGACCATGAGTCAGCGACCGAACCTGGATCTTCTCGGAGCATTCGCCGCCATCGTTGCGCACCGCAGCTTCCGCAAGGCGGCCGACGAACTGGGGCTGGCGCCCTCCACGCTGAGCCACATGATGCGTACGCTGGAAGCCGACATGGGCGTGCGCCTGCTGCACCGGACCACCCGCAGCGTGTCGGCCACCGAAGCCGGCGCGCGCCTGCTGGACCGCCTGCAACCGGTGCTTCGCGAGCTCGATCTTGCCCTGAAGGAGGTCGACAGCTTTCGCGGACGCCCCAGCGGCAATCTTCGCATCAACACCAACAGCGTCGGCGCAAGACAGCTGTTGCAGCAGGCTGTCCCAGCTTTCCTCGACCGCTACCCCGAGATGAACATCGACCTGGTGACCGAAGGTCGGCTAGTGGATATCGTGGCCGAGGGCTTCGATGCTGGCGTCCGTCTGGGCGAAGCGATCCCGCAGGATATGATCGCCGTGCGCCTAGGCGGCACCGCCCGGTTTGTCAGTATTGCCTCGCCCGGCTACTTGAAAACACACACGCGCCCCAAGACACCAGACGATCTGCGGCAACACACCTGCATCCGAATTCGCATGCCCAGCGGCAAGCGTTATCGCTGGGAGTTCGAGAAACGCGGCCAGGCCATCAGCGTCGACGTGCCGGGCAGTCTCACCCTCGACCATCTCGAGTTGATGGCGGAAAGCGCCGCGCGCGCGCTCGGTATCGCCTACCTGCCCGAGCACATCGCCGCCCCCTGGATCGCCCGCGGCGAACTGGCCGTGGTGCTGGCTGACTGGTGTCCGGTCATTCCTGGCCTGTTTCTCTACTACCCCGGCCACCGCCACGTGCCAGCCGGCCTGCAAGCCTTCATCGAGGTGCTGAAAGAGATGCATCCCGGCGGTGACATTTAGCGATGCGCTGATCAAACAGACCCGGCGTTCGCATGAAAAAGAAACGTGGCGGGGACAATTGAAAAGTCCCGAGGCCGCTCTGAAATTGTCGCTGCCACATTTTTCTCACGCGACAATCAACTGCTTTCTGACCCGGCCTTTTGCTTTTCCCGCTCGTCCTTATAGCGCTCATGCCAGGCCAAGTACGGGCTGTTTTTCACCAGGTGGCGATTGAAATCGGGCGCCCCATCGGCCCACCACACCGGGCCACGTTCACCAAGAGCCACCTTGGCCTGGTCGACCGCATATCGCGCGCGCGCCAACGCCTCGTCATCGCCGGATTGAAGCGCATCGTGGACCTCCCTACGCGCCGTCATGAGTCGATCAACCCAATCTTTGCGCACCTCAGGCAACAGTGCCGGATTGGCTGCACGCCACAGCCGTCCTCGAACCACCAGATAGCGCTTATCGGGAGTCAATGGATGTTTCATGGAGGGTTGAATAGGACCACTGGCGCAAGAGTTGGGTCACGATTCTAGCGCGAGTCGTGAAAAAGGCCTCAACC
>JBDTXA010000122.1:0-11063 GCA_040006415.1 Rhodanobacter sp.
TTCTTGCGGAGCATCAGAAATCAGCTGACCCCTTTTTTTTGCAAGGCAAGCGTCAGCCGTAACGCCGCCGAAGGCCAGCGAACAAGCCCATCAACAGCACGCCCAGTCCAAACACGCCAAGCGCGGCCGGCTCCGGTACCGGGTTCGCCGGAGCGTCGAGGCCCAGGGTCACGTCGTCGAACCCGGTGAAGAACCACGGGGAGCCGTGGAAGATTACCGATTGGGCAACGCCGGAAAAGGTCAGGTCAAAGAAATCCCAGTCATTGGCCCGGCCGAAATCCCCAGAGGACAAAAGCGCGCCGTGTCCATTCAAGCCGCTGTACACGCTGACGCCACCCGAAAAGAACAGGTTGGGCGTGTTGTAGTAGAAGAACGACAGACCGCCGTCGAAACCTGCAGCGACGTTCATGGTGGCTTTGCCGCCAAGCAAGAGACCCGCGAACCCGGATGGGCTGTGCGCGTCCGCGCTATGCACGATGATTGCGTTCTTCCATACCACTCCGTAATCCGCACCGTGGCAGTTGGTCTTGATGCCGAAAATGCGGGCGCAGCCGCCGTCGTAGTATTTGTGCACTGACGTAAAGGGTGTCAGCCCGTCGAAGTCCATGGTGATGGGCGTGGCACTAACGACACTGCTGGCCAGCAAGCCGGCCAATAGCGCCAATGCGCTCCAGACGTTTTTGAAGAACAAATTCATACGTATCCCTGTGATTGAGCGCCATCTAAGCGCGTCGCGGTATAAGCAATTTTCATGCCTTTTTCTGATGCATTAACATTTCAACGGCTTACAGTCAGGTACCAGTCAGATAATTTCGAATGTGTAAAGATTTTCGACGTTCTCGGCATCGTCAGCAGGCTGTGAAAAGACGTGCGTGCTGCAGAAACCTTGAAAAGGACGGAGCCTTGGCGGATCGCTGGCATACTGAGTCGGCCTTTTCTTGCTCAACGCGTCCGGGTCAAACCCAAAGAATGCAGCAGGTCGTTATCCAACGACCACGCCGCGCTCCTCCAGTAACTCGGCGCGCTGAGCAAAGGCAGGTTCTGGCTGGCCAGACGGAAGTCATCGGAGGGCAAGGCGCTCGACTTCAACCATAAATTGTTCTCGCGTGGACCATGAATAACGCCGCGCACGCGCCGAATCGGAGCGTCGAAATATCTCCGCGTTCCAGCGCAAACGAGTCAGATTCACTTACGAACATCAGAAGTAATTCAGCGACATTTTTGCTCGTGAAAAATGTCCCTTCACCGAATGGCGCCTACTTAGACGTGGCGACCTGTTTCCATCATTCCTGATAAAGCAGGAACGCAGTGACCTCAGCCTTTGCCGAGCATTCAAAGGCACTGGATCCTCACCTTCGCGAGCATGACGGGCTTCAGTAAGCGCCATTCGTCCCTCACATCATTTCTGTTTTTCTCTGCGCCATTATTATGGTGCCTCCAGTGATCGATGGAGCCGTCCCATGTCCGAACCTGAATTCAACACCGATTTGCTCGACGACGTTGTACTTGCCCTCCTCTGGTTCAACGGCAACGAGACGGAATTCGGCGGGCACACCGCCTGGAAATCGCTACCTTGGGACGCACTCGACCGCCTGCACGCAAGCGGTCTGATCAGCGAACCACGTCGGAAGAGCTACAGCGTTGCGCTCGACGAGAAAGCCTGGACACGCGGCCAGGCCGTGTTTGAAAAATGGTTCGGTACACCCGCACCAGCCGCAGGCAGCAAAACGGGCAAGACCGCCAAAGAAGCAGCCAAAAAACCTAGCGCGACCGTGCATCAATTCAAGATCGTCCTTGATGGCATCAAGCCGCCGGTCTGGCGCCGCATCCAGCTTCCCAGCGAAACCACCTTCTGGGATCTGCACTGCGCCATCAACGACGCCATGGGCTGGGAAGACGCCCACCTGCACGAATTCCAGATCGGCAGCAAGCGCAACGGCGAGCGCATCGGCATCCCAATGGAAGACGACATGTCCGTCAGCGAGGACCCCGGGCGCGCCGATTGGGACGTTCCGCTCACCGACCATTTCGCCAAGCCCGGCGCCAGCTGCAAGTACCTGTACGACTTCGGTGATGGCTGGAGCCACACGGTCAAACTCGAAGCCACTCTGCCGCGCGAACCCAAGGCCAAATATCCGCGCTGCCTCGACGGCGCCCGCGCCTGTCCCCCCGAAGATTGCGGCGGCCCCCCGTGTTACGAGCGCCTCTGCGCCGCCATCGCCGCCCCCGACCAGACGGACCAAGACGCCGAGGACCTGCTCGACTGGTTCGGCGACTATGATCCCGAGACGTTCGATCTTGCCGAAGTGAAATTCCACTCTGCGGCAAGACGGTTGAAGGCACTGCGCGCGGGGCTCTGACTACCGGAGATTGTCAGGCAGTAGACACGCAGGAGCCGATGCCGGAGTGCTGTTAAAAAAAGTCCGGCCGCAACTCACGGACTCGCCGGGCTGTGCCCGGCAAGCGCCAAGAAGGATGGTGTTCTCTTTGGGGACTTTGTCTTACTCCGGGCGTCCGGCCCTGCGCTCTTCTCGCCAGCTTCGCTATTCGTCTGCGCTCCAGGCGCAGACGTGGCCTTCCAAGAGAAAGCCACTCGCGCGTCGAAGCCGCACGAAAGCTCGTGCGTAAAACAATTATTGGGCAAGAGCATCGGCAGCTCTGCAGTATCAGAAATTGTCACTGATACGAATGACCATTGCGTAAGCCCGTTCGTCGTGAGCTTAAGCCGCAGGCCGAAGTCGAAGAGCCTTCAAGCGACGGGCTGTCCACGTTTGGCGCCGCTTCGACTTCGCACTCTGCGCAGCGCTACGCTCTTCGCGAACGGTTGCGAGTCCGGTGGTCCTGAGTAAGTGCCATTCGTCCGTGACACCATTTTTCTTTGGACGGCTAATTGTACCGAGTTCGGCAAGACGTATTCATAGTTGCCCTAGTGGGGCGAACATCCATCGCGTGTATCGAATCGGCCAGCTTGCAGGGGTTTTGTCGACTGCGGCCGGTTTGTGTGTGGGATTTTGGGTGTAGGCTCGATTGGGTCGCCATGCTTTGTGCGCTGGGAACAACCGATGGAAGGCCGTTGTTTCAGTTGAGCGTCTGTCGTGTTCATGCCCAAGGGGAAAAATATGTCATCTCTAAATTATGCCGGCCAGTATCGGCGCGTGGGCGTCCCTGTATTTCGCATGGGCGCTGCACTGATTGCACTTGGGCTGAGTCTGCCGCTGCGCGCGCAGCAATCGTCGAATGATGCAGACAATTCCAGCAAGGGCGGCGTCACGACGTTGAGCAGCGTAAAAGTGATCGGTTCGCGTGCAAAAGCGCGCACCGCCGCCGAGTCGGTGGCACCGGTCGATGTCCTCAGTGGCGAGCAACTTCGCAACTCCGGTATAACCGAAGTCGGACAGGCTTTGCAGATCCTGGAGCCGAGCTTCAATTTTTCGCAGACGTTTGTCAGTGATGGTGAAGACGCCGTCCGTCCGGCAACATTGCGCGGGCTGGATCCGGATCAGGTGCTGGTGCTGGTCAACGGCAAGCGTCGCCACCAGCAGGCTCTGGTGAACGTGCAGCAGGATATCGGTCGCGGTTCGTCGGGGACCGACATCAACGCTATACCGATCGCCGCCGTCGAGCGCATCGAGGTACTGCGCGATGGCGCTGCTGCGCAGTATGGTTCCGATGCCATCGCTGGCGTGATTAACATCGTACTGAAGAAACAGGTCGGCAAGACCTACATTTCACTGGATAGCGGAAAAACTTATGCAGGCGACGGCCTGGTGAATCACGGCAGCGTGAACACGGGCGTGGCGTTGGGCAAGGATGGCGGCTACCTCAACATGACCGCAGAATATGGCAAGCGGGGGGGAACCAATCGCGCGGGTCCAAACACGCTCCTCAGCCCACCGCGAGTGGTTCTGAGGCTCGGCGATGCGAACGTGACAAACGCGTATTTCTGGCTCAACGGCGGGCTTCCGGTAGGTGCCGGCGAGCTCTACTGGTTTGGTGGTGTGTCCAAACGCAACAGCAACTCGTCCGGGTTCTTCCGTGGATCTCCCGACAACCGCACCATACCTGAGCTGTATCCGAACGGCTTTCTGCCCACTATCGCCACCACGATCAAGGACGCATCATTGGTAGTGGGTTACCGGACTGACTTGAGTGGCAATTGGAAAGGTGACGTATCGCTGAGCCGTGGTCGCAACCAGATTCGCTTCAGCGAATCGAATTCTGCCAACGTCAGCTGGTGGTATGAGCCCAAGCCGGATGGCAGCATCTTTGCCGACTCGCCGACACATGCCGGTACCGGTGCGCTAGCGCTCAACGAAACCAGCTTCAATCTCGACGTTCACGGCCCGATTCACTGGGGCGTCGGCGACGATGTACTGAATATCGCAACCGGACTGGAGTGGCGCAAGGACAGCTACATCATCACCCCCGGCGATCGGGTCTCCTACACCTATGGTCGCGCCGACGATCGCAATGTTCCGATATACGGGCCGTTGGGCCAGATCGCACAACCGGGCATGCAGGGTTTCCCGGGCTGGTCGCCAAACGAGGCGATCAACGCTGGGCGCCATAACCTGGCGTTGTACGGTGAAGCGGACTCACAAATCACCGGGCGCCTGTTTGTGGGTGCGGCTGCGCGTTTCGAGAAGTATTCAGACTCCGGCAATACCACGACCGGCAAGCTCTCGGCACGGTTCGATGCGACCGACACGTTTGCCGTACGCGGCACGATTGCCACGGGTTTTCGGGCGCCCGGTGTACAACAGGAGTTTTACGCTCAGCGTTCGACGAACTTGAGCCCGAGTGGCGTCTTGGTCGATACGCTAACCGCGCGTGCCAATAGTGCGGCTACCCGCGCGTTCGGCATCCAGCCGCTGAAGCCGGAAACCTCTCGCAGCGGTACGCTGGGACTGGTGTTCAACCCAGGTGACGGTTTCACCGCGACCTTCGACGTATTCAAGATCGACATCCAGGACCGCATCATTTTTTCCAGCAATATCGTGCCGGAAACCACGGGCACCGACGGCTTGCCTTGCAGTGCGGCTAATGCGAACTGCCCGATCGCCGCGATCCTGCAGCCGCTTGGTGTGGGCCAGGTCATATTTTTCACCAACGCGATCGATACCAGCACAAGGGGCGTCGACCTGGTGATGACAAAAAATTACAGGCTCGCCAACAGCAGCCTTGACCTCACGGCGGCATTTAACTACAACGAGACGACGGTCACCAAGCGCAAATCACAGTCCGCTATTTTGCCGCCCGATGCGCTGTTCGACGAGACGCAGGTCAGGCTGGTCGAACATGGCAAGCCGCGCGTTCGCGGCACCTTGCAAGGCGTTTACCATACAAGCGCCTGGGACTGGATGTTGCGCGAAAACTACTACGGCCCAGTCAGCGGCGACGGCTACACCCCGGGGCGAGTCATGACGTGGAGTGGCAAGGCGCTGACCGATGTATCGGTAGGCTATCGCTTCTCTCATGGAGTACAGCTGACGGTGGGTGCTAACAACGTGTTCAACACGTACCCAGACAAGTGGAACCAGAAGACTGGCTACCCGTTTCCGCAGTTGGGTTTCAAGTATGGCTGGGAGACGCTGCCGTTTGGTATCAATGGCGGGTATTACTACGCGCGTCTGAACATCGAGATCTGACAATATCGTGTAGGGGCCGGAATAATCCGGCGCCCTGCCACACCACCGTAGGTGCGGTTCCGCCTACGGCGGTTCCTGTCTGCCAAGCGGTTCACGCGAAATGCGCGGCATTTAGCTTTTTTCGTTCATCGAGTCGCCTGTCACCGAGACCACCCTGCCGCTGGCCACCACAGTCTGCGCAAGCGGAGGTGCCGCCACGCGGTAGGCCAGCAGGCGTGGGCCTTGCCAATAGCGGACCAGTAACAACGCCATCAGTAATAACAGCTCCAGGACGCTGATGGCGATGAAGCAGCTGCTGGAGGGGCGCTTCCCTTCAGGCCCGGTCCAGGATCGCGAAGGGATCACGGTACCCCAGACGCGCGCGTGGGAAGCGCCTGGTCAAGATATCCATCCGGTGTCTGACTACAGCGCAGCAACGGCCCATGCCGGATGGCTACCATCTGAGCGCATACGATCTCGTGCTAGAAGGACGCCAGCGACATTTATCTCATCCCGGCCGATGTCTCTTCCTCCCTGTACGTGCGGGCGTGTGCAAGCGTCGTTCAGCTGCTTGAGCCCTCACTGCGATCCATCCTTCGGCGCCGCTGCCTTGCCGGAGAAGTGCTCGCCTTCGACATCGGACGGCTGCCAGCCGCGATCACGATCCATCGCGGTGGTATGCCATTCGTGCGCCGTGACACGGATCGGACCGCGTACGCGCTCTTTGAATTGCACCGGCAGGGTGAAGCGACCGAGCTTGCGATAGGCAAGAAACGTGGTGTCGACATGCGCGCCCTGAGTGGTCTCGAAACCGCTGAGGGTGAAGTGCACGCGATACAACAGGTGGGTCTGCGCGTTGATCCACAGCACGACCTGATCATGCTTGGCCTCACCCAACCCGGGCGACAGCGTGGCCAAGAGCCGGTAGTAGCGTTCGCTGCCGTCGCGACTGTCGGGCAGGCGGCTGAGGGTCGTGGCGCGCGCCTTGATGAAACTGGGACCGAAGTGGAACAGCACGAAGGCGTCGTTGGTCAGCGCAGTGGCGCGCAGTTTCACCGGATCGGTCTCACGCACCCCGTTGTAATACACCGTGATGCCGGCAGGCGTGCGGATAACCTGCTTGTCGCCGAGCGGCCCATGGTGGTGCACCGCATAAACTCCGTCGCGCGGGCGATAGCGCTCTTCCGAGGTGACCCTGAACCCGGCGTCGCTGATCATCGGCTGCACGCGCTGGATCAGTGCATGCCAGTGGCCGTCGGTGGAAAGATTGATATCACCCGGATAGTCATGCATGTCACCACCGTGCGCGGCGAGGCAATCGGCAAAGATCTGCGCGGCACTCAGGCCATCGTCAAACCGGGCATCGGGCGTGGCGGTGGGGAAACGCGCGCAGCCGCCGAGCAGCAGCAGGACCGGAATCAGACAAAGCAGTCGGCGCATGACGGCAACTCCACAGGCAGGAATGACAGCTTAGCGTGGCGGAGAGCGGCGGCGTCGAATGACGCGCTGTAGTGCAATACAGCGCCGCGGACCTTCGCCAAGAACGGGGGTCAGATGCACCGCCCCAAGGCTCAGCGAGCGGGTACGCCCGCTTTCGCTTACGGTTGAGATTCATGCCGCGATGAAGGTGGCGCTCTCGGCGTGTGTCTCGACGCGATTTCGGCCACGATGTTTGGCCCGGTACAAGGCGGCATCTGCGTGGGCCATGAGCACGGACGAGGCATAGCCGCTGACCTCGGTCGAGGCCAGTCCGAAACTGGCGGATATCGCGTTTTCGGGAATCTTTTCGTCAAAAATCGTGGTGGCCATGGTCGTGCGCATGCGATCGACGATATCTACGCCTTTGTCTAGCGAACACTCCGACAGCAGCAGGCCAAACTCTTCGCCACCCAGCCGGCCGAACACATCGATGGAGCGCAGGTGCATTCGGCACACGGCTGCGATCTTGATCAGCACGGCATCGCCTACCGCGTGCCCGTAGCTGTCGTTGATCCGCTTGAAGTGGTCCAGATCGATCAGCACCACGCAAGCGTTGCGTGAGGACTTTTCTGCGTAGCGCAGCGCCTGCTCAGTCTCGCTGAAAAAATGCTGGTGGTTGAGAATGCCGGTGAGACTGTCGCGACGAGCCAGCTTCTTGAACCGCAGCTGCGAGCGCTTGATCCGGACCAGCCACAAGCCGATCGAGGCGAGCACGATCAGCAGCAGTAAAACATATAGCCGGCTTGCCTCCATCGCCTTGCGGTCCAGTGCCTGTTGCAATTCCAGCAAACGGTTCTGTTTGCCCAACTCATCCATTTGCAAGGCGTGGACCGCGAGTTGCTGGTGAACGGTGTGGTAGGCCAACGCAACGGCCTGAGCATCGCTGACCGAGCGGACCTGCACGTCCTTGTAGTGCCGGTAGTAGTCCAACGCGGCCCGGTAGTGACCGGCCTTGTTTTCCACTTCGTAAAGCACTTGGTAGACATATTCCGAGAGGCCGTAGAAATCCTTTCTGGTGTCCATCGCCAGCGCCGCAAGGGCCCAACGCTTGGCCGATGCCGCGTCGCCGCTGACCCAGTACGCGTAACCCAGCGTGCTGCGAAGCACATAGACATGCACCCTGTAGTTCTGCTCTATCACCGTCGGCGCAATGCGCTTGAGCAGTGCCAACGCAGCGTTGTAGTCACCCACATCCGCCTGTCGCCGCGCCAGGTCCAACTGCACGGTATTGGCATACATCGGCTCGTTCGCCGCTACGCAGGCATCGATCGTCTTGCGATAAATCGAATCAGTCGGAGGCAGGTCGTCTTTGGCGTTCAGTGCACCGAACAGGTAGACGTAGGGCCTGCAAAGCGACTCGCCAGGCGGACTGAAACGCTCCATCTGCCGCGCATAACTGGCCGCAGGATCCACCTGCTCGGCCGACGCCATCAACTGCGACAATTGCGACAGCACCACATACGTCGCGTGCCGGTCGTGCAACCGCGGCAGGCTGGCGGCCAGATGCTCGGCCAGGGTAAATGCCTCGTCGTAGTGGTGATGGATGGCCAGCATGTTGAGCAGCATGCCGTTGGCTAGACTTTGCTGGTCCAGATCGCCCGCATGGGCGGCCACCTCGCGAAGCAGCGGCTCGGCCTTCGCATAGTCGCCCTCGAACGACGCCTCCCACGCATCCAGCCGACGCAGGTGCCATTGCTGGTCGGACGAGAGCGCCTTGCTGCGAAGGTGAAGCTGCTGCAGCAACTGCAGAAAATGCGGGTGATCCTTCGTGCGGGCCGCCTGTGCCTGCGCCAACAAGGTCACAGCATCCTCCGTAGCCGGTACTTCGGACCGCGCCAGCTCGCCGTGGAAAAGCAGGGCTGCAAATATGCCGGTCAAACCCAGACATCGGCGCCACCCAAGCCACGGCGTACTAGTCCTCACGTGGCCCCACTCCGACAGCAGAACTCCTTCGCGACGTCATCGAGACTCTCGCTGATCGCTCCAACACGCAACGGCAAGCCGAGACCTCCTAGCCTGGACCTGGTTCGATAACTCCATGCGACTCCCCCCGCCCGATGATGCCCCTTCACCACCGGTTGTGAGCACAATCTTACTTGCCCAAGGCAAAAAGAACAGGTGGGTGCCCCCAGGCAAGGTCGGGCTTGGTGCTGGCAAGTCAAACCAAAAGAGGCACGGACATTTCAGCTGGTGAAGAATTTCTCCGAACCTTTGCGTTTGCTTCTTCTGCGTGAGTGCGTCATCAAGCAGGCCAGACGCGCCATCAATGCGCCGATGGGCGGAATTACCTCCATGATCGAAATACCGCTCAGCACCGACGACCTTGCCGAAAATGCGACTCGGACAAAAAGGAAGCGCATCCGCGATCGACGCCCGTCCAAGCTATGGCAAACCCGACTTTGCTCACAGCACGAACAGCCACCAGTATCAGAAAGCCACTCATCCAAATTGCAGCCGGCTGCACGATCAACGATACGTAAGTGCACTGCACGCTCCTGTCGTAACCCGGATGGCGGCATGAGCCCACGCGCACGTCGAATCAGAGCGGTCAGCGATGTGTTGGCCAGTGAAACACTGTCTCCAACTCCAGGGTTCCTGACCGCGCAACCCGAAGCCCACCGTCGCGACTTTGCCGTTCGGCGATCAGATCACTAGCCACGCGGCATGTAGCATCAGCACCACCACGCTAATGCCCAGGCGCATGCGCTTGTAGGCGCGCGACCACAGTGGGTCGCGCTGGTCGATCACCAGCCAGACAGCGAAACCTGTCGCCAGCAGCAACAGTGCGATCCACGCAGTATGCAGCAGCAGTAGCGCCGAGAAGCCGATCAGACTGGGAACAACCGCCTCGACAAAACGCCCCGACCCAACGTCCCCGGCCAGCGCGCGCCCCCAGCGTGCACCGCCGAGAAAGCTCAAGATAACCGCGCCATAGGACACGAAAACCGCGGCAGCAAACCCGGCCCATGCTGGCAGCACCAACGCAGCCAGCACGGCCAGTACAAACGGCAGCACGCCGCTCCAGCCAATCGCCAACATGCCGCGTGGCAGTGATGGCTTGATGTGGTCGCTCATGCGCAGACTCCGTGAAAAAACGCTATGCGGGTCAGTCTCCGGTATCGGACACTAGCTGCCAGGAACTAGCACGAGAGGGCCCAGCGTACGCGAATTCTGACCCAGTTATTTCCGATCGAAAAAAAGTCTATTCTCACCCCGTTTCGCTGGTCGGGCAGCACGGAAGTAAATAAACCTGCGCCCTTTTTTATCTTTTTTAAACGTCGGCCAGCGCCCAATCCACCGCGGCCTGCGCGTGTAGCTCGGTGGTATCGAACGGAGGCACCGAGGCATCGCTGCCATCCACCAGCAACGCGATCTCGGTACAGCCCAGGATGATGCCCTCGGCGCCCTGCGCCACCAGTGCGGCCATCGCACCGCGATTGTCCTCACGCGACCTGGCGACGAGCTGTCCTTGGCACAGCTCCTCGTAAATCACCCGGTTCACCATCGCGCGGTCATCAGCGTCCGGCAGCACTACATCAAGCCCCTGCTGCTGCAGGCGCTCGACGTAGAACGGCTGCTCCATGGTGAAGCGCGTGCCGAGCAGGCCGACCCGACGCACGCCGGCCTGACGCACCGCTGCGCGGTGGCATCAACCACGTGCAGCAACGGAATCTGCACTGCCGACGCGATCGCTGGTGCCACGATGGGCATGGTGTTGGCGCAGATCAGCAACGCACAGGCGCCTGCCGCCTGCAGCCCGCGCGCGGCCTGTGCCAGCTGGGCACCGGCCGCGTTCCCGTCGCCAGCGCGCTGCAACTGCTCGATCCCGGCAAAATCCACGCTGTGCAGCAGCAGCGACGCTAAGTGCAGTCCGCCGAGGCGCGTTTTGACTGCCTGGTTGATCAGTCGGTAATACGACGCCGTCGATTCCCAGCTCATGCCACCAATCAAGCCAAT
>JBDTXA010000123.1:0-11006 GCA_040006415.1 Rhodanobacter sp.
AAGACAGCATGGGTCACGATTCGATGAAGCAGGATTCCATGAAGCACAAGTCGATGAAGCACAAGTCGATGAAGCATGACTCGATGAAGGATGATTCGATGAAATCGGATAGCAGCGGCGGCTGAACCCTCCGCACGCTTATGATCGCGGAAGTCGCCGACACGTGGACTTCCGCTTTTTTTGTGGCTGCGTTTCCCGCAGCGCATACTTGCGGCCCTGTATTTGCTGTTGGTGGCAGACATGGCAACATCCCTTCTGGAACTCCTCGGTGTCGAACATCCAATGATTCAGGCACCGATGTCCGGTTCCACGCCTCCCGAGTTGGTTGCTGCGGTATCGGCTGCCGGCGCGCTGGGTTCTCTTGGCGCCGGCTATCTGGAGCCGCAAACCATCGTTGATCAGGCATCAAGCATCCGCGCCATGACATTACGGCCCTATGCCATCGGGCTGTTCGTGTTGCCGGACGACTTCGATCCCGACGTGACCGCAGTGGCACGGGCACGCAAGCAGCTTGATGCACTCATGGCTAGTGAGGGGCTCGACATACGCACGCAGCTGCCGGAGCGATGGGCACCGCGTTTTTCCGATCAACTGGCGGCGCTGCTTGAGGCCCGGCCGGCTGCGGCCATCTTTGCCTTCGGCGTGATCAGTTCTGCGCAGATGCAGCAATTGCAGCACCGCGGGATCCTAGTGATCGGCACCGCGACGACGGTACCCGAGGCGCTGGCCTGGGCCGATGCCGGTGCCGACGCCGTGTGCGTCCAGGGTGCCGAGGCCGGTGGCCATCGTGGCACGTTCATGCACGATGCCGAGGACGCGATGATCGGTCTGTTTGCTCTGATTCCCCTTGCTGTGCGGGCACTGGCTGCACACCACAGAAAGGTGCCGGTGATTGCCGCTGGCGGCATCATGGATGGCCGCGGCATGGTGGCGGCGGAGGTTCTAGGCGCGGCTGCCAGTCAGCTGGGCACCGCGTTTCTGACCTGTCCCGAATGCTCGGCGGCCGAGGCCTGGAAGCAGGACGTCGCCACCGCCGAAGCGCACCAGATCACCACGATCCTCGGCTTTTCAGGGCGTGCGGCGCGTGGTTTGCGCAATCGTTTTGTCGAATCGATGCCGCAGGCGGCGCATGGCTTGCCCTATCCGATACTCAACGCGCTGACCGCGCCGCTGCGCAAGGCTGCGGCACGGGCCGGGCGAGGCGATCTGATGTCGGAGTGGTGTGGTCAGGCCGCCAGCATGGGGCGTCCGCAGCCGGCGGGCGAGCTGGTGGCCCGTCTCATGCACGAGTATCGGCTGGCCAAACGCTCGCTGGCACACTGAACGGGCTCAAAGCGCGGACACCGGCAGGGCGGTTATACTGCGCATGCGCTATTTTGCGCTGCGATTACGTGTTGAGGCTCTCCCTCTTGAGTACTGCCCGTACGAACAAGTCCGTTACCACGGCCACCCTGCGCAAGTCGGTCATCGACGCGCTGGAAGAATTGAAAGCCAAGGACATCCGAGAGATCGACGTTCGCGGCAAGACATCCATCGCTGACTTGCTGGTGATTGCCTCCGGTACCTCCGCACGCCACGTCAAATCCATTGCCGACGAAGTCACCCGGTTCGCCAAAAAGGCGGGCGTGATGCCGCTGGGTGTGGAAGGCGAGCAGGAAGGCGAATGGGTGTTGGTGGATCTGGGCGATGTGATCGTCCACGTCATGCTGCCGCGCATCCGCGAGTTTTACGGTCTGGAGCGTTTGTGGACCGTGGGTGATCACGGTTACGACGCTAGCGCTGCGCACGCAGGTTAAGTCTATTTCTTCTCCCTTGAATGAAAAGGTGCCCGAAGGGCGGACGCTCTCCGGATAACTGATTGAGGGCCAAGTCTGAGAGCGGTACTTCAGTCCCCTCCCATGAAAGCGACCCTCGGGAAGTCCCCTTGCGGGCGAGAAGAGTCGAACGCGAGAAGCGCGGAATTTCTTTGGAGAGGGACGGATTTGATGCGGATTCTGCGCAAGAGTTGCCCCTCACCTCAATCATTTCTCCTGCAGGGAGATGAGGCCAACGAAGGCGCTGCGCGCCAACGTTTGTTTGAAGGACGGCGAACGTGCGCGCACGCGTGATCGCTCTAGGTGAACGCATGCCCGGCTGGGTAGGCGAGGGCTTTGCGGAATATCGCAAGCGACTCTCGCATGAGCTGCCGCTGGAATTGATCGAACTCAAGCCCGGCATCCGTGGCAAGGGCCGCGACGCCGCGAGGGCTATGCAGGACGAGGGCGCGGCGATACTTGCCGTCTTGTCACACGACACCCATGTGGTCGCACTCGATGGTCGAGGCAAGACCTGGTCCAGCGAGGAGCTTGCCACACAGCTGGAGCGCTGGCGGATGGGTGGTCGCGATCTGGCATTCCTGATCGGTGGCCCGGATGGTCATGCGCCGCAGGTGCTGGAACGCGCGGATCAACGCTGGTCGCTGGGGCCGCTGACGTTGCCGCACATGCTGGTGCGTCTGGTTCTGGCCGAGCAATTGTATCGCGCCACCACCATTGCCGCGGGGCATCCCTATCATCGAGCTTGATCACCGGCGTGACCAGCGCGCCATGCACGGAGTGCGTCGTCATGTCCTTCCAGATTCGCCCGGCCACATTGCTTGATCTTGATCTATTGGCAGCGCTGTTCGACGGCTATCGGCAGTTTTACGGACAGCCGCCTGATCTGGTGCGGGCTCATGATTTTCTGGCCGAGCGCATTCGAGGAGGCGAGTCGCTGATTCTGATCGCGCAGAGTGATGGTGGCGAGAATCTGGGTTTCACCCAGCTTTATCCGGTCTTCTCATCGGTACGCATGGTTCGGACGTGGCTGCTCAATGATTTGTTTGTCGCTCCGTCGGCGCGTCGTCAGGGTGTGGCGGCCGCGTTGCTGCGCGAGGCGGCCACTCATGCCCGAGGCCTTGGGGCCGCCAGCCTTTCACTATCGACGGCGCTGGACAATGTTGCTGCACAGGCGCTGTACGAATCCCTGGGCTGGGTGCGCGACCGACAATTCTGTGAGTACGGGCTCAGCCTTTGAGCCGCTTTCGAACCATCTTCCTTGATACGGAGCCGGCATGCTTTATCTTGCGTCACAATCGCCACGTCGTCGCCAGCTGCTTGAACAACTGGGCGAACAGTTCACGGTCATCGACGTCGCCGTACGCGAGCAGCGTGCTGAAGGGGAATCACCCGAGGACTATGTGCGTCGTGTGGCTCGCGACAAGGCTCGCGCCGGTCTGGCCTCGCTCGGTGGTTCGTTGCCCCATCGTGTGATCGGTGCGGATACCGAGGTGGTACTTGACGACGAGGTGTTCGGCAAGCCGCCTGATGCCCATGCGGCCGCTGACATGCTGCGCCGGCTGTCGGGCCGCACCCACACAGTTATTTCGGTGGTGTGGGTGGTCAGCGCCAAGCGAGAACTATCCGCCAGCTGTCTTTCGCAGGTTCGCTTTGCCACGCTGGACGAGTCATCGATTGCAGCCTATGTCGCCACCAGCGAGCCATTCGGCAAGGCCGGTGCGTATGCGATTCAGGGTCGTGGCGCAAGCCTGATCGAGCATCTGCAAGGCAGTTACTCGGGCGTGATGGGGTTGCCGCTGTTTGAGACCGCACGCCTCCTGCGCGAGCTCGATATCACATCGGTTTGACCACCACGAACCAGGCGGCCACCGCCAGCAGATTATTGGTGCCATGGGCGATGACCGCGGGCCAGATCGAACCCGAACGCAGGCGTAGCCAAGCCAGTAGCAGCGCCAGCAAGATCAACTGTGGCAGCGCAAACCACTGAAATTGCAGCCCCGAAAGATGCGCCAGCGCAAACAGTGCCGAGCTGATCAACACGGAAGGAATGACGCGCCAGCGCTGCAGCAATGCAGAAAGCAATACACCGCGAAACAGCAACTCTTCCACCATCGGTCCCAGGCTGATGACCAGCAGCACCAGCGGGATGCGCAGGCCCAGCGGCGTGCGGCCGCCCAACTGCTGGATGTCCTGCGTTACCGGATGGCCTTGTGCGAACCATTGAGTCAGCAGCCCGCCCATCACGGGAGCAGCCAGCCCCACCAGCACCGCCAGCACAAGGAAACTCCACTGGCGTGGCAGCGTGAATCCAAACCCTGGCGGCTGCGCCTGAAAGCAAAGCCGTGGCCACTTGCGCCATGCCAGCAGAAATACGGACGTCGCCGCCAAGCCGAGGGAAACCATCACCAAAACGGTCTGCATCGCGGGTTGTTGCACCAGCGTTTGGACGGCCACCCGAAAAGTGCCGCCGTAAGGAGGACCGAAACCGTCGAAAAGGCCGATCACCACCGCCGACAGCAGACTCGCGGCTATTTGCAGCACGAAATACAGCACGATCAGACCCAACGCCATCCCTAAGCCAGGTGGGCGTTCGGCAGTGGACGACGGCAGCGGAAGTGGTGGTGGCGAAGGCGTGGAGATTTCGGATGACAGGCTTTGCATCCCGATACTATGCCTGAGTGGTCACGCGCTCGCGCACGGGTTTTGTTTGCCTCCCTTGCGTCGGCGCATTGCTCAGTAGTGATCGCGCATGAAATCAGGGAGATTGGTGATGATGGCTGATTTGGGCAGAACCGCTGGCGTGCTCCCGCTATCGGGCGGGGTTCCCGGAAGCGTTCTTCGAGCGTGTCTTTCCCGACGGCAAGGTGCATGCAGGGGACGAGCTGGATTTGGGCATCGGCGCGGGCAACGTGGCCCGAGCTCTGGACTTGCGAAGCTGCGACGTTACCGCGCTGGATCCATCATCTCCGCTGCTGGCCGAAGCAGCGGAGACGGACAGCAGGTGCGTGCGCGGGTCGAGAATGCCGATTTCTTTGCAGCGTCGTTCGACGTGGTGACCGCCGGCCAATGCTGGCACTGATTCGACCGCCCCCGCACAGCGGCGCTGGCGTTGAGGTGGCTGAAGCCTGATGGTCGATTGCTGATTGCCCATTTCGACTGGGTGCCGCTGGCCGGCAATGTCGTACAGGAAACCGAGCGGCAGGTTCTGGCCAGCAATCCCGACTGGACTCTGCACGGCGGCAGCGGCCAGTACCGGCACGGCTGAAAGACGTGGCGGAGGCGGCTTTCGTCGATCTGTGCACATGGTCATTTGATTTGGGAGTGCCTTGCAGTCACCGCGTCTGGCGCGGCCGTGTTCGCGCCAGCGCGGGTGTCGGCGCCACGTTGGACGAAACCCGGGTAGCACACGTCGACGCGGAACTGGCAAAAGTGTTTGCAAGTCAATATTCGGCCGAATCGCTGGCCGTGCCACACCGCGTCTCGGTCCTCCGTGCCTTGGTGCCAAGTGCGTAGTCTGACCATGGCCTCGGTACGGCTTCAGCCCAGCATCATGGCCCGCGCGATGCCGATGACGGCCATGATCAGCAAGGCGAACCAGCCAAGCATGCCCAGTCCGAATCCGGGGCCGCGCTTGGTTGGATCGTTGAAATACGCGACGGCATACCACAGCCGCCCCACCAGCCAGACGAGCCCGGCAATGCCGGCCCAGCCGGTGAAACCGTAGTTCGCGGCCAGCCACAGCAGAGGCAAAAACATCACGGTCTGCTCAAGCGTGTTCATCTGCACGCGGTAAGCACGCTCGAAGTCCGGGTTGCCGGTGGTAGCGGGAGCCTTGATCCCGTGGCGGCTGCGGGCGCGACCCACTGCCCACATGGTGCCAAACAGAAGCAGGACGTTAAGCAGGGTGACCAGGGCGGGCAGATGCGTCATGTAGAAATCCTCACAAAGGGACGGCTACTTTAGCCGCTGTACGTCCGTGGCGCTGTCTAGGTCGACGCGCTATCTTCGCAACGCGATGTCCCGGCACAACGCTTGGAGAGAACCTTATGGATTGGCGAAAAGGTGGCAGCAGCAGCAATGTCGAAGTCAGCAGCGGCGGTGGTGGGCGGCGCTTCGGCGGCGGCGGGCGCGGCATGGGGCTGGGTGGTCTGATCGTGTTGGCGATCATCGGTTGGGTATTTTTCAAGAATCCCATGGCGCTCCTGGATCAGGGCGGTCAATCATCCGCGCCGACGCAGAGAAGTGCGCCGGTTCAGGTGGATCCGGAACAGAAAGCCTTTGTCAGCGCGATCCTTCATTCGACCGAAACGACGTGGGGAAAGATCTTCCAGCAGCATGGCGCGACCTACGTCGACCCGCATCTGGTGCTTTTCAGTGGTGGTGTGAGCACCGCCTGTGGTGGTGCAACGACCGCCGTGGGGCCGTTCTATTGCCCGGGTGATCAGAAGGTTTATCTGGATCTGGCTTTTTTTCAGCAGCTGCAGGACGAACTGCACTCTTCCGGGGACTTCGCCCGCGCCTATGTGATTGCGCATGAAGTGGGGCATCACGTGCAGAAATTGACCGGTGTGTTCGCCAAGGTCGACGAAGCGCGCCGCCGCGGCGCTCCCATGGATGGCGCCGACGGGCTGTCGGTAAGGCAGGAACTGCAGGCGGATTGCTACGCGGGCATTTGGGCCAATCACAGCCAGCAGGAACTGCAATGGCTGCAGCCGGGCGACATCGAGGAGGCGCTGAACGCCGCCAGCCACATTGGCGACGATACCCTGCAGCAGCAATCGCAAGGCACGGTTCGTCCCGATACGTTCACCCACGGCACCTCGGCGCAGCGAGTGAAGTGGTTCAAGACCGGCTTCAACAGTGGCGAGATGGCGCAGTGCGACACGTTTGCCGGCCAGCCTTGATTCATGAGGTTGCCGGCCAGCTGCACGGAGCGCTGCGACCGTCTAGACTCCAAAGGCTACGCGCCTCGGGGCGCGTCCTGGTTGTCGCTGATGGAACATCCCTGCCTGCGCTGCGGTGCTTGCTGTGCCTTTTTTCGGGTCGCCTTCCACTGGTCGGAGGCCGATGAATCGCTCGGTGTGGGCGTTCCTCCGGAACTCACTGAAAAACTCGATCATCATCGACTCGTCATGCGTGGCACGTATGCCGCGCCCATGCGCTGCGCTGGACTGAAAGGGGTCATCGGCAAGGCGGCGCATTGCGGCATTTATGAGCAACGGCCGTCGGTGTGCCGCGAAGTGGAACCGTCGTGGGAATCCGGCTCGGTCAGTCCCCAGTGCGACAAGGCGCGACTGGCGCATGGCTTGCCGTTGCTGACGTCGCTGGACTGGTTGCCGATCGTTGTGGACAACGCCCCATCGCTGCTGCAGATCGGCTGAGTCGCCACGCGTTTTTTTCGAAGCGGTAGATATCCATCGCCAGCAACCCCTGATCCACACCGGCATCGATGCGCTGGGCCTTGGCGGTTTTTCCGGCAGCGCCGAGGGCGACGAAGAGCGGCAGCAGGTGTTCGTCGGTGGGATGAGCACGTTCGGCATAAGGCGCCTGGCGTCGGTAATCGAGCAGCGCGGCAATATCGCCGGTCGCCAGTTTCTGTTCGATCCAGTCGATGAAGGGTGCCACGTAGGGTGCCTGCCGATCCTCGCTGTAGCCCGCGCCGAGATCGTGCAGGTTGTGGGTGATGCTGCCGGAGCCGATGACCAGCACGCCCTGATCCCGCAACGTCGCCAGCGCCTGTCCCAGTGCGTAGTGATGCGCCGGATCTCGCTCAGGCTGGATCGACACCGGCACCACCGGAATGTCCGAGTGCGGATACATCAAGCGCAACGGAACCCATGCGCCGTGGTCGAGACCGCGCGTGGCGTCTGCTTGCGCGACGAAGCCCGCTTGCGCAAGCAGACGGGTAATCCGACCGGCGAGATCCGGGGCTCCGGGCGGCTCGTAGGTGATCGCGTAGAGGGCTGCCGGGAAACCACCAAAGTCATGGATGGTCGCGTGCGCTGCGCCGGTGCCGACCCGCGGTTCACGTGTCGGCCAGTGCGCGCTGGCCATCACGATGGCTTTCGGTCTCCGAAGCAGCGTTGCCAGTTCGGCCAGCCGCTTTCCGGTCAGGCCGGGTTGCAGCGCCGTCATCGGTGAACCGTGGGAGATGTACAGGCTTGGGAGGGCACTCATGACGAGGTTCCAGTGTATTTGTTCCTCACATGGTGAGGTTCGTCGTCGAGCTTTGCAGCGTGCCGAAAGGAAACGGACTGTCGCCCGCATCGAACGCCACGTCGATCAGATGGCGGCATCCGGCAGTCCGAGACCGAAGCGCAGGGGATTGAGCTGGGCACCGTAGTTGGCGGCGCGCGCCGTATCGCGTTGCAGGGGCTGCCTCACTTGAGCCGCGCTGGCGGTTCGGACGCTGCGCCTGGCGTGATGGTAGTCGAGGCAACTGGCATCGAATGGCAAGGCGCAGAACGCGAGCAATGCGCGGATTTCCTGCTCCGGTTCGGCCAGCAGCGACTCGTAACGCTGGATGCGGATGCGGTCGGGCTCGGCCTCGTGCCAGCGGTTCATCACGCGCTCGTAGTTGCGAATGTAAGCGGCGATGTCCGTGAGCGTGCAGGCGAAGTGAGGCAGTCGGTAGAACTGCTGCTTGTAGCAGGACCAGCCCGCCTCGAGAGCATCACGGCGTGCGTCGATGATCCTTGCGCCCGGAAGCATCGCTGCGAGTACGCCACTTAGCAGCCAGTTCGAGGGCAATTTGTCAGTATGGCGTGGCTTGTGTTCGCGCCAGCGCACCGTGCGTTCGAGATAGCGCCGCCCCAGCCGCCGCCAGTCCTCAGCCGAAGCGTCTCCCATCCATTGCAACAACGGCTGGCGTCGGCGGGTGCATTCTTCGCTCAATGTCAGTTCGAGGTCGGCTAGCTCGCTGGCACCCTCCACGTCCGGATGTGCCGCCAGGATCTGTTCGAACAGGGTTGACCCCGAGCGCGGCAATCCGACGATGAAAATGACCTCCTCTCCCAGGGTCTCGTCCACTGCAGCAGGCAGTTTCGCCGACGCCGCAAATGTCTGCTCGACGTGCGCGTGGAACGCGTCCGCGTTCCACGGCGCCAGCTTCCGCACCAGCATGTTGGCGGCGCTGAGAGCAGCAAAGGCAGGCTCGTACAGACCTCGATCCTCATTGACCTTGCCGAGTGCAAAGCCCATCGCGATGCGATCGGAATCGGCGATGTCGGCTCGGCGCAGCATCGTGTCGAGTTGCTGGCGATCGGCATCGCTCAATGGCCGGGTCTTCATATTCGCCAGCCCTCGCCAGGCATCGCCGCAGGCGGGGCGTAGCAAAAGGGCAGCGCGGTAACGGGCGTCTGCTGCATCGAGCCGGCCGGCATGCACCAGTGCGTCGCCCAGCAGGATCAGCGCAGGAAGGAAATTCGGCGCCAGCTGGTGCGCGGTCTGCAACGCTGTGATCGCTGCCTCGGTATCGCCGTTTTGCTGCAGATTGCGACCAAGATTGAACCAGGGCATCAGTGCGGTCGGTGCCAGCGAGCACGCACGGCGCCAGCTAGCGAAGGCGGCGGTCATGTCGCCAGTGGCCTGCTGGGCATTGCCAAGGTCGCAGTGCGCCAGCGCGTAGTCTGGCCATTGCGCGATCGCTTGTTGAAGTGCGCTGATCGCTTCGGGGTGGCGCTGCGCACGTGTGTGCAGGATGCCAAACATGCGCAACACTTCCGGGTGGCCGGGCGACTGCGTCAGGGCGCTATCGAGCGCCTTGAGCGCCGACGACGTTGCACCGTCACGAATGGCGTGTGCCGCTTTCTGCAATGACCTGACGGCGGCTGGCGTCAGTCCGTCGAGCCGTGGTTCGGCGGCATGACGAGTGACGGATTCGCGGGTGGTTCCCGACATGCGATGGCCTCGCAGCAGTGAGGATACCGATGGTACGTGGTCGGGACACTGCGTATCGAGCGCCAGATTGCCAGCAGAACCCGAACTCACGGATGGCCTGTCGCCGGACAGGCCATCCGTTGACGCGACTTACTTGCGGTGTGGCGGCTTACTGCCAGCGGAGCGCGGCTTGAAATTACCGGGTTTTTTGAATCCGCCGGCTTTGTGCGCGGGAAGTGAACTGGTGCCCGTGTCACTGCCGTCCCATTCATGGATCCGCAGCTGCTGCTGCACCACCCACACTTTCTTCAGGTGATCGAACACTTCGGCTGGCATACCATCGGGGAGGTCGATCAGGCTGTAATGATCGCGAATGCTGAGGCGACCGATGAACTGGCTTTCGAGGCCGGCTTCGTTAGCAATGGCGCCGACGATGTTGCCCGGCTTCACTCCGTGCTCGTGACCGACCTCGATGCGGTAGGTGCGCTTGCCCTCTTCAGTGGCATGGGCACGCGTGGGGCGAGGGCCGGCGTCGCTGTGCGGCTTGCGCTCGTGCGCGGGGCGAGGCGAGGCTCCGTCACGGTCGGAGGAAGGCCGGCGATCGAGTTGGCTGTGGCGATCGCGAGCGGGCGGACGCTCGCGGGTGGATTCAAATTTTTCACGTTTCGGCGCCGGTGCCAGCAGCAGCGGCTGATCGCCCTGGGCAATGCGGGCAAGCGCAGCGGCGATCTCGATCGCCGGTACGTTGTGTTCCTGCTCGTACTGCTCGATCAGTTTCTGGAACTGGCCGAGGTCACCCTGCGCCAGCGTGTCGCTGATACGTTGCTTGAACTTGCCGATGCGCACGTCGTTGACCACGTCGACCGACGGCAGCTGCATCTGTTCGATCGGCTGACGCGTGGCGCGCTCGATCGCGCTCAGCATGCCGCGCTCGCGCGGGCTGACAAACAGGATGGCGTCACCGCTGCGGCCGGCGCGGCCGGTGCGACCGATCCGGTGCACGTAGCTTTCGGTGTCGTACGGGATGTCGTAATTGAACACGTGGCTGATCCGCTCCACGTCGAGGCCGCGGGCGGCGACGTCGGTGGCAACCAGAATATCGAGCTTGCCGTCCTTCAGTTGCTGGATCACCCGCTCGCGCTGCGGCTGGGCGATGTCGCCGTTGATCGCGGCCGCGGCCAGCCCACGCGCCTGCAGCTTGCCGGCCAGCTCCTCGGTAGCTTGCTTGGTGCGGGCGAAGATGATCATCGCGTCGAACGGCTCGGCTTCGAGGATGCGCGTCAACGCATCGAGCTTGTGCATGCCGCTGAC
>JBDTXA010000124.1:0-10877 GCA_040006415.1 Rhodanobacter sp.
CCGCTGGGGCTGACGAAGGCGTCGGCATACAGCAGGATCGCCAGCCAGTTGAGGTTGACGATGACTGCCAGCTGCGCGAACGGCGAACTGAAGTCGATACCGTGCCAACCGGCCTTGGCCAGCATGTCTGGCGGCACCGAGCCGAGGAAAGCGATCTGCAGCAGCACATAGACCACGGTGGCGATCAAGATGGCACCAATGATCGCGAACGGAATGCTGCGACCGGGGTCGCGAGCCTCACCGGCCAGATTCACGGGGCTCTGGAAACCGTTGAAGCTGAACACGATGCCGGCGGTGGCCACGGCGGTCAGGATGGCGGCGAAATCGTTGGCATGGGTGCCGCCGTTTGCGCCTACGGAGAGGTTCTCGCTGTGAAAGCCGCTGGCGATCAGCGCAATGCCGGTGGTCGCCGGAATCACCAGCTTGATGATCGTGATCACGCTGTTGGAGCGTGCGAACAGTTTCACGCTCCAGAAATTGAGCAGGAAATAGACCACCACCAATGCCGCCGCGATCCACAGGCCGAGGTGACTCAGTTCGCCATGCTGACCAGGGACCTGATGAAACAGGTCCTGAGCCCACTGCCACTTCCAGCCCGACATGTACTGCACCGAGGCCTCGGCCTCGATCGGAATCACCGAGACGATCGCGATCCAGTTGGCCCAGCCGGCGATGAAGCCGACCAGCGACCCGTGCGAGTAATGTCCGTAACGCACCATGCCGCCGGATTCGGGGAACATCGCACCGAGCTCGGCGTAGGTCAGCGCAATCGTCATGATGATCGCCGCGCCAAGCACCCAGGCCCAGATCGCGCCGGGGCCGGCAAGCTTGGCCGCGTTCCACGCGCCGAACAGCCAGCCGGAACCGATGATCGAACCCAGGCCGGTGAACATCAGGGCCCACGGCCCCACGTCGCGGCGAATCTGGCTGGCTTGGGACATGGAAGCTCCTGTGCAGGCGACTGGATGCGCCAAAAAAGAACGATAATTGCAGAAGTCGTTGGCTGCTGTCATCCGCCAGGGTTCATGAGGTGCGTATTGATGGGCAGCTTGTCGTGCTGCGCGGCCATCAGCATGACCAGAAGCGTTCGTGTGCTTTCGGCACCCACGTGGCTTTCCCTTTGTGTAGCCAACGCGCGACAACCAGCCTGAAGTGGAAAATCTCCCACACCAGGGTAAGTGCGTCGGGCGCAGAGGGCGTTCGAAAAGCTACTGACAGTGCTCAGCTGAAGCAGAACAGGCAGTCGTTGAGCAACGCCGGCACGTGCCAGCCGCGTCGCAGGTCAAGTAGGGCATCGCTTCCGTGGTTGCCGTCTGGTTCCAGACAAGCCGCGTCCGTTTCGGACATGTTCCATTTCAAACATGAGCGATGGCCTGGCTGTTGTATGGCCAGCGCACCGAACATCGGCTTGTTTTGGTGACGGTGACCAGCTGACTCCCGCCATCGCCGTGCTCCGAAGTCTTTACGCGATCTATATGCGCAGGGACCAGATCGCTACCCCTTTGTTATGCGGCAATTTCTACAGTGCGCATCGTTCTCTCACAAGTCGACGCTGATGGATTTCGTCTACCTGTTGTTTCTGTTTGTTCTGTGCGCGGCCGCGCTCGGCTTTCTGCTGCTTTGCGACCGGCTGGGTCGGCGTCCGTAAGCTGCCGCGTCTTGCACTTTTTCGCCCTTTCCGCATGAGCCTCTTTTCATGAATGTTCTTTACGTAATCGCCGGGCTGATCGCGGTGGCCCTTGCCGGCTATCTGTGTGTGGCCTTGCTCAAGCCGGAGTGGTTCGAATGACCCCCAATGACTATCTCCAGATCGGGATTTTTCTGGTCGTGTTGCTGCTGCTGGTGAAGCCGGTTGGCAGCTACATGGCGCTGGTGTTTGCCGATGCGCCCAACGGCGTCACCCGATTCGGTGCTCGCGTCGAGCGCGGCATTTACCGCCTGTGCGGCATCAGCCAGGACGAGGACATGGGCTGGAAGCGTTATGCGATGGCCATGCTGCTGTTCAACGTGCTCGGTGTGCTGGCTGTGTTCTTGCTGCAGCGAGTGCAGGGCTGGTTGCCGCTGAATCCGCAGCACTTTGGCGGGGTGTCACCGGATTCGGCGATGAATACGGCGATCAGCTTTGTCACCAATACCAACTGGCAGGGATACGGCGGCGAAACGACGATGAGCTACCTGACCCAGATGTTGGGTCTGGCGGTGCAGAACTTCCTCTCCGCCGCCACCGGCATCGCGGTGCTGGTGGCTGTGGTGCGGGGATTTGTCCGGCGCAGCGCGAAAGGACTTGGCAACTTCTGGGTCGACCTGACACGCAGCACGCTCTATGTGCTGGCGCCGCTGTCGCTGCTGATCAGCCTATTGCTGGTGTCACAGGGCGTGGTTCAGAACTTTAAGTCATATGTCGATGTGCCGGTGGCGCAGACCAGCAGCTATGCGACCACGGTGAAAGACGCGTCCGGCCACGATGTCACCACGCAGACCGCGGTGACCACGCAGATGCTGCCGATGGGTCCGGCGGCCTCGCAGGTGGCGGTCAAAATGCTCGGTACCAACGGCGGCGGATTCTTCAACACGAACTCAGCGCATCCCTACGAGAACCCGACGCCGTTCTCCAACTTCATCGAGATGCTGGCGATCTTCCTGATTCCGGGCGGCCTTTGTTACATGTTTGGCCGTCTGGTCGGTGATCGACGCCAAGGCTGGGCGATTTTGGCCACGATGCTGGTGATCTTCGTGCCGCTGGCGATCGCGCTGGTCGCGGCGGAGCAAGCCGGCAATCCTGCGCTGCATGGACTGGCCGTCGACGCGCACGCTTCGGCGCTGCAGGCCGGCGGCAATATGGAGGGCAAGGAAACACGTTTCGGCATCGCGTCGAGTGGGCTGTTTGCGGCGATCACCACCGCCGCGTCGTGCGGCGCCGTGAACGCGATGCATGACTCGTTTACGCCGTTGGGCGGAATGATTCCGATGTGGCTGATGCAGCTGGGTGAAGTGATCTTCGGCGGCGTCGGCTCGGGCCTTTACGGCATGCTCGCCTTCGCGGTGGTGGCGGTCTTCATCGCCGGTTTGATGGTCGGTCGTACGCCGGAATACCTCGGCAAGAAGATCGAGGCGCACGAGATGAAGATGGCCAGCCTCGCGGTGCTGATTCCGTGCGCATTGGTAGTCATCGGCACGGCCATCGCGGTGATGGTGCCCTCTGGTGCGGCCGGGGTGGCGAACCCGGGTGCGCACGGCTTCAGCGAAATGCTCTACGCGGTGACGTCGGCGTCCAACAACAACGGCAGCGCGTTTGCTGGTTTGTCCGCCAACACGCCGTTCTGGAACGTGCTCCTTGGTGTGTGCATGTTTTTGTCCCGTTTTCCGCTAGCCATTGCGATGCTGGCGATGGCCGGCTCACTCGCCACCAAACGGCACGTGCCTGAATCCGCTGGCACGCTGCCGACGCACACACCCCTGTTCGTGACGTTGCTGGCGTTCGTGGTGATCGTGGTTGGCGCACTCACCTTTTTACCCGCGTTGGCGCTGGGGCCGATTGCCGAATCCCTGATGTCGGGACACTGAATCATGACCGCACAACCTCAAGCAGCCAGCAGTTTCAATCGCGAGCTGGTCCTCACGGCCATCGCCGATTCGTTCCGCAAACTGTCGCCGCGGATGCAGTTCCGCAACCCGGTGATGTTCGTGGTGTTCGTGTGCAGCGTGCTGACCACACTGTTGTGGGTGCAGGCACTGGCCGGTTACGGCGAGGCGCCCACCGGTTTCATTTTCTGGGTCAGCCTGTGGCTGTGGTTCACGCTGTTGTTCGCCAACTTCGCCGAAGCGCTCGCGGAAGGTCGCGGCAAGGCGCAGGCGGACGCGTTGCGCGGATCACGTAAGGACGTGATTGCCAAGAAACTGGCCTCCGCTGACCGCCACGCGTCGATCGCCTTCACGCCATCCAGCGAACTTCGCACTGGCCATCACGTGCTGGTCGAAGCCGGCGAAGTGATGCCAGGCGACGGCGAAGCGGTGATCGGTGCGGCCAGCGTGGACGAGAGCGCCATCACCGGCGAATCCGCACCGGTAATCCGTGAATCCGGCGGTGACCGCAGCGCGCTCACCGGTGGCACCACGGTATTGTCCGATTGGCTGGTGGTGCGCATCACGAGCAACCCGGGCGAGAGCTTTCTGGACCGCATGATTGCGATGGTCGAGGGATCAAAGCGCCGCAAGACGCCGAACGAGATTGCGCTGACCATCCTGCTGGCGAAATTCTCGCTGATCTTTCTGCTCGCCTGCGCCACCTTGCTGCCGTATTCGATCTACAGCGTAAAGGCCGCCGGCGTGGGTCAGCCGATTTCCCTGACGGTGCTGATCGCGTTGCTGGTGTGCCTTATTCCCACCACCATCGGTGCGTTGCTGTCGGCGATCGGTATTGCTGGCATGGACCGGATGATCCGTGCCAACGTGATCGCCACCTCTGGCCGCGCGGTCGAGGCGGCAGGTGATGTTGACGTGCTGCTGCTGGACAAGACCGGCACCATCACGCTCGGCAATCGTCAGGCGGTGGCGTTTCAACCAGCGCCCGGTGTGGACGAACGCGTGTTGGCCGAGGCCGCGCAGCTCGCATCGCTGGCCGACGAAACGCCCGAAGGGCGTAGCGTGATCGTGCTTGCCAAGGACAAGTACGGACTCGAAGAGCGCCAACTGGCCGAAGGCGAAGCGCAGTTCGTGCCGTTCACCGCGCAGACGCGCATGAGCGGTGTGGATCTGCGCGGCCGGCATATCCGCAAGGGGGCGCTGGACACGGTCGAGAAATACCTCGAAGCACAAAACAGCCACCTTCCGCCGCTGCTCAAACGCATGGCCGAGGACATTGCGCGCCGTGGTGCCACCCCGCTGATCGTCGTTGAAGGCGCGACCGCACTGGGTGTGATCGAGCTGAAAGATATCGTCAAGACGGGCATCAAGGAGCGCTTCGCCGAAATGCGCAAGATGGGCATCAAGACGATCATGATCACCGGCGACAACCCGCTCACCGCCGCCGCGATTGCCGCCGAAGCCGGCGTCGATGATTTCCTCGCCGAAGCTACGCCGGAAGCCAAGCTGCAGCTGATCCGTGACATCCAGGCCGAAAACCGGCTGGTGGCCATGTGCGGCGACGGCACCAACGACGCGCCTGCGCTGGCGCAGGCCGATGTGGCGGTGGCCATGAACACCGGCACACAGGCCGCGAAAGAGGCCGGTAACATGGTCGACCTCGATTCCAACCCGACCAAGCTGATCGAGGTGGTAGCGATCGGCAAGCAATTGTTGATCACCCGCGGATCGCTGACTACGTTCTCGATCTCCAACGACATCGCCAAGTATTTCGCGATCATTCCTGCCGCCTTCGCGACGACCTATCCGGCGTTGAATACGCTCAACGTGATGCACCTGGCGACACCGCAAAGCGCGATCCTGTCCGCGGTGATCTTCAATGCGCTGATCATCGTGGCGTTGATTCCGCTGGCGCTGAAAGGCGTGAAATACCGCGCGCTGGGCGCCGCCGCGCTGCTGCGTCGAAACCTGCTGGTTTACGGTTTGGGCGGGATGGTGGTGCCGTTTCTGGGCATCAAGTTGGTCGACATGGTGCTCGTGCTGTGCGGACTTTCCTGATGAAACGCTCGCGCATGATCGCCCTGATTCTGGCGCTATTGCCGCTCGCGCACGCCAATGCCACCGACAGCCCGATCACCGGCAATGTCGCGCTGACTTCCGACTACATGTTTCGCGGCCTGACTCAGAGCTGGGGTCGCCCTGCGATCCAGGGCTGCGCCGACTACGCCAATTCCAACGGCTTTGCGGCCGGCGTATGGGGCTCCAGCATCAGCGAGCGCAGCTATCCCGGTGGCGCGATGGAGCTCGACCTGTACGCCAGTTACGGCCGCGCGATCAGCAGCGACTGGTCGTGGCGTGCGGGCGTCTACGGCTATGTCTATCCCGGCGCTAATCTCGACCAAGCCGGCTTGCCGTCGCGTTCGTTGAACACGGCCGAGGCCAACGTCGGCTTGAGCTGGAAACTGCTGACGATGAAGTGCAACCGCACCCTTACTGACTACTTCGGTGTGGACACGCAGCAGGGCTATCGAGGCCATTCCAGGGGCACCAGCTACCTGCAACTTGACCTGGCGATACCACTCAGTGAGACGTGGAGCGTGGCCTTGCATGCGGCGCACACGCACTACACCATCACGCTCGCCACGCCGCTGGCGAACGGCGCGCGCAGCCCCGGCTACAACGATTTTGCCGCCACCCTGAAGTATCAGCTGGCGACGCAGTGGTCGCTGAGCGGCGGTGTCACCTACGCCAGCAACGCCGACTTCTATCGCCATACCTCCAGCTTTCTCGATGCCAGCGACACCCGCCAGGTGGGCGGTTCGCGCCGGTTTGTGATGCTTGCAGGGAACGTTCTGATGCGATCCATCCCCGGTCGCATCTGATACCAGGCGACGGATTGTCGCCGCCATTTTCAACGATCCCGAGAACGCCATGAGCAAACTGCTTCGTCAATCGTTATCCCTGCTGCTGCTGATGACCATCTTCACCGGCGTGCTGTATCCGCTGGCGGCCACCGGTCTGGCCCAGCTGATCTTTCCGCATCAGGCCAACGGCAGCCTGATCGTGAAAAATGGCAAGCCGATCGGCTCGGCGCTGATCGGTCAGTCGTTTACTGAACCGAAATATTTCTGGGGCCGGCCGTCGGCGACGAGTCCGAATGCGTACAACGGAGCTTCCTCGTCCGGGTCCAACCTGGGGCCGACCAATCCGGCCCTGACCGAGGCGGTGAAGCAGCGGATCGCGTCGCTGCGTGCGGCCGACCCGAGCAACGCGGCGCCGGTGCCGGTGGATCTGGTAACCGCGTCGGGCAGTGGCCTCGATCCGCAAATCAGCCCGGCTGCGGCCCAGTATCAGCTGGCGCGCGTGGCCAAGGCGCGCGGCATGACGGCGTCGCAGCTGCAGGCGCTGGTAAACCAATTCACCGAGGGTCGCCAGTTCGGTGTGCTCGGCGAGCCGCGGGTGAATGTGCTGCAACTTAACCTGGCGCTGGATGCCCGATGATAGTGCGTCACTGTTCTTGCGGGAGCGGGTTCAGCGCCGGTGCCGCTGACCGGGATAGATCAACAGCATCTCGGCTGAAGCCGCTCCTACAGAAGATATCGCCCAGGCGGGGTCAACGCGCTACCGTGGACACCAACCTCTCGCTCGCGGCTACCTTGCATGACTGAACCCTCCCGCGAAGCGCGTGCCGACGCGCTGCTCAGCACCGCCCACGATGAACTCACCCAGCGGTTGAAAGTGTTTCTGGGCGCCGCGCCTGGCGTGGGCAAGACCTTCGCGATGCTGTCCGCGGCGCGCGAGCTGAAGCGGCAGGGCGTGGACGTGGTGGTCGGCCTGGTGGAAACGCATGGCCGCGCCGAGACGGCCGCGTTGCTGGAGGGCCTTGAGGTACTGCCGCGGCGTGCGGTGACGTATCGCGATCGCCAGTTCAGCGAGTTTGATCTGGACGCGGCGCTTGCGCGCAAGCCGGCGGTGTTGCTGGTCGATGAGCTGGCCCACAGCAACCTTCCCGGTGGTCGACACGAGCGGCGCTGGCAGGACATTGCCGAACTGCTCGATGCCAGCATCGAGGTCTACAGCGCGCTCAACGTGCAGCATCTGGAAAGCCTCAACGACCAGGTGCGGCGGATTACCGGCGTCACCGTGCGCGAGACGGTGCCTGATGCGTTTCTTGACCGGGCGCGTGACATCGTGCTGGTCGACCTGCCACCACGCGAGCTGATCGGCCGGCTGAAGCAAGGCAAGGTCTACGTGCCGGAGACGGCCGCTGCCGCCCTCGACGCATTTTTTTCGCCGACCAACCTGGCGGCTTTGCGCGAGCTGGCCGTCGACACCATCGCCCGCCACGTCGACAGCGATCTGCGTGAGCACATGCTGGCGCGTGGCGGCAGCATGCCGGTGCGCCGCCACGTGTTGGCGGCCATCGACGGCCATGGTCAGAGCGAATACCTGGTACGCGTGGCGCGACGGATCGCCGAGCGGCGCGGTGCGCCCTGGAGCGTGGCTTTCGTCGACACCGGCACCCGCATCGACCTGACTCGACGTGAGCGTGTGGACGCTGCGATGCGGCTGGCACGCCGGCTCGGCGGCGAGGCGATCATGCTGCGCGGACATGCCATTGCCGACGAGCTGATGGCGCACGCCGATCGTGAAGGCGTCGGCCAGATCATCCTCGGACGCACCCGAGAACGGGTGGTGGCGCGCATGCTGGGTCGTTCACTGACCCAGTTGTTGCTGCGCCATGCCGCGCATCTGGAATTAACCATCATCGCCACTCCGGTCGAGCGGGCAAAGGCAAGCCGGCAACTGCGGATTCCCACGGGCCGCGTCGCTCGCGGTCAATACGTGTACGCCACGCTGGCCACGCTGGTGGCGTTCGGCCTTTCATTTATTGCCGACCGCTACCTGTCGGTGGCGAGCCTTTCGCTGATTTTCCTTACCGCCGTATTGGCCGTAGCGGTGCGCACGCGCATGACGGTGGCCGTCTATACGGCGGTACTTTGTTTCTTTGGCTACAACTTTTTCTTCGCACCGCCGCGCTACACCTTGGTCATCGCCAATATCGACGATGTGCTGACGGTATCCCTGTTCCTCATCGTTGCCCTGGTCTGCAGTCGCCTCGCCACTCGGTTGGCCAGCCAGGTCGAGTCGTTAAGAAGTTCACACGTGCAGACGCGCTCGTTGCTGATGCTGGGTCAAAAGCTGAGCGTCAGTGCCGACGCCGACAGTATCCGTGATGCTGGCAGCAAAGCGTTGGCACATGCTTTGCGCTGCGATGTGGCCATACTTGCGCGCGATGGGGAGCAGATCATGTGCGTCGCTGTCAGCGTTCCGGCGGAAGCCGGTTTGACCGCGCAGGATCTTGCCGCGGCGGACTGGAGCGACCGACATGGTTCACAGGCAGGTCGCCATACCGACACCTTGAATGCCGCGCCGTACTGGATCCTGCCGCTGGGTAGCGAAGATCGGCCGATGGGCGTGGTGGGGATGCGTTTTGAGGCGACCATGGGCGAGCCCGATCCAGCCCAGCGCAGTTTGGCCTTGGCCATGGCGCAAGATATCGGTCAGGCGCTGGAACGCGTGCGACTGTCCGACGAGCTGGAGGGCGCGCGCGTGCAGGGCGAAACCGAGCGCCTGCGTAACGCGCTGCTCTCGTCCGTCTCGCACGACTTGCGCTCGCCGCTGGCCTCGATGATCGGTGCCGCCGGTACGCTGATCAGCTACGAAGAAAAATTGCCACCCCAAGAGCGGCGCGAATTGCTGGAGGCGATTCTCGGCGAGGGCCAGCGGCTGGACAGCTATATCCAGAACCTGTTGGACATGACGCGGCTCGGCCACGGCACGCTGAAACTCAATCGCGATTGGACCGACAGCGCCGAGATCGTCGCCGCGGCGGCAACGCGGTTGCGCAAACTCTTTCCCGACCTTCGGGTGGAAATCATCGCGCCGCCCGAGCCGGTGCTGCTTTATGTCCACCCTGCGTTGATTGAACAGGCGCTGTTCAATATCCTCGAAAATGCCGCCCGCTTCTCACCGGTCGGCGAAGCGGTTCGGGTGACCACCCATTGTGCGAACGGCTCGCTGCTGATCGACGTGGCCGATCGCGGCCCTGGCATTCCGGAGGACGAGCGGGCGCGCATCTTCGACATGTTCTATTCGGTTTCTCGCGGTGATCGCGCGCCGCAGGGCACCGGCCTCGGGTTGGCGATCTGTCGCGGCATGATCGGCGCGCACGGCGGCAGCGTCGATGCCTTGCCCGGTTCGGGCATCGGCACCATCATCCGCATTAGCCTGCCACTGCCACCGCCGCCCGATAGCGCCCCATGACCACATCCGCGCCACGCATTCTGGTGATCGACGACGAGGCGCAAATTCGCCGCTTTCTCGACATCGGTTTACGCGCAGAAGGCTATGAGGTTCTGCTGGCCGCGAACGCGGCCGACGGGCTGGCACTCGCCGCCACCCAATCGCCGGATCTATTGATACTGGATATCGGCCTGCCGGACCGCGATGGCCACGAAGTGCTGGAGGAAGTGCGTCAGTGGAGCCAGGTGCCAGTATTGATGCTGTCCGTTCGGGACGCGGAAGCAGAAAAGGTGCGCGCGCTCGATCGCGGCGCCAATGATTACATGACCAAGCCGTTCGGCATCCAGGAGTTGATGGCGCGCCTTCGTGCGCTCTTGCGCAATCGGCCCGGCGAACCAGAAGCGGCGCCGCGCTACGACGATGGAAGCCTGGTGGTCGATCTGGCACGCCGCGAGGTGAGCCTGTACGGCGCGCCGCTGGCGCTGACGCGTAAAGAGTACGCAGTGTTGGAAATGCTGTTGCGCCACGCCGGACGCGTCGTGACCCAGCACCAGCTATTGCGCGAAATCTGGGGGCCGACGCACACCAGCGACAGCCAGTACCTGCGCATCGTGCTGGGCAAACTGCGGCAAAAGCTCGGTGACGATCCGGCCAATCCGCGCTGGCTGAAGACCGAAACCGGGGTCGGTTACCGCTTCGTCGTCAACTGATGCCGGGGCGACGCGTGATCAGCACTCGATGACATTCACCGCTAGGCCGCCGCGGCTGGTTTCCTTGTATTTGTCCTTCATGTCGCGACCCGTATCGCGCATGGTCTTGATCACCTTGTCCAGTGACACGCGATGCTTGCCGTCGCTCTTCAAGGCCATGCGGCTGGCGTTGATCGCCTTGACCGAGCCCATCGCATTGCGCTCGATGCAGGGGATCTGCACCAGGCCACCGATCGGGTCGCAGGTGAGGCCGAGGTTGTGTTCCATGCCGATTTCGGC
>JBDTXA010000125.1:0-10843 GCA_040006415.1 Rhodanobacter sp.
TCATGCCCAAGGGCACGATGCAGAAGTACATGCTGTGCAACTCCGACGAGTCGGAACCCGGCACCGCTCACGACCGTGACATCCTGCGTTATAACCCGCATGCCGTCATCGAAGGTCTTGCTATCGGTTGCTACTGTACCGGTGCCACCGTGGGCTACAACTATCTGCGCGGTGAGTTTCATCACGAGCCGTTCGAGCATTTTGAAGAGGCGCTGAAAGAAGCCTACGCGGCCGGTCTGCTCGGCAAGGATATCCAGGGCAGCGGCATCGACGTGGACATCCACACGGCGCTTGGAGCCGGCGCCTACATCTGTGGCGAAGAAACCGCGTTGATGGAATCGCTTGAAGGCAAAAAGGGTCAGCCGCGTTTCAAGCCGCCGTTCCCGGCCAATTTCGGGTTGTATGGCAAGCCGACGACCATCAACAACACCGAAACGTATGCCTCCGTGCCGGCGATTTTGCGCAACGGCGCGGACTGGTTTCTCAATCTCGGCAAGCCGAACAACGGCGGCGTGAAGGTTTTTTCCGTATCCGGTCACGTGGCCAAGCCGGGCAATTTTGAAATCGGCCTCGGCACGTCGTTCAAGGATCTGCTTGAGATGGCTGGCGGCATGCGTCCTGGCCGAACGCTTAAGGCGGTGATACCCGGCGGTGTCTCCATGAAGGTGTTGCCGGCCGACATCATGATGGATATGACGATGGACTTCGACGCCCTGCAGAAGGCCGGTTCGGGCCTCGGCTCGGGCGCGGTCGTGGTGCTGGACGACACCACTTGCATGGTCAAGACCTGCCATCGGATCTCACGTTTCTATTTTGCCGAGTCCTGCGGTCAGTGCACGCCGTGCCGCGAAGGTACCGGCTGGATGTATCGGGTGTTGTCGCGCATCGTGGAAGGCAACGGCACGCTTGAAGATCTGCATCGCCTCAAGGCGGTAGCAGGCCAGATCGAGGGGCACACGATCTGTGCATTTGGTGAGGCCGCCGCGTGGCCGGTACAGGGTTTTCTAGGCCGCTTCTGGAATGAATTCGAATACTTCGTCGAGCATGGCCGGTCGATGACCGAGGACATGCTTGCCGCGCCCAACCAGGGAGTTGCCGCATGAGTGCGCAGCCCAGCAACAACGTCGCGCCGGACTTGCTGAATATCGAGGTCGACGGCAAGCCGACGCAGATCCGCAAGGGCGCCATGATCATCGAGGCGGCCGATGCGATCGGCGTCGCGATTCCCCGCTTCTGTTACCACCGCAAGCTTCCCATTGCCGCCAACTGCCGCATGTGCCTGGTCGACGTGGAGATGGGCGGCAAGATGATGCCCAAGCCGCAGCCGGCGTGCGCCACGCCGGTAGCCGAGGGCATGAAGGTCACCACGCGCTCGGAAAAGGCGTTGAAGTTCCAGAAAGACGTGATGGAATTCCTGCTGATCAACCACCCGCTGGATTGCCCGATCTGCGATCAGGGCGGCGAGTGCGAACTGCAGGACGTCGCGTTGGGTTACGGCCGCAGCGTCTCCCGTTACACCGAACGCAAGCGCACCGTGTCTGACGAAAACCTCGGTCCGCTGGTCGCCACCGAGATGACCCGCTGCATCCAGTGCACGCGTTGCGTGCGCTTCACCAGCGAAATCGCCGGCACCTACGAGCTGGGAGGCATGAGCCGTGGTGAGAACCTGCAGATTGGTACGTATATCGGCAAGACGGTCGAGACCGAGCTGTCGGGCAACATCATCGATGTCTGCCCGGTCGGCGCGCTGACCAACAAGCCGTTCCAGTTCAAGGCCCGTCCGTGGGAGCTGATCGCCAAGCCGTCAATCGGTTATCACGATGCGCTCGGATCCAATCTGTGGCTGCACACGCGCCGGGGCGAGGTGTTGCGGACCGTGCCGCGTGACAACGAGTCGATCAACGAGTGCTGGTTGTCCGATCGCGATCGCTACAGCCATGAAGGCCTGTATGCGGACGATCGAATCAGCGCGCCGCAAGTGAAGCGCGATGGCCTGTGGCAGGTCACCAGCTGGGAAGACGCGCTTCAATTCGCCGGCGAGTCGCTGAAGAAAGTTCCCGGCAACGAGCTGGGCGTACTGGTTCATCCCGCCACGTCGAACGAGGAAGGCGATCTGCTGATGCGGCTGGCTCGCGGCCTGGGCAGCGCGCATGTCGATCATCGTCTGCGCCAGCTGGATTTTGCCGACAACGCGGCGGCATCGCCGTTTGGCTTGCCGGTGGCGCAGGTCGGTCAGATCAAGGCCGCGTTGCTGGTGGGGTCCGATCTTCGATACGAGATGCCGCTGCTGAATCATCGCGTGCATCAGGCGACGAAGTTGGGCGCAAAGGTTTACGCCGTCAATCCGGTGCATTTCGATTTCAACTACAAGCTGGCTGGCGAAGCTATCGTGGCCCCGCAGGCCATGGTCGATGCACTGCTGTCACTGGCAAAGGCCGCTGTGAGTGCCGGCAGCACCGCGCCATCGGTACTTGCCGATGCAATTGCGTCGGCGCAGAGCGACGAGGGCGACGACGGCGCCATTGCGGCCCTGAAATCGGGCCAGTCGGTGGTGATTCTGGGAGAGGTCGCGGTGACCCATCCGCAGGCCTCGTGGCTGCGCTCGATCGCGCGATTCATCGCCGACGTCACGGGTGCGGGCTTCAACGAACTGCCGGTCGGCGCCAATGCTTTGGGCTTGGCTGGCATCGGTGTCCTGCCCGGCAATGGCGGGTTGGATGCGCAGGCCATGCTGCTGCAGCCGCGCAAAAGTTATGTGCTCTACGGGGTCGAGCCGCCGCATGATTTTGCCGACGGTGCGGCTGCACTCAAGGCGCTGGGTGCCGCGGAGCAGGTGGTGGCCTTCAGCGCGTACGCCAGTGCGGCCTTGCGCGAGGTCGCCGATGTGATCCTGCCGATCGCCTTGCTGCCCGAGAACGACGCGACGATGGTGAATGTCGACGGCCTGGCTCAAGGCATCAGCGCTGGCGCGAAGGCGCCCGGTCAAACGCGTCCCGGCTGGAAGGTATTGCGTGCGCTGGGCGGCTCGCTGCAGCTCGCCGGTTTCGAGTTCGACGACCTGGCTGGTCTACGTGACGGCATCGCCGAGCGATCTGCGATGTCACGCGAAGGGCTGGCAAAGCGGGCCGGGGTCGATGGCTTGACTCGGGTTGCGACGTGGCCGATCTACCGCAGCGATGCCGTCCTGCGTCGTGCCAAGGCATTGAATGCTCACCCGCTCAATCGTGCGGTGGCAGTACGCATCCATGCCGACGACGCGCGAAAGCTCGATTTGACGGACGGCGGTCAGGTGCGCATTGCCAACACCTTGCTGCCGGTCGTGATCGATCCGGCCGTACCGACCGGCGCGGTCTGGATCGAGGCCGCGCAGGATCTCACTGCCACGCTGCCGCCTTACGGCGCAGCCATTACCTTGAGCAAGGCATAACCATGGCTGATCTATTCATCAACCAGCTGTTGTGGCCGATCATCTACATCATGTGCATTGTGTTGCCGCTGATTATTTCGGTGGCGATGTTCGTGTACTGGGAGCGCAAGGTCATCGGCTGGATGCACGTGCGCCTGGGACCGAACAAGATCGGTCCGTTCGGCATGCTGCAGGCCTTCGCTGATGTGGTGAAGCTGCTGGTGAAGGAGGTGATCCTGCCGACCAAGGCCAATCGCTTCCTCTATTACATGGCGCCGATGCTCGCGCTGGTTCCCGCATTGGCTGCCTGGGCGGTGGTGCCGTTCAGCGGCAAGATGGTGCTGTCCAACGCCAATGCCGGCGTGCTCTACCTGCTGGCGATGACGTCGTTGGGCGTCTACGGCATCATCATCGCCGGCTGGGCCTCCAACTCTCGTTACGCGCTGCTTGGCGCCATGCGTTCGGCGGCGCAGGTGATTTCCTACGAGCTGGCGATGGGTTTGTGCCTGGTCTGCGTGCTGGTGCTAGCCGGTTCGCTCAATCTCACCGATATCGTCAACGCGCAGGCCGGCGGCAAGGGCCTGTTCGACTGGTTCTGGCTGCCGCTGCTGCCGGTGTTCGTGATTTATTTCATCTCCGGCGTGGCCGAGACCAATCGCGCGCCGTTCGACGTCGCCGAAGGTGAGTCCGAAATCGTGGCCGGTTTCCATGTGGAATATTCCGGTTCGGCGTTCGCTCTGTTCTTCCTGGCGGAATACGCCAACATGATCCTCGTCAGTTTCCTGGCGTCGATCCTGTTTCTCGGCGGCTGGCTCAGCCCGTTGCAGGGCTGGATTCATGCCGACGCGCCTGGCTGGATTAACTGGATCTGGACCGGCGGCTTCATCTGGTTGTTCATCAAGGCCTTCCTGATGAGCTTCCTGTTTCTCTGGTTTCGCGCCACGTTCCCCCGCTACCGCTATGACCAGATCATGCGGCTGGGCTGGAAGGTGTTGATCCCGATCGCGATTGCCTGGGTCATGGTTGCCGGTTGCATGAAGTATTTCGGCGTCGTCAGCATCGGCATGGGAGCTTAATCAATGAATCGCGTCACTGGCTATTTCAAGAGTCTTCTGTTGATCGAACTGTTCCAGGGCATGGGCCTGACCATGCGCTATATGTTCAAGCCGAAGTACACCGTGCGCTATCCGATGGAGCACATTCCGAAGTCGAACCGTTTTCGCGGCTTGCATGCGCTGCGTCGCTACGCCAACGGTGAAGAGCGCTGCATTGCGTGCAAGTTGTGCGAGGCGGTTTGCCCGGCGCTGGCGATCACGATCGATTCGGCACCACGCGAAAGTGACGGTCAGCGTCGCACCACGCGCTACGACATCGATCTGTTCAAGTGCATCTTCTGCGGTTTCTGCGAGGAGAGTTGCCCAGTCGACTCGATCGTCGAAACCTCGATCCACGAGTATCACTTCGAGAATCGCGGCGAAAACGTGGTGGACAAGCAGCAGTTGCTTGCCATCGGCGATCGCTTCGAGCAGCAGATCGCTGCCGACCGCGCGCAAGATGCGGCGTACCGCTGAGGCCCACGATGAATCCCCAACTGTTTCAACTCATCTGTTTCTACGCCTTCGCTTTTGTCACCGTCGCTGCAGCGTTGTCGGTGATCACGCTGAAAAACACCGTGCACGCGGTGCTGGCCCTGGTGCTGACCTTTTTCAGTTCGGCCTGTCTGTGGATGCTGCTGGATGCCGAGTTTCTGGCGCTGGCTTTGATCGTGGTTTACGTCGGCGCGGTAATGGTGCTGTTTCTGTTCGTGGTGATGATGCTCGACATCGATCAGGAACAAATGCGCGAGGGCTTCGTCAAGTTCCTGCCGGTCGGACTGATCGTGGCCGTGGTCATGCTGCTGGAGATGCTCGGCATGATCGGCGTGCGCGCCATGCATGCGCACGTGCTGGGCGCCGACCCGGCCGCGGCTACCGGTGTGTCGAATACCGCATGGCTGGGCCAGGCGCTGTACACACGCTTCCTTTTGCCGTTCGAGATTGCCGCGCTGATTCTTACCGTGGGCGTCGTTGCCGCGGTGGCGTTGACGCTGCGCAACCGTGGTGACGCGCGTTACGAGTCGGCCAGTCAGCAGGTCAAGGTCAATCCGCGGGATCGCGTTCGCATCGTCAAGATGGATGCGGTGCGTCCCGTCGTTTCCGCAACACCGGTTGAAGCCCCGACCGAGGAGCCGCGCTCATGATTACACTCGCGCACTACATCGTGCTGGGCGCGGTGCTGTTCTGCATTGCCGTCGCCGGCTTGTTCATCAATCGCAAGAACGTGATCGTGCTGCTGATGTCGATCGAGTTGATGCTGTTGGCAGTGAACATGAATTTTGTCGCGTTCTCCCGTTTTCTCGGGGATGTGTCGGGGCAGGTATTCGTGTTCTTCATTCTTACCGTGGCCGCGGCGGAAGCCGCCATCGGCTTGGCGATCCTGGTGTTGTTGTTCCGCAATCGCAGCACGATCAATATCGCCGACATCGACAGCATGAAGGGTTGATCCGATGGTTCTTTCGACATCCATTCTGCTGACCATCGCACTGGCACCACTGGTGGGCTGTGTGTTGGCGGGCTTCCTCGGCAGGTACCTCGGTCGCGCCGGCTCGCACACCGTCACCATTCTCGGTGTGGGGATTTCCTGTGCGCTGTCCTTCTACGTGCTGTACCAGCTCACGCTCGGTGGCGCCGAGGTCTACAACCAGAATCTGTACACCTGGTTTCAGATCGGCCCCTTCACTGCCAGCGTCGGGTTTTTGATCGATCGCCTGACCGCGATGATGCTGGTGGTGGTGAGCTTCGTCTCGCTGCTGGTGCATCTGTATACGGTCGGCTACATGCATGACGACCCGGGTTACAAGCGCTTCTTCAGCTACATCTCGCTGTTCACCTTCTCGATGTTCATGCTGGTGATGAGCAACAACTTCATGCAGCTGTTTTTTGGCTGGGAAGCGGTCGGTCTGGTGTCTTACCTGCTCATCGGCTTCTGGTACAAGAAGCCGAGCGCGATCTTCGCCAACCTGAAGGCGTTCCTGGTCAACCGCGTGGGTGACTTCGGCTTCCTGCTCGGTATCGCGGCGGTTCTGTATTTCCTGGGTACGTTGGATTACGCCACCGCGTTCGCGGGCGCTCCGAGCCTGGTCGGCAAGACGCTGCAGATCACGGCCGGGACGCACTGGGATGCGGCCACGGTCATCTGCATCTGTCTGTTCATCGGCGCGATGGGCAAATCGGCGCAAGTGCCGCTGCACGTGTGGCTGCCCGACTCGATGGAAGGCCCGACGCCAATTTCGGCTCTGATCCATGCCGCGACGATGGTGACGGCTGGCATCTTCATGGTGGCGCGCATGTCGCCACTGTTTGAACTGTCGCAGAGCGCGCTTAGCTTCGTGCTGGTGATCGGTGCCACCACGGCACTGTTCACCGGCCTGATCGGCATCGTGCAAAACGACATCAAGCGAGTGATCGCCTATTCGACGCTGTCGCAGTTGGGGTACATGACGGTGGCGTTGGGTGTGTCGGCGTACAGCGGAGCGGTCTATCACCTGATGACGCATGCGTTCTTCAAGGCGCTGCTGTTCCTGGGTGCCGGTTCAGTGATCATCGCCATGCACCACGAGCAGGACATGCGCTACATGGGCGGTCTGCGCAAATACATGCCGATTACCTGGATCACGATGTGGATCGGCTCTCTGGCCTTGTGCGGTGTGCCGTTCTTCTCTGGCTTCTACTCAAAGGACGCGATCATCGAGGCGGTGGGCGAGTCACATCGCTGGGGCGCCCATTACGCTTACTTCTGCGTTATGGCAGGTGCCTTGGTGACCGGCTTGTACACCTTCCGCCAGATGTACCTGACTTTCCACGGCAAGGAGCGCTTCACCGTGGCGGAGCATCACGGGCATGACCATCATGATGAGCACGCGCATCATGAGCCGGGTGTGCTGGCGCATGCACCGAAAGAGTCGCCGTGGGTGGTCACCGTGCCACTGGTGCTGCTGGCGATTCCATCCCTGCTGATCGGCTTCTTTACCGTCGGTCCGATGCTGTTCGGTGGCTGGTTTGGCAATGCCATCCACGTCAACGAAGCCAACAACGTGCTGGCCAAGCTTGGGGCCGAGTTCCACGGTTCGCTGGCGATGGCGTTGCACGGCTTTACCCAGTTGCCGTTCTTCCTGGTACTGGCCGCCTTCGTGATCTGTACCTACATCTATCAGTTCAACCCGGCCATGGCCGGCAAGATCAAGTCGGCGCTGAAGCCGCTGTGGACGGTGCTCGATCGCAAGTACTGGATCGACGATGTGTATTTCGCCGTGTTTGCCCGTGGCAGCGTCAACCTGGGCCGCGGGTTCTGGAAAGTGGGTGAGGCTGGTCTCATTGATGGCGCTATGGTCAATGGTTCGGTGAGCCTGGTTCATCGTATTGCGGCGACGGTGCGTCGTCTGCAGTCGGGCTATCTCTATCACTACGCCTTCGCAATGATTCTCGGCCTGATCGTGCTGCTTGGCGGTTACTGGCTGGTCGGTTCCGGTTTGACCGGGCAATAAGGGAAACGGGATCCATGTTCAATCACTTGCTCAGCCTGCTGATCTGGCTACCCGTCGTCGGCGCCATTCCGGTGCTGCTTGCCGGCTCGGCCCGGCCAAATATGGCGCGCTGGCTGGCGCTGCTGGTGGCGGTGCTCACCTTCGTGGTCAGCCTTTTTCTACTGGTGCAGTACAACGCCGACGCCGGCGGCATGCAGCTGACCGAAAGCTATATGTGGATCGCCTCGTGGGGCGTGCACTATGGTCTTGCGGTCGATGGCATCTCGGCGGCGCTGATCGTGATGACCGCCTTTGTCGGCATCCTGGTCATCGTTGGCGCCTGGGAGGTCATTCAGGACAAACCGCACCAGTACATGGCCGCCATGCTGATGCTGGAAGGTTTGCTGATCGGCGTCTTCTGCGCCACTGACGCGCTGCTGTTCTACGCGTTGTTTGAGGCGATCCTGATTCCGATGTTCATCCTGATCGGTATCTGGGGTGGGCCGCGACGTGTGTATGCGACGCTGAAGTTCTTCATTTACACGTTCTTCGGCTCGGTCTTCATGTTGATCGCGCTGCTTTACCTGTACCAGAAGGCCGGCACGTTCGACATGGCCACGCTGGCGGCGCTGCCGCTGACGATGAAGGAGCAGACCTGGATCTTCTTCGCGTTCCTGATCGCCTTTGCGATCAAGGTGCCGATGGTGCCGGTGCATACCTGGTTGCCGGACGCCCACGTGGAGGCGCCGACCGGCGGCTCGGTGGTGCTGGCGGCGGTGATGCTGAAAGTCGGCACCTATGGAATGCTGCGTTTCATCCTGCCGATCACGCCCGACGCCGGTGCGCATTTCGCCTGGGTGGTGATCGTGCTGAGCCTGGTGGCCATCGTCTACATCGGCTTCGTGGCGCTGGTGCAGGAGGACATGAAAAAACTAGTGGCGTATTCGTCCGTGGCGCACATGGGCTTTGTCACGCTCGGCATCTTCATCGCGTTCATGCTGGTTCGCGACCAGGGCAACACTGCCATGGCCCAGCTGGGGATGCAGGGCGCGATGGTTCAGATGATTTCTCATGGCTTCATTTCCGGTGCGATGTTTACCTGCATCGGTGTCCTGTACGACCGTATGCATACGCGATCGATCAAGGACTATGGTGGCGTCATTAACGTCATGCCGTGGTTCGGCTTTTTCTACGTTCTGTTCGCGATGGCCAACAGCGGCCTGCCGGGCACCAGTGGTTTCGTCGGCGAGTTCATGGTCATTCTGGCCAGCTTCAGCGCCAACCCCTGGATTGCACTCTTTGCTGCATTCACCCTGATCATTGGTGCTGCGTACACGTTGTGGCTGGTCAAGCGCGTGCTCTGGGGTGAAATCACCAACCCGCATGTCGCCGAGATGAAGGAAATCAACGGGCGCGAAACGTTCGTGCTGGTTTCCTTCGCCATCGCGGTCCTGGCGCTAGGCGTCTGGCCGCAGCCACTGATTCATCTGATGAACAGCTCGGTGTCGCAGCTGGTGCAACAGCTCGCCATTCACAAGATTTGACGCAGGATCGAACATGCCGACTTTCAATGACATTCTGATCCTGCTGCCGGAGTTCTATCTGGTAGCGGCGGCGTGCCTCATGTTGATGCTGGATGCCTTCATGAAGGCTGAGCAGCGACCACTGCTGCACTGGATTTCCATCGTGGTTCTGCTGGTAGCCATCTATCTGGTCATTGTGGGACAGCCTGATCAGGCGGTTACCGCGTTTGGCGGGATGTTTATCCGCGACGGCGTGTCCGAAATCCTCAAGGTGTTTGCCTTGGGCGCGACCGCGCTGGTCATGGTTTACGCGCGTCCGTATCTGATCGATCGCAAATTGCTGATCGGCGAGTTCTACACGCTGATGATCTTCGCCGTGATCGGCGTGATGCTGCTCGTGTCCGCCGGCAACCTGGTGACCATCTATCTGGGTCTGGAGCTGCTATCGCTTTCGTCCTATGCACTGGTCGCATTGAACCGCGACGCCAAGCTGCCCTCCGAAGCGGCCATCAAGTATTTTGTGCTGGGCGCACTCGCCTCGGGCATGTTGCTGTACGGCATGTCGATGGTCTACGGCGCTTCGGGTATGGGGGGCGCACCCAGCCTCAATCTGGCCGCGCTGCATCATGTGATGTCGTACACCACCGCACCTACGCTGCTGTTGTTTGGCCTGATTTTCATGATCGTGGGCATTGGCTTCAAGCTGGGTGTTGCGCCGTTTCACATGTGGATTCCCGATGTATACCAGGGTGCGCCGACGCCGGTCACGGCGTTCGTGGCGTCGGCTTCCAAGCTGGCCGCTTTCGGCATGGCCTGGCGTCTGCTTGACGGTGGCATGGGTGACTTGTCGCATCACTGGCAATTTATGCTGGCCGTCCTGGCCGTGCTGTCGTTGGCGATCGGCAATCTGGTTGCCATCGTGCAAACCAACCTCAAGCGCATGCTGGCCTATTCGACCATCTCGCACATGGGCTATCTGCTGCTTGGTCTGGCGGCAGCGGGTCCGGAAGGTTACGCAGCCGCCATGTTCTACGCCATCTGTTACTCGATCATGAGCGTGGGTGCGTTCGGCGTGATGCTTGCGCTGAGTCGAACCGGTTTCGAATGCGAGGAAATCTCCGACCTGAAGGGGCTGAACCAGAAATCGCCGTGGATGGCTTTCCTCATGTTGCTGGCGATGTTCTCGCTGGCCGGGGTGCCGCCGCTGCTCGGTTTCTGGGCCAAGGCACTGGTGCTCGAGGCGGCGATTCACGCGGATATGCTGTGGCTAGCCATCGTCGGTATCGTTTTCGCGATCATCGGTCTTTACTACTATCTCTACGTCATCAAGGTGATGTATTTCGACAAGCCGGA
>JBDTXA010000126.1:0-10778 GCA_040006415.1 Rhodanobacter sp.
ATATCGATCAGGCCTTGGCGGCCGGACGCTGATTCGAGCGGCGGCGTTGGTTGCCCGCCGCATGATCACCGCGACCCTGAGGCGCATAGCCATTGGGGCGTGCCGAACCGGCCGGCTTGCCCTGACGCGGGGCACCACGCTGTTGGCGCTGGCCACCACCACCACCCTGCTTCGGGCGCGGCGCGCCAGCATCCAGGCGCAACGGCGTGGACGGCTCGTAGCCGGCAATCGGGGTGATCGCGATGTCCTGCTTCAGCAATTTGCGAATGTCATGCAGCAAGCCGGACTCGTCATGGCTGACCAGTGAAACCGCCAGCCCTTCCATGCCCGCACGGCCAGTGCGACCGATCCGGTGCACGTAGTCTTCCGAGACCGACGGGAGATCGAAATTCACCACGATCGGCAGTTGCTCGATATCGATGCCGCGGGCGGCGATATCGGTGGCGACCATGACCGTAACGCGGCCACTCTTGAAGTCACTCAGCGCGCGGGTACGGGCATTCTGGCTCTTGTTGCCGTGAATGGCCGCACTGCGCAGACCCGACGCATTCAGATAGGTCACCAGTTTGTCTGCACCATGCTTGGTGCGACTGAACACAAGTGTCTGACGACGGCTGTCCACCGACAGCAGGTGCAGCAGCAGGTCGCGCTTGCGCGACGCATCGACCGGATGCACCTGGTGGCTGACCAGCGTGGTGACGGTGTTCGGTGCCGAAACTGAAATCTCTTTCGCGTTGTGCATGAACTCCATCGCCAGCGTCTTGATCGCCGGTGCGAACGTGGCTGAGAACAGCAGCGTCTGGCGCCTCTTGGGCACCGACTGCAGGATGCGCTTCAGCGCCGGCAGGAAGCCCATGTCCAGCATGCGATCGGCTTCGTCCAGGATCAGCGTCTCCACGCCTGACAAGTCGAGCGTGCGCTGCTGCATGTGATCGATCAGGCGACCGGGGGTCGCGATAACGATATCCACGCCGCGACGCAGGGCGTTGATCTGCGGGCCCATGCTGACGCCACCGAAGATCGTGGTGCTGCTGACCTGCATGTGCTTGCTGTAGCTGCGGATGTTGTCGTGAATCTGCGCGGCAAGCTCGCGGGTCGGGGTCAGGATCAGGGCGCGTGGACGACGCGTCATGGTCTGGCCGCTGGTCGACAACTTCTGCAGCAGGGGCAGAGCGAACGCTGCCGTCTTGCCGGTGCCGGTCTGCGCGGCGGCGAGCAGGTCGTGACCTTCCAGTGCAGCGGGAATCGCAGCGGCCTGGATCGGGGTGGGTTGGGTGTAGCCGAAATCGGCAAGCGCACGCAACAACGCGGGCGCAAGGCCCAGCGAATCAAAAGACATGTAACACTCCTGAGCAACCCGGAGTGTTCATACCGTGTTGCAAACTAAAGGAAAGGGGGCGGCGGTGTGCCGCAGCAGCCATGAGAGTGACTGCGCCCCCTAGTGTAGCGGATTCATCAACTTCACGCACATTTTCGAGGAAGTGAAGATGGAGGGCTGGCTTCAGGGCCGGCAATGCATTCCTCTCGCGATTCACGGCATGACCGTGTGATAAGTTTTCGACGCGCTCACGTGGGCGCTCATTACTGGCGTAATCCCATGTCGCTGCTTGCACCTCTGCGTGAACTCAATTCCAGTCAGCGTCACACCGTGCTCGCCAGCTTCCTTGGCTGGACGCTTGATGCTTTCGACTTCTTTCTGCTCGTCTTCGTGCTGGGTGACATAGCCACCGATTTCGAGGTCCACAAGACCGAGGTCACCTTCGGCATTCTGCTGACCCTTGCGGCGCGTCCCATCGGTGCGCTGCTGTTTGGCCGCCTCGCGGACCGCTTTGGTCGGCGACCGGTGTTGATGTTCGATATCCTGCTTTTTTCCGCGCTGGAGCTTGCTTGCGCCTTTGCGCCATCGTTGATGGTGCTGCTGGTCTTGCGCTTCCTGTTTGGCATCGCCATGGGTGGCGAGTGGGGCATCGGCGCCTCGCTGGCGCTGGAAAGCGTGCCGGTCAAATCCCGCGGCCTGGTTTCCGGCCTGCTGCAGAGCGGTTATCCCTGCGGCTATTTTCTGGCAGCCATCGCCTACTGGATTGTTTTTGACGTGCTCGGGCTCGGCTGGCGAGCAATGTTCGTTGCGGGTGTGCTGCCGGCGCTGCTGGTGATGTATGTGCGAGCGAAAGTGCCGGAGTCGCCCGTGTGGCAAGCCAACCGAAAGCAGCCACGTCGCAGCGTGCGTGAATCGATGCGGGGACAGTGGAAACGGCTGTTGTACATGATGCTGTTGATGATGGCGTTCAACATGTTCAGTCATGGATCGCAGGATATGTATCCGACGTTCCTGAAGTCCCAGCTGCACTTTCAGACCGGCACGGTGACGATCCTCACCCTGCTGCTCAATGCCGGCGCGATTGTCGGCGGGTTGACGTTCGGGGCGTGGTCGGAACGGATCGGTCGTCGGCGAGCAATGATCATTGCGGCGTTGCTCGCCTTGCCCTGCATTCCCTTGTGGACCTTCGGCGGGTCACTGGTACTGCTGGGATTGGGCGCGTTTCTTATCCAGGTGATGGTGCAGGGTGCCTGGGGTGTGGTGCCGACGTATCTCAACGAGTTGTCGCCAGAGGAGGTGCGAGGAACCCTGCCGGGCTTCGCCTATCAACTGGGGAACCTCCTGGCCGCGAGCACGGCGACAGCACAGTCGTGGCTGGCCGATCAGAGTGGTGGCAACTATGCGGTGGTGATGGCTTCCTGGATGGCGGTTGTTGCGGTACTGCTGGCGGTGCTTGCCTGGCTGGGGCCGGAGGTGCGCGGCGTCGGCTTTGGCAGGGTGCCTGCTGATAGAATCCCGGGTTTGCACCCATCGTGAGACGCGCAATGAAAGCTGGCAAGGAAAAGGTAATTTCAATCCATTACACGCTGACCGTGGATGGAGAAAAGGTCGAGAGCTCGCATGATCGCGACGAGCAGCTGTGGATTCTGCTCGGCCACGGCCAGCTGATTCCGGGACTGGAGGCGGCGCTGGAAGGCCACGAGGCCGGTGAAGACGTGTCGGTGGACGTTGCTGCCGCCGACGGTTACGGCGAGCGCGAGGAAGACCAAATTCAGCGCATGTCGAAAAAGTACTTCCCGCAGGCCAACCGTCTCAAGCCCGGTATGGTCACGGTGCTGCAGCTGAAGGAAGGCGGTCAGCGAGCGGTGACGGTGCGCAAGGTTGGCATGAGCACCATCGATGTGGACCTCAACCATCCGATGGCTGGGAAGTCCCTGCATTTCGACGTCACTATCGGTGAAGTGCGTGAGGCTACCGAGGAAGAGGTCAAGCATGGGCATGCGCATCCGTCGGGTAGCGCGGAGCACTGACTTGCGGATCAAGAGTGAAATCAGGACGGCGCCTTGGGCGCCGTTTTCCGTTAGCGCCTTCTCCCTTGGGTAGAAGGTTGGGATGCGGGTCCGGCAGCCCTCGAATCAACTGACCCTCGATTGTTGTACTCGCGAGCAGGCGGGACTGAATCGCCTCGCCTCAGTCCAGTACGCGCCGTCCGTAGGCAAAGTGGTTGCCCCAGAACGGTCCATCGATATCGTCCAGTCGCACCGTGCCACCGCTGTTTGGCGCGTGCACGAAGCGTCCCTTGCCGACATAGACCCCGACATGGCTGATGCCGCCGCCAATGGCGAAAAACACCAGGTCGCCGCTGGCCAGCTGGGTCATCCGGCGGACCTTGTGTTTGTCCATCGATGCCATGTCGTGCGAGGTGCGCGGCAACTGGATGCCGGCAGCGGTTCGATAGATGTAGTCGACCAGGCCACTGCAGTCGAATCCCCCCGCGGGCGTGTTGCCGCCCCAATGATAGGGCGTGCCGACCAGGCCGATCGCCCGGAAAAGGATGTCGTTTGCCTCACCAACGCTGGCCGCCGAGGGCGCGCGCGCGGGAAGGTCCGCCAGCGAGGAATGCGAAGTCTTGAAGGTGGCTTCCTTTCGGTGCGGACTACTGGCGCAGGCAGTCACAAGCAGGATCGCCGCGCCAAGCAGCAGGCCGCGTCCGGCACGCACCGATCCCGGCTTGCAAGGTGATTGGTGCGCTTGATCCGAATGCATGAAATGACCTCGGCTTGAGTGAGGTTGAGGTTATCAAATCAATGACTTGGAAGGAAGTTCTCAGGAACTTGTCAAATTTGATGGTGCTGCGGATGGAAACGATTGCGTTAGATCGGGCTGATGCTGAACTTGACCGGCACGCGGGCGTAGCTCTCGATCGGCTTGCCGTTTTGCAAGGCAGAGTTGGAGTGCCACTTGAAAGCCGCGTCGCTGGCTTCGCCGGTCAGGCTGGCCGATGTCGTGGTCCTTGCCTTGGCGTCATAGTCCACGGATTTCACTGCGCCGCGCGGATCGACCAACACATTGAGAACCACCGTGCCTTGTTCCCGCTGCTGGATGGAGGCTTTCGGATAGTGGGGCTGCATCCGCGAGTGGTAACTCAGGTCGGAGGAGGCGCCGCGAGGCGCTTGTGTCAGCGTTCCGGCCTGCACTCACATGGCGCACACGGCGATGGCAGCGACCAGCGCGGCATAGCCTCAACGGCGGCGCAGTGCGCTTGCTCGTCGACGTCGAATCATGATCAGTCGCTTCCTCAGCTGGGGTTGGTCGAGCCAGGGAATCAGCAAGGGGGTCGCGTTATTGCCAGTGCGGCTCAGCAAGGTTCGCGCGTATTTGCCTTCATCGTGTGGCAGCCGTCGCAGCACGCACTCGTCGCAGGCCAGCTCCTGATCGAGCCGAAAGCGCGGCAACGCAAGCCAGGCCAGTGGGTGGAACCAGAACAAGGCCGTCATCATCTCGCAGGCTCCAGAGCGGATCGCCACGGCGAAGATGGGTTTGCTCGTGTCGAAGAATTAGCTGTCGTTCGGCCGCATCGAACCGTTCCAGAAAATTCGTCGGCACAAGCAACAAGGGGCTCGGTGCCCAACGCACGGCGGGGCCGCTTGCGTGCAGGCGCAGACGGTGTTGATTCAGGCCGGTAACTTCAGCTTTCAGTTCATCCCCCATCGTTTCCGGCAGCTCTTCCGTTCGACGTAGCAGACGCCCATAACAAACAGCCAGCCGGACCAAAAACGCCAGTGTTCCGATCATCCAGGCAACCCCGATCCAATACAGCCCGGAAACGGAGGACCCGGCGTGATGTATCAATGATTGCGTGGCTGGCAGGACCAGCACGGTGGGCGTCAGTGACCACGAGGATGATGGCGCTGGCAGCCACGGCAAGGCAGCAAGCACAGGCGGGAGCAACCAGAGTGTAAAAGCCGGGCCCGCCCCGAACAGCCGTTGCGCCGGCTTTCGAAGCAGTAGTGCGAGAACAAGGCCCGCAGTGAAGTAAAACAGGGTGGCAGTCATGATCAACGCCCTTTCTTCTCAATGGCATCGATCAGCTTGCGCAGTTCGGCGATGTCCTTGGCCGAGAGCTCTTCGTGCTGGCTGAAATGAGCCAGTAAAGGTGCGACCTTGCCACCGAAAACGCGATCAAGCAGGCTGCGGCTCTCGTGCTTGCGCCAATCCTCGCGTCGCAACTCGGGTGAATATAGATAGCGGCGGCCGTCCCGCTGTACGCTGATCGCACCTTTACTCAGCAGTCGATTGAGCAGTGTCTTGATGGTCTTTTCATGCCAGTCGGTTGGTCCGGTCAAGGTCCCCACAATTTCCTCCGAAGTTTGCGGTGCCTGTTTCCAGAGCGCATTCATTACGCGACTCTCTGCCTCAGTAATGGCGATTGAAGAGTTTTTCATCAGCGTTCTCGATGGATTACATCTGTAGTCAAATAGATTGCAGATGTAATCCATGCGACGCAAGCCGTTTGCCTGAAAGAACGCCTCGATAGTTCAATGCCGGTCGTTACCGAGAGCCCACGACTATATTCCGTTCGGAAAGCGTCTTGCCTCGAACATCCCAGGCTCGCAGGCGATAGTGGCCAGGTCTCAGATACAGTTTAGCGGCGCTATTTCCTTCCATGAATGTGTAGCGGTCGGCGGGGATGGCGTTGTCCGGTTCGTTGATGTAGTGAGCATCGATGACGCAAGGTACGCTTACCTTGCAATCAGTCGTACTGATGGCAACCTGGAAACGCTGGTCACGCAATGAAAGCCACTCGGGGCGTTGCGTATTCACGTGTTGTGACAGCATCGGTTGGGATCGAACCATGTCGTGCACGATCGTTGACTGCTGGGCGTATCCGCTTTCGATTGCGCCCTGTCCAGTCGGAGGCAAAATCACATTGATGTCGTACATGTCAGGGTTCGCGCTCCATGGTTTGCCGGTGGCTCGATTGAGGAGCACGGTGGGACCGTCAGGAGGAAATTGCGTGATCAGATACTGATAAGCGTCAGGCTCACTCGGTATCTGCTCCCGGAACTGGGTCTGATCGATTGACAGGGGCTCGATACCGGTCAGCTCCCGCAGGTGCATGGCCATGGGTCGCGTGCTGCCCAAACGCCCCTTGGATTTGTCAATATGAGCGTAGCCTGCGTGAACGAACAGGCGTGCCTTGGGGTCCTTGGCAAAGATCTTTTTGTAAAGATTTTCTGCCTGCCCGGCTTCCCGTTCATTTTGTGACTGCTCGTCGATGTCGTAGGGGATGATCCGGTAACCAAGTTTGATGGCTTGACGCACGATTTCGCCATATGAAGGCTCGCGCAGGTATTCAGTGCCGCTTGCGCTGGTGGGGTAGCCACGCTTTATGAGACCCGTGTCTTTTTCAAGGAGAGCCTCGGCAGCAAAATAGTTGAATCCTATGGCGCGCAGACGCGGCAATAGTTCCAATGTCAGCTGACGTGTGTGAGCGTCATGATGTGCTTCGTTGATAAGAACGATTTGCCGGTTTGAAGCGAGGTTTGCGATCGCTTCCGCAGCGGAAGCGGCCTTCCACTGGCTTTGCGTCGGAAGCTGGATATCCGCCGAAACGTGGCTCTTCAGAGGAAAGTCGCGGATAGCCTCATTGTATAAACCCAACTCGTCCTCGGTGGAGGCCAGCATCTGCATGGCGATGGGCCAATCCGATGCCGGCAGCTGCGGGAGCAATTTCATCAGATAAACATAGCGCGCGAGATCATTGGGTTGTTGCCGCAGTCCCCGAAACATGGAGACGGCAGCGGGGCTGAATGTCTGGGCAACGATTGCGGTGGGCCACATTGCCCATGCCGACAGCGCGATGAATAGGTACCTTGCGAGCATTTTCATTTCCCGTGGTCACTCCAGCTGAAGCCTGCACTTGAAATACCCGTTGAGCAACACTGTGAGTCAATGCTCGAGCCAATTGCTGGCCGGGCTGATTCCCGGCGAAACGCTCGACTAGACCTGCCTGGGAAAGGCAATCCGTATGTCTATCGAACCTCGCGCGGGGCGGACGAGCGCAACCTGTCGGCGTTTGACTGTTCTTCCGAAGATAGAGACCTCCGCCGCAGGGCCTTGCCGCGAGGTTCTGCCTACGCCACACACTACCCCGAAGATTCGGGTCTACCGAAGCAATGTCGGGGCAGACGTCCGGTGATTTTGGCCCAAGTGCCAATCGTCGGGCTGGGCGCATAAGGCTCAAACCATGCTGGCCATAGCGCCGACGAATCAGTCACGTCGATGCTGGGCGAAGTTGGTCAGTGATTGATTCATCGACCTGCGCTTCTGCACGATTCGTGTCCGGACGCCTCGTGACAGGGGAAATTTGATCGGATTTTCAGGCCTCGTCGGGTATCTTCATACGACTGACCGGAGGTGTTCTGCATGGCGACAAATCACGATCTGATCGTGCTGGGAGCGGGATCAGGAGGTTTGGCCACGGCTTTTCGCGCCGCCGAACATGGAGCTCGCGTCGCTCTGGTCGATCCCGCGGCGCTCGGCGGGACCTGCGTGCATCGCGGCTGCGTGCCAAAGAAGGCTCTGTGGTACGCGGCGCAGTGGGCGCAGGCTCAGGAGTTTGCCGTCACGGCGGGGTTCAACTCGACGCCGGGCACGCTCGACTGGGAACGGTTTCGCGGTATACGTCAGGGATTTATCGATCGCATCGAGCAGAGCTATGGCCGGCGGTTGCCGGAGGCCGGCGTGGAGGTCGTGCGTCAGTCAGGCCGATTCGTCGCCACCGATGTGATCGAGCTGACTGATGGCAAGCGGCTGCGCGCGGCTCAGATCGTCGTCGCCACTGGCGCGCGTCCACGCACGCTGGACGTGCCGGGTTTCGATCTGGGCCTGGTTTCCGACGGCATGTTTGCCTTGGCGTCGCGGCCACAGCGCATGGCGATCGTGGGAGGAGGCTACGTTGCAGTGGAATTCGCCGGTCTGCTCAACGCCCTGGGTAGCGAGGTTGAAGTGTTTGCGCATGGCCGATTGCTCGAAGGCTTTGATGCAGAGCTCACGCAGGCACTGCAGCAGCAGATGCAGGCACAAGGTATTCGGATCAACCTGAAAAGCGCGGTGCAGGCTCTGCGACGCGATGCGTCCGGCCTCGTGGTGGACGATGGCATTTCGGGCTCTCGGGGTCCCTATGATGCTTTGTTGTGGGCGGTCGGGCGGGTGCCCAATACAGAATTGCTGGGCCTGCCGGAGGTCGGAGTGGCTACCGACGAGCGCGGACATATCCTGGTCGATGATCGTCAGGATACCAACGTAGCGGGCATCCATGCGCTGGGCGACGTTACCTCGCGCAAGGCGCTGACGCCGGTGGCGGTGGCCGCCGGGCGCCATTTGGCCGATCGGTTGTTCGGTGGCCGGACGGAAGCACAGCTGGACTACGAAAACATTCCCAGTGTCGTCTTCGCCGAGCCTCCCGTGGGCATGGTCGGGTTGACTGAGGAAGCCGCGCGGGCAGAACACGGCGATGCGGTGAAAATTCATTGCTCCCGGTTTACGCCGATGCAGTGGGCGCTGGTCGGCAAGCAAGAGAAGAGCCTGATGAAGCTGGTTTGTGTCGGCGAGGAGGAGCGCGTGCTCGGCATCCATTTGCTGGGTCCGGGTGCGGATGAAATGCTGCAGGGGTTCGCGGTGGCGTTGAAGATGGGCTTGCACAAGCGCGACCTGGACGCCACGGTGGCAATTCATCCCTCCTCGGCGGAAGAACTCGTGCTGATGAGCTGAGTACAATGGTCCGCATGGTCAAGTTCAGTTTGCAGCGTGGCCGAGTGCCACTGCTGATCAGCCTGCCGCACGACGGCAGTCATATCCCCGACGACATTCGTGAGCGAATGCGGCCTGGGGCGCGGTGCTCACCGGACACCGACTGGCACGTCGGCAGGCTTTACCAGCCCTTGGCCGATGCGCTTGGTGCCAGCGTGCTGAGGCCCACCGCATCGCGCTATGTGGTGGATCTCAATCGCCCATCCGATGGTCATGCGCTTTATCCCGGGCAGCGCGAAACGGGACTGGTGTCGACGATTGGATTCGACGGCGAGCCACTCTATCGGACGGGGCACGAACCCGACGCTGCCGAAGTGCAGCGCCGCATTGCCGAGTTCTGGCAGCCTTACCATCAAGCTCTGGCCGAGGAGTTGTCGCGGCTGTGCGCAGAACACGGTCGGGTCGTGCTGTGGGAAGGCCACTCCATTCGCAGTCGCGTGCCGATGCTGTTCGAAGGTCGGCTGCCGGACTTCAATCTCGGCACGGCCGCTGGCGAGAGCTGCGACACGGGCTTGCAGGCCCGACTTCAGGACTGCCTGCAATCGCAGTCCCGTTTCAGTATCGCGGTCAACGGTCGCTTCAAGGGTGGCTACATCACCCGCAACTACGCTAGTCCGGCCGCGGGCATCCAGGCCGTTCAGCTGGAGCTGGTGCAGCTTAACTACATGGACGAGGAAAGCTTCGCTTACGACGAAGTCAGGGCCTCCGAGGTGCAGACATTGATCGAACGCCTGCTGCGGATCACGCTCGAGTAGTCGCCAGCGACGCCACACACTTCAGTTCGATTGCAATCGGCGTGGGCAGGGCGGTGATACCCAGGGTGGTGCGACAGGCATCGACATCCTTGAAGTGCTCGGCGTACAGGCGGTTATAGATGGCGAAATCGCGCTGCATGTCGGTGAGAAAGACGGTGACGTCGACGAGGTCGTGCCAGCTGGCGCCGCTGGCCTCGAGCACGGCGCGGACGTTGGCAAACACCTGCCGACATTGCGCCTCGATGTCGTAACCGACTAACTGCTCATGGGCGTCGTACTGGTTGCCCGGAATCGCATTGCTGCCAGGCTCGCGCGGACCGACCCCGGAGAGAAATAGAAGATCGCCGACACGGCGTGCATGCGGATAGAGTCCCACCGGGGCGGGTGCCGCATCGGTGCGGATGACCTTGGTCATCGGGACACCACGGGCGTGTCAAGCAACCGTTGCAGTGCGGCTTCGTAGGCGGGCTGCAGCGCCGCGCGCGAATCGACATGCAGGCCGAGCTCGTTCATGTGACCGTTTTCGAGGCTGTAGCACCACGCGTGCACCGACAGTTTCTGACCCCGTTCCCACGCGTCCATCACCATCGTGGTGCGGCAGGTGTTCTGCGCCTGTTCGATCGCGTTGAGTTCGCACAGCCGGGTATTGCGCAGCGCCATCAAATCGATCGCGCCGAGCATGGCCGAATGCTTGTCCGCCACGTCACTGACGTGGCGCAGCCAGTTGTCGACCAGGCCAAGCCGGCGTTCGTCCAGAACCGCCTGCACGCCGCCGCAGCCGTAGTGCCCGACGATGATGATGTGTTCGACCTTGAGTACGTCGATCGCGAACTGAATCGTGCTGAGGCAGTTGAGGTCGCTGTGCGACACGACGTTGGCGACGTTGCGCT
>JBDTXA010000127.1:0-10725 GCA_040006415.1 Rhodanobacter sp.
GTGCGGGTGGCGGCGACGATGTAGGCGTCTTGGATTTGCTTGGTCATGGTTCGGATCTCAATGGAGTGGGAACGGGGAACAAAGAACGGGGAACGTGCAGATGGCGCGGGTGTGTCGCTGCCGGCCTGAGCGTTTCGCTCTCGTAACCTCCAATCAAAAGCGGTTGGGATCAGGTTCGGGGCGGAGCGGGAAGGTCATGTTTTCGGCAACTTCCACGTTCCTTGTTCCCCGTCCCCTGTTCCCGGTTTCAGTTCCTGAGCGGTTTGCCGGTAGTCATGGTGTGGGCGATGCGGGCCTGGGTCTTTTCGGTCTGGGCCAGCTCCACGAAGTGCTTGCGCTCCAGTGCCAGCAGCCATTCCTCGTCGACGGTCGAGCCACCTTCGATGACGCCGCCGCACAGCGTGTCCGCGATACGGGTGGCGACATCGACGTCATGCGGCGAGGCAAAGTAGCCAGCCTGCAGATTCGCCAGCGAGGCCTTGAACGTGGCGGTGCCAACATCACCGGCGACCGGGATCGCTCGTGCCGGCAGCGGCGGCCGATAGCCACTTTCGGCCAGCGACAGGGCCACCTTCTTGGCCACGTAAAGGAGTTCGTAGGCGTTGAACACGACCACGTCGCTGTCGCGCAGCAAACCCATGTTCTTCGCTTCGATGGCGCTGGGTGAAACTTTCGCCATGGCGATCGTTTCGAAAATCTTCTTCAGTTCCTCGAACGGATCGGTCGGGTTCGCCTTGGCAGCGCGGATCGCCAGCTCGTGCAGACCACCACCGGCGGGCAACAGGCCGACTCCGGCCTCGACCAGACCGATGTAGCTTTCCAGGGCTGCCACGGTGCGGGCGGAATGCATCTGAAATTCGCAGCCGCCGCCGAAGGCCATGCCGCGTACGGCGGACACGACCGGTACCAGCGAATGCTTGATCGTCATGCTGGTGCGCTGGAAATTCTCTACCATCTTTTCGAACTCGGCGACCTTGCCTTCCTTGAGCAAACCAAGCGCGCCCTTCAGATCGGCGCCAGCGGAAAACGGCTCACTGGTCTGCCAGATCACCACGGCCTTGAGTTTTTCTTCGGCGAGTTTGACCGCGTGCTGCACACCATCGAGCACCTGGTCGTTGACGGTGTTCATCTTGGTCTTGAACGAGATGATCCCGACGCCATCGTCGCCCAGCGTCCACAGGCGCACACCATCGTTCTCCCACACGGTGTGGCCCTGATCGAACTTTTCTCCAATCAGCGGATCGGGAAACAGTTGACGCTGGTAGACCGGATGCTGCGACCGCGGCTTGTCGGTGTTGGCGCTGGCAGAGTACGAACCGTCCCTACCGTGCACGCCCTTGCGACCGTCGGTAACCCAGGCCGGTAGCGGCGCGTCACTCATGGCCTTCCCAGCGGTGATGTCGTCGTTGATCCACTCAGCTACCTGTTGCCAGCCGGCAGCCTGCCACGTCTCAAACGGACCCAGCTTCCAGCCGTATCCCCAGCGGATGGCAAAATCTACATCACGCGCCGTGTCGGCGATGTCGGCCAGGTGATAGGCGCTGTAGTGGAAAAGATCGCGGAAGCTGGCCCACAAAAACTGTGCCTGCGGATCGCTGGACGCACGCAACTTGCCGAACTTCTCGGCGGGGTCCTTGATCGCCAGAATGGCGGCTACCTCATCGGAGGCCTTCTGTTCGGACGGGCGGAAATCCTGCTTTGCCACGTCCAGCACCTGGATATCCTTGCCGACCTTTTTGTAGAATCCACCGCCAGTTTTCTGACCCAGTGCGCCTTTCTCGATCAGCGCGGCCAGCCATGACGGCGCCTTGAAGTATTTGTGCCAGGGATCGTCTGGCAGGGTGTCGGCCATGGTCTTGATGACATGCGCCATGGTGTCCAGACCAACCACGTCGGCGGTGCGGTAGGTCGCACTCTTGGGACGACCCAGCGCCGGGCCGGTCAGTGCGTCGACGGTGTCGAAGCCCAGCTTGAACTGGTCCGTGTGGTACATCGCCGACAGCATTGAGAACACGCCGATGCGGTTGCCGATGAAGTTCGGTGTGTCCTTGGCAATCACCACGCCCTTGCCGACGGTGGTGACGAGGAAGGCTTCGAGTCCTTCGATCACGCTGGCGTCGGTGAGCCGGGTCGGAATCAGCTCGACCAGGTGCATGTAGCGCGGCGGATTGAAGAAGTGCACGCCGCTGAAGCGATGGCGCATTTCTTCTGGCAGCGCTTCGGCCAGCGTATTGATCGACAGGCCAGAGGTGTTTGACGCAATCACGGCGGTCGGCGAAAGGTGGGAGGCGATCTTCTTGTACAGATCGAGCTTCCAGTCCATCCGCTCGGCAATTGCCTCGATCACCAGGTCGACATCCTTGAGGTGTTCAAGATCGTCGTCATAGTTGGCCGGGATGATGGCCGCGGCCAGCTTTTTGTCCGCCAGCGGCGCTGGCGACAGCTTGGCCAGGTTGGCGATCGCCTTGAGCGCGATACCACTCTTGGGACCTTCCCTGGCGGGAAGGTCAAACAACACGGTTTCGACGCCGGCGTTGGTCAGATGCGCAGCGATTTGCGCACCCATGACGCCCGCGCCCAGCACGGCGGCCTTGCGGATGCGTAGTGCCGGGTTGGTTGACGATGCAGCGGTCATTGGCTTCTCCGATGATGCAAACAAGGTTGAAATAGATGAAGAAAGTGCCACTCAGGGGTGGCTGAGTCCGGCGACGGAAAAGCGGATCAGATGCTGCGCCGTCTGTTCGCGATGCGTGTGTTCGCTGACGTCGTTCTTTCGCTGGATCATGCCGAACCCCGACATGGCATGCGTCAGGGCGCCGGTCACCAGATCAATGCGCCAGTAAAGCTCGGGCTTGCTCAGCTGTGGTAGCAAACGGGCAAATTCCGCCGTGAACTGGCGCATCACATGGCCATAGTTAGCCGACAGAAATTGTCGCAAGGTATCGTCGTGTTCGGCGAAGGCCCGCGCCAGCACGCGCATGAACAGTGAGCCACTACCGTCGTGCGACAGGTCCAGCGCTGGGCGAATATAGGCGCCCAAGACGTCTTCGAGCGTGGTTTTCTCGGCTCCGGCGATTTTGTCCAGCTCAACCAGTCGAGTGGCGTTGAGCGCGTCAAGGCGACGACGGAACACCTCCTCGACCAGCTTGTCCTTGGAACCGAAGTGGTAGTTGACTGCAGCAAGGTTTACTCCGGCGGCACTGGTCAGCTGGCGCAGGGAGGCGCCGTCGAACCCACGCTGGGCAAACAAAACCTCGGCGGCGCCGAGTATCCGATCCTTGGTTGAGACGGAGCTGTTCACGGTGAGAAACATCCATCGGCCCAAGACCGGTTCAAACGATCGTTTGAGCATACGCGGAGCGCTTGACGGCAGTCAAACGATCGTTTGTTGTAAACGGTGCGTTACTTGCGTATAGGCTAGAATCTGTCAGACTTTAGTGAGCTAAACCCTCAGATCTCGTCAGATTTAATCCCAACCGGCCGGGGGGCGGTCGAGATTACCTCACCTTCATTACCGTTTTTCCGGAGCAGACCCGTATGGCGCTGGAGCGCACTCTTTCCATTATCAAACCCGACGCCGTGGCCAAAAACGTCATCGGTGAAATCTACGCACGCTTTGAAAAGGCCGGTCTCAAGATCGTTGCGGCCAAAATGAAGGAGCTGTCCCGTCGCGAAGCCGAGGGCTTCTATGCGGTGCATCGCGAGCGCCCGTTCTTCAAGGCGCTGGTCGATTTCATGATCTCCGGCCCGGTGATGATCACCGCGCTCGAGGGCGAAAATGCCGTGCTTGCCCATCGTGACCTGTTGGGCGCGACCAATCCGAAGGAAGCTGCGCCGGGCACGATCCGCGCCGATTTCGCTGAATCCATCGACGCCAATGCGGTGCATGGTTCCGACGCGGTCGAAACCGCCCAAGTCGAGATTGCCTATTTCTTTGCCGCGACGGACGTCCTCACACAGTGAGTTGTGCGTTCGTCTTCGAACGTAAAAATCAAAAAAAGCGGTCAGTGATGGCCGCGCTGTTAGAAAAGCCATGAACCAGGTACTTATCACTTCATCTGACGAAAAGCTGTCCAAGGTCAATCTGCTCGATTTCGATCGTGAGGGCATGCGTGAGTTCTTCACGCAGATCGGCGAGAAGCCATATCGCGCCGAGCAGGTGATGAAGTGGATCTATCATGACCTGGAAGACAACTTCGAGAACATGACCGACGTGGGCAAGGTGTTGCGCGCCAAGCTCACCGAGGTTTGCTATATCGGCGTGCCCAAGACAATGCTCGACAGGGCTGCCAACGATGGCACCCACAAATGGCTGCTTGGCATGGATAGCGGCAACGCGATTGAAACGGTGTACATCCCCGAACCGACGCGCGGCACCTTGTGCGTTTCCTCGCAAATTGGCTGTGCGTTGAACTGCAGCTTCTGCTCCACCGGCGCCCAGGGCTTCAATCGCAACCTCTCCACCGCTGAAATCATCGGCCAGGTTTGGGTAGCAGCAAAATACCTGGGCAACATTACCCACCAGAATCGCCGCATCACCAACGTAGTGATGATGGGGATGGGTGAGCCACTGGCCAACTTCGACAACGTCGTTCGAGCGATGCGTTTGATGCGCGACGATCTGGGCTTCGGCCTGGCCGCCAAGCGTGTGACGTTGTCGACGGCGGGGATGGTCCCGTTGATCGATAAACTCTCCGAAGCGATCGACGTCTCACTGGCGGTGTCGCTTCACGCGGCCAATGACGACTTGCGCACCGAACTGGTTCCGATCAACAAGCGTTATCCGATCGTCGAGCTCGTTGCGGCGTGCCAGCGCTGGGTGGCGCGAAAGCCGCGTACATCAATCACCTTTGAATACACCTTGATGAAAGGCATCAACGACCAGCCTGCGCACGCCCGTCAGTTGATCAAACTGATGCGCCAATTACCTACTTGCAAGGTCAATCTGATTCCCTTCAACCCGTTTCCAGGCACGCGCTACGAGCGCTCGAACGCCAATGATATCCGCGACTTCCAAACGCAGTTGTTGGCTGCTGGTGTGTTGACCATGCTGCGGAGAACCCGCGGTGATGATATCGATGCGGCTTGCGGCCAATTGGCCGGGCAGGTCAGCGATCGCACGCGGCGAAGTGCCGATTTGCGAAAACAGCATGATAAAGGGGCGTTGCATGCGATTTAAGCGGGTATTGGTATTCTGTTTTTTGCTACCGCTGGTCGGTTGCGTCACTACGCAGTCGGATACGAGTGCACTCGGCAAGAACATGCCTCAGACCAGCAAGGCGGATCAGGCTACGGATGCGGCCCGGGTCCACACCGAGCTGGCTCAGCACTACATGACGCAGGGTGATCTCCAGACTGCGCTGGCCAAGTTGCATATGGCGCTCGAATTCGATCCGAATTACGCCCCTGCCCATACCGTTATCGCCGTTCTCGACGAGCGCATCAACAAGCCGGTCGATGCCGAGCTGCATTACCGCAAGGCGGTGCAGCTTGAGCCCGCAAAAGGTGCGCCAAACAACAATCTCGGGGTGTTTCTCTGCAAGACAGGGAAGGGCGCCGAAGGTCTTGGTTATCTGAACAAGGCGGTGACTGACCCCTTCTACGAAACCCCTGATGTGGCGTTGACCAACGCAGGTGTCTGTCAGCTGCGAATGAATCAGGAGGCGGGGGCGGAAGCGAGTTTTCGTGACGCCATCGCGCGAAATCCGAACAACGCGGAGGCATTGTTTCAGCTTGCCAACGCGCTATATCTAAATAAGGATATGTTCCGTGCTCGCGCTTTTATCCAGCGATTTGATGCGTTGGGCCAAGCGACGCCAGGATCCCTGAAGCTCGGCTACGATATTGAATCTCGCCTGGGCAACCCGGATGGTGCCCGTAATTACCGCAAGCGATTGATGGCCCAGTTCCCGGACTCGGAGCAGGCGCGCAATCTCGACAATGCTGCCAGCCAATGACCTCCATCCAGTCTCAACCGCCCGAGCCTGATCCCCTCAAAGCCAATCTTTCCGGCCCAGATTTTTCGGCTGCGCAAGCAGCTTCGACACAGTTCCACGACGTTAGTTTCGGCGCTCGTCTGCATGCCGCTCGTGAAGCTCGTGGCATGGCTATTGAAAGCTGTGCTCAGTTGCTCAAGCTGCCAGCACGCGTGCTACGTCAGCTCGAACGCGACGAGTACGACGGCAGTGACTCCAAGGTCTATCTTGCGAGTTATATCGGGAAGTACGGCCGCTACCTGGGCATCAATGAGGCATCCCTTCAAGTCGAGCTCGATCGCATTAAACGGGTGGAGACCACGCTCGTGGCGACTGGCGGTATTTCCCATTCACGCTTTCTGTTTGATCGCTACGCCACGGCGGCGACGTATGTCGTGTTGACCGCGGTGATTGTGGTGCCGATGATCTGGCTTGGTGTGCGAGGCACGCTGGATCGCGATCTCAGTCATTTTGCTCCGCTGGATTCGGCGCCCGTGGCCCAACTGGACACGGCCAGTCCAAGCTCCGCAGTCAATACCTCATCGAGCAAGCTGCTGCCGATTGCACCGCCCAAGATCGAGCCTGAACAGGATCAGCCTTTGCTGGCTTCAATGGCGCCATTTCCGAGCATCGACAGCAGCGACAACCATTCAGCTGATGTTGTCGCCAAGCCTGAGGCATCACCCGTCGACACGGGAACGGGTACGCACAGCTTTCATCTGACTCTTGATGCGAGCAGCTGGGTGGAAGTGATCGGGTCTGACGGCACACGGTTGGAGTATGGCTTGCTGCCCGCCGGAAGCAACAAGACGTATCGCAGCGACAAGCCGCTCGATGTGCGTATCGGCAATGCCACCGGTGCGCAAATCAGCATCGATGGGCATTCGCAGCGGCTGGATGAATTCCGGCACGCCAACGTAGCGCATTTCCGAGTGCAGATGCAGGACGGCAAAGCCTCCGCGGCCAGCCTCTGATCTCCTTCCCGGGCCGCTCCAAGCGGCCCTTTTCAGTTATGCTTGCGCATTGTCCTTTCAGTATTGAGGGACGTGATTGGTCGAGTGTCATCGGCCCTTTCCTTATCTAATGCGCAAGACTGTGCACGCGCCTGCGGGTGCGCAGCCTTTTTTCAATGGTGATTGCATGGCATTCGAAGAATACGACAAGTACGAACAGAGCGAACTGGTACAGAAATGGCTGCGCGAAAACGGGATATCGATCATCGTCGGTATCGCGATCGGATTGGTCGGTATTTTCGGCTGGCAGCAATGGCGTCACCACCAGGCGCGTAACGAAGGGCAGGCATCGGAGCTCTACAGGCAGGTGCAGGTAGCGCAGCAATCGGGCAAGCCGGACGTTGCCACGCGGCTCACCGATACGCTGATGAAGGATTACGCCAAGTCTCCCTATACCGTGTTTGCCGTCAGTGACCGTGCTAAACAGCAATTGCAGGTCAAGCAACCTGAAAAGGCGCAGGCATCGCTGGAATGGGCCGAAAACCACGCGTCCGCTCCCGCGCTCAAATCGCTGACCATGCTTCGCATCGCGCAGGTGGAACTGGCGCGAGACAATGGCAAGGCCGCGTTGGCAACACTTGATCGCCTTCCCGCGGACAGCTTTACGGGCATGGCTCAGGAACTCCGCGGTGATGTGCTGGTCAAGCTTGGACGATCGGACGACGCACGCAAGGCTTACAAGTCAGCGTTGTCGTCACTGAGCGAAGAAGCGCCGCAGCGCGGTGCGCTGCAGATGAAAATTGATGATTTGGCAATAGCCGGGAAGCAGGGTGCATGAAACGATTTTTACTGATCACACTGGCTTCATTGGTGACCCTTACCGGTTGCCATTCCTTCAAGAAGGAAAACGTTCAGCCGCCGACGCCGCTCGCGAAGGATTTCAATCCTACCGTTCAAGTGACTCGCCTGTGGCGCAGCAGCATTGGTGACGGCGCTGGCGACAGCGGCGTACGTCTTCGCCCGGCTGTGGTTGACGGTGTGCTTTATGCAGACAGCACCGACGGCAAGCTTGCTGCTCTTGATGCCGCTACCGGCAAGACCATCTGGTCCAAGAGTTCACGCACCCATGGCTGGTTCGGTTGGGGCGACGCAAAACGCAAGGATGCCGTCTATGCTGGCGGCCCTGCTGTCCAGGGCGACCTGCTCGCTGTGGGCACGCTGGATGGTCACGTTTACGGTGTGAGTGCAAAGGATGGCAGCCCTCGTTGGGAGGCCGAGCTGAAGTCGGAAGTGTTGGCGACGCCGGTGATCGTTGGCGATATCGTCGTTGTTCGTACGAGCGACGGTCGCATCTATGGGCTCGACCGCAGCTCTGGGGACCGTCGCTGGGTCTACGACCAGGGCAACGTTCCACTGTTGAGCCTTCGCGGAAACGGCCCGATGCTTACCGCCAACGGTGTGCTCTTCTTCGGCAGCGACGATGGCAAACTTGTTGCACTGCGGCTCGATAATGGTTCGAAGTTGTGGGAGCAGAAGCTATCCGGTGGCGAAGGTCGTACCGAAATTGACCGGCTGAATGATGTCGATGGTGGCATTTTGCTCGACGGCACGACCCTTTACGGCGCCGCGTATCACGGCAAATTGATGGCCGTGGACGGCCCCAGCGGGCGTCCTCTTTGGTCGCACCCCTTCTCGACGTTTGAATCGCTTGCCGTCAGCGGCAACGCGATATTTGGTGTCGATGATCAGTCCCAGGTATGGGCATTCGACAAGAGTGGCGGCGCCGACACGTGGAAGAACGCTGCACTGAAATATCGCTGGGTCACCGGCCCGGCGGTACAGGGCGACTATGTCGTCGTGGGCGATTTGGACGGCTACGTGCACTGGTTGCAAACCGGCGATGGCGCCTTGGCCGCGCGCGAGCGCCTTTCCAAGAAGGCCATTCGCGCGCAACCGCTGGTCGTTGGTGATGTCGTTTACGTCGAAGACGTCAAAGGCCGTATCGGCGCTTACCGTCTCAACGCGCGCTGATCGCGGAGACCATGGACTCATCATGCTGCCCGTCGTCGCACTAGTAGGTCGTCCCAATGTCGGTAAATCGACCCTTTTCAATGTCCTGACGCGCAGTCGTGACGCCCTGGTAGCCGATTTGCCGGGTGTCACCCGTGATCGCCATTACGGCGTCTGCCGCGGTGGCGATCGGCCCTTCGTGGTCGTCGACACCGGCGGCTTGTCCGGTGTCGACGACGCCATGGACGCGCTCACCGCCAAGCAGGTTCGTCTGGCTATCGCCGAAGCGAACGTGTTGGTGTTTGTGGTGGATGCACGCGAAGGATTGCTGCCGCAGGATTACGTGATCCTCAATGAACTGCGGCGCAGTGGCAAGACGATCATCGCCGGCGTCAACAAGACCGATGGCCTGGACGACGAAGCTGTCCTGGCCGAATTCTCATCCTTCGGTGTGGTCAATATCCTGCCGCTGTCCGCTGCGCACAACCGCGGCACCAGCGATCTGATCGAAATGGTCATCCCGCTGCTCCCGAGCGATGAGGAAAGCGCCACCGAGGCAGAGAGCGAGGATGGGAGCATTCGTGTCGCCATTGTCGGCCGCCCGAATGCTGGAAAATCCACCTTGATCAATCGCCTGTTGGGCGAGGATCGTCTGATCGTCTCCGAAGTCGCCGGCACCACGCGTGATCCGATTCGCGTCCCGCTGGAGCGTGACGGCAAGCGTTTTACCCTGATCGATACCGCTGGCATCCGGCGCAAGGCGCGGGTCGAGGAAGCGGTCGAGAAGTTCAGCATCATCAAGACGCTGCAATCGATCGCTGCCGCCCAGGTCGTGGTGGTGATGGTCGACGCACGTGAAAATCTGGCCGACCAGGATCTCACCCTGATCGGTTATGCGATGGATGAGGGCAGGGCGCTGGTCATCGCGCTCAACAAGTGGGATGGGCTGGATCAGTATCAGCGTGACGAATGCATGCGCGCGCTGGACCGCCGGCTGGTCTTCGTCAGTTGGGCCAAGCAAGTGCACATCTCTGCACTGCATGGCTCGGGTCTGCGCGAACTGATGAGCTCTGTAGTCCGTGCGCATTCGTCGGCAACCCGGGTGCTGACCTCTTCCGACCTGACCAAGACGCTGGAGCAGGCTTACGAGGGTTATCAGCCTCCGTTGGTGCATGGCCATGCACCGAAGCTGCGTTTTGCCCATCCGGGCGGCAACAACCCGCCAACCATCGTGATCCATGGAACGCGCACCAAGCACATTGCGCCGGCCTACCAGCGTTATCTGGAAAACTTTTTCCGCAAACGTTACAAGCTCGAGGGAACGCCCGTGCGAATTGCGTTCCGCGAGGGTGAGAACCCCTACGCCGGTCGCAAGAAGGTGTTGACCAAAGAGCAGCAGCAGAAGGCGCGGCGCAGGGTGACCGACCTCATCAAGCGTACTCGCTGAAGAATTCCCGGGGCGTGGCCCTATCTGCTTCCCGTAGACTGGACGCATGAGCGAATCACTGAACCGAGACGCATGGCTGGAAGCTCTGCGCGAACGTGTGCCGGAAGTGTCGCCAGCGCAGGCGTTGGTTCGACAGGCCCAGGGCGACTTGTTGATCGACGTTCGTGAGGACGGTGAACGCGCCAGCGGATCACCCGCCCAAGCAGTTGGTTTGTCGCGCGGTTTTCTGGAGCTGCGCATCGAGCAAATCGAAGCCGATCGTCGTCGTCCGCTGATGATGCTTTGTGGCAGTGGTCAGCGCTCGCTGCTGGCTGCAGAAACGCTCCAGCGCATGGGCTAT
>JBDTXA010000128.1:0-10707 GCA_040006415.1 Rhodanobacter sp.
TCGAGCAGTTGGGCGTGAAAGAAGATGAAGTCACGGCGAACGCTTCGTTCGTGGATGATCTGGGCGCAGATTCGCTGGACACGGTGGAACTGGTCATGGCACTCGAGGAAGAGTTCGAGACCGAAATTCCGGATGAAGATGCCGAGAAAATCACCACCGTTCAGCAGGCTGTCGATTACATCAAGGCCCACTCCAAGGATTGATCGGTACGGATGGATTGGCCCGGCTCAAATGACTCGGGATCAATCACCGGATACCCGATTGGCTGGCGAGTCGCTCGCCAGTCGTTCCATGTAGTGATGTCGAATGCTGCGCCTTCTTGGCGCAGTTTTCGTTTCTGCATTTTGTAACGTCCGAGCCCGTATGGTGGGTGGAATGCGTCGCTGCCGTTGCGGACGACGTATCCAGGATTCGTGTCGCGGATGCCGCCGACCCTGAATTCACGGAATCACGAAGGAAGACAGCATGAGCAAGCGTCGCGTAGTAGTGACCGGCATGGGCATCATCTCGCCGGTAGGCAACGAGCTCGAAAGCGCCTGGGAGCGTGTTCTCCAAGGTGTCAGCGGCATCGGCCCGGTCACCCATTTCGATACATCCGCCTATTCCACCCGCATCGCCGGCCAAGTCAGTGACTTCAAGCCGTCGGACTGGATGCCGCTCAAGGATGTGAAGAAGATGGATCCGTTCATCCATTACGGGGTGGCAGCGGGTTCGCAAGCGTTGCGCGATTCCGGGCTGGAAGTCACCGAAGAGAACGCGCCGCGCATCGGTGTAGCCGTCGGCGCCGGAATCGGTGGTCTGTACACCATCGAAGCGACCACGCTGGAGTTGGCAGCCAAGGGACCACGTCGGGTCTCGCCGTTTTACGTGCCCAGCTCGATCATCAACATGGTCTCGGGTCAGCTTTCCATCATGTTCGGCCTGAAGGGTCCGAATATCGCCTGCGTCACGGCTTGCACCACGGCGACCCACAATATCGGTCTGGCCGCGCGGATGATCCAGTACGGAGATGCCGACGCGATGGTCGCCGGTGGTACCGAGTTCGCCACCACAGGTACTGCCATGGCCGGTTTTTGCTCGGCCAAGGCCATGTCGACCCGCAATGATGAGCCGACCCGGGCCAGCCGCCCGTGGGACAAGGACCGCGATGGCTTTGTGCTGTCCGATGGTGCGGGCGTGCTGATGCTGGAAGAGTACGAGCATGCGAAGGCACGCGGTGCACGCATCTATGCCGAGCTGGCCGGTTTCGGCATGAGCGGCGATGCATTCCACATGACCGCTCCGAGCGAGGGTGGTGAGGGCGCGGCGCGCTGCATGCAGAGCGCACTGAATGATGCCGGCCTTGCGCCGACTGACGTGCAGTACATCAATGCCCACGGCACCTCGACGCCACTGGGCGACCTGGGCGAAGTGATGGCTGCGAAAAAGATTTTCGGCGATCACGCGTACAAGCTGGCGATGAGTTCGACCAAGTCGACCACGGGTCACTTGCTCGGTGCCGCCGGCGGTGTCGAGGCGATCTTCACCATTCTCGCGATGCGCGACCAGGTTCTTCCGCCGACGATCAATCTGGATGAGCCAGGAGAGGGTTGCGACCTGGACTTCGTGCCGAATACAGCTCGTGAGGCAAAGTTTGATGTCGCGATTTCGAACTCGTTCGGCTTCGGCGGAACCAACGGAACACTGGCCTTCCGCCGCATCTGAAGGACGTCCCGAGGCGTGACCTGTCATCGTCGACTCCTGCGCGGCCGACGCGATCTTCTCGCGCCGGCCGCGGCTTTTCCGGAGCGGTATCCGTGTTTGCTGGAAAGCGTGGTGCACGGCACTACCCAATCGCGTTACGACATCCTGCTGGCCTTTCCGCGCAGCAAACTCACGTTGCGAGCTGACGGTCAGCTTGACGATGGCAACGGCGTTCCAAAGTCAGGGCGGTTTCTCGATGCGCTCGATGCGGCTTGGCAAGCCGAGCGTATTCCCGCGGAAGATGATGCGCTGCCGTTTCACGGTGGCTGGGCGCTGTTTCTGGCCTACGAACTGGCGGCGGAGATCGAGCCGACCCTGACCTTGCACGCCCCCGCGACGCTACCCGTGGCGGTGGCACTGCGTTGCCCGGCAGCCGTGGTCGTCGATCACGCGAACGACTGCACCTTCCTGATGGTTGAGGAAGGCAACGAGCATTTGCTGGACGAGCTTGAGTTCGATCTCTCGACGGCATTGGAGATCGCTCCGCTGGACGTGCCGGTAGAACGGGACGAGGATCCGCCGTCGCGGTTTCTGGACGGCGTGGAGCGCATCCACGAGCATCTCTATGCGGGCGACATTTTCCAGGTGAATCTGTCCCGCGAATGGCGCGCACGTTTTTCGGAGCCGCCCACCCCGGCCTCTCTTTACGCAGCGTTGCGGGAGGCCAATCCGGCCCCGTTCGCGGGCTTGTTCCAGCAACCGGACTGGGCCGTGGCCAGCTCGTCTCCCGAACGTCTGGTGGAGGTGCGTGGCGGCAAGGCGCAAACCCGGCCGATCGCGGGTACCCGACCGCGGATCGACGGTGACGATGAGTTGGAACGCATCCGCGAATTGACCGCGCACCCGAAAGAACGCGCCGAGCATGTGATGCTGATCGACCTGGAGCGCAACGACCTCGGTCGGGTGTGCGTGCCGGGCACGGTCGAGGTCGACGAAATGATGGTGGTGGAGAGTTACGCTCACGTTCACCACATCGTCTCCAATGTACGTGGACGTTTGCGCCCCGAGATGACACCTGGCGACATCATCGCAGCCACCTTTCCCGGCGGTACGATCACCGGTTGTCCCAAGGTGCGCTGCATGGAAATCATTGCCGCACTGGAGAAGGCGCCGCGTGGTGCTTATACCGGTGCATTGGGTTATCTGGATCGCAGCGGTGACCTCGATTTGAACATTCTGATCCGCACCCTGACGCTGGTCGGCAAGGAAGTCAGCCTGCGCGCCGGTGCCGGCATCGTCGCTGACTCGGTGGCCGAAAACGAGCTGGATGAAACCCGGGCCAAGGCGCGGGGTCTATTGCGGGCGCTGGGTGTGGCGGAATGACGAGCGCACGGGTGCTCGTCAACGGTGAGCCTGCGGACCAGGTTTCGGCGCAGGACCGTGGTCTGGCCTACGGCGATGGCCTGTTTGAAAGCATTCGCGTGATGGCAGGTTCGGCACCGCTTTGGCCTCGCCATATGCAGCGACTGAGTGAAAGCTGCGTGCGCCTGCACATGCCGCGGCCCGACCCGGCGCAGCTGTGGCACGAGGTGCGGCAGGTCACTCACGACATGCCGCAGGCGGTGGTGCGCATCACACTGACCCGCGGCGTGGGCGAGCGCGGTTACGCCCCACCTGTCTGGCCGCGGCCCACGCGCGTGGTGGCGGCATTTGTCCCGCCACCGTTTGTGGCGGAAGTCTACGACGAGGGGCTGCGCTTGCGTGTTTGCGACATCCGCCTGGGTGATCAACCATTGTTGGCGGGGATGAAGCATCTGAACCGACTGGAGCAGGTGCTGGCGCGCGCCGAGTGGAGCGATCCGGCGATCGGTGAGGGCCTGATGCGCGATGGCCATGGCAAGGTGATTTCGGCGACCATGGCCAATGTGTTTGCTGTTATCGATGGTGTGCTGCTGACGCCTGCACTGGATCGCTGCGGCGTAGCGGGAGTGGCAAGAGCCGAAGTGTTGGCGTTGCAGCCGCGGGCGAGGACCGCTGAGTTGACGCTGGAAACGTTGCGGGGTGCCAGTGAGGTTTTTCTCAGTTCGAGCGTGCGCGGCATCGTGCCGGTAAAATCGTTGGGTGAGCGTGGCTTTGCGCCGGGCAACACGACGCGCCAACTGCAGCAGCACTGGCGCAATCTGGGATTCTTGATGGAGCAGGGCGGATGAGTGACAAACCGATGCGCGGACGCGCATTGACGCGGCTATTGATGCTGATCGTGCTGCTGGCTGCCGCTGGCGTGGCGATCTACGGATGGGTCGACTTCAACCGCTTCACCAAGGCGCCGCTGAGTGTGCCTGTGCAAGGCAGCAGCATCGACATCAGCCGGGGTACCAGCTTCAAGAGCATCGTCGGTGACTTGCGTCGGCGCCAGCTGAGCGCGGCCAACCCTTTTTACTGGCGCGTGCTGGCTGAACGGATGCGTGTGGCCGACAGACTGCATGCTGGCGAATACGCCCTCACGCCGGGCATGACGCCACGGCAGTTGCTGTACAACATGGCGAACGGCAAGGTGGTGCAACGCGATTTCACCATCGTCGATGGCTGGACTTTTGGCGAGTTGCGGCTGGCCCTGGCCAGCGCGGAGAAACTCCGGCACAACAGCACCGCGCTCGACAATGCCGCGATCATGCAGAAGATCGGCGCGGGAGGCCAAGCGCCGGAAGGCCGCTTCCTGCCGGAAACCTACGCTTACGTGAAGGGCGACAGTGATCTGGATATTCTCGGCCGGGCGCACAAAGCCATGGTCAAGACACTCGCCGACCTTTGGCCCAGACGGGCAAAGAACCTTCCCCTGGCAACACCGTATGAAGCGCTGATCCTTGCTTCGATTGTCGAGAAAGAAACCGGCATCCCGGCCGAGCGCGCGCAAATTGCCGGTGTGTTCGTGCGTCGGCTGCAGGACCACATGCTGTTGCAGACCGATCCCAGCGTGATTTACGGCATGGGTGCGAAGTACGATGGCAATATCCGGAAAAGCGACCTGACCACCGATACGCCATACAACACCTATACGCGCGCCGGCCTCCCGCCAACGCCCATTGCCTTGCCGGGTAGGCCTGCGCTGGAGGCCGCCCTGCATCCTGCGGATGGTGATGCACTGTATTTTGTTGCCCGTGGCAATGGCGGCCATGTGTTCGCCAGCTCGCTGACGGAACACAATCGCAATGTGGACTGCTACCAGCGGAAGCGTTGCCGATGACTCCGGTTCGCGGAAAATTGATCAGTCTTGAAGGTGGTGAGGGTGCCGGAAAGAGCACGTTGCTGACGGGTCTTTGCAATTACCTGCAGCAGCGCGGCATTGCGCTGGTACAGACACGTGAGCCGGGCGGCACGAGTATCGGCGAAGCGGTGCGTGCCATCGTGCTTGATCCCGCCCACCGCGAACTGGCCGCCGAAACCGAACTGCTGCTGATGTTCGCCTCGCGTGCTCAGCTGGTGCGTGAAGTCATCGAGCCGGCGTTGCAGTCTGGACAATGGGTGCTGTGCGATCGCTATGCCGACGCCAGCTACGCCTATCAGGGCGGCGGTCGTGGTCAGCCTGTCGACCGGATCGCGCAGCTTGAAGTATGGGCCTGCGCCGGGGTGAAGCCAGATCTCACCCTGTTGCTGGATTTGCCTGTATCGACCGGCCGCGCTCGCGCCGCTGGCCGAGGTGATGCCGACCGGATCGAGATCGAGGCGGATGCCTTCTTCGAGCGGGTTCGGGCAAGTTACCGCTCACGCACCCTGGCTGAGCCGGAACGCTTTCGGACCCTCGATGCGAGCCAGCGACCTGAGACGGTCCTGCAGGCAGCAACCGACGCCCTAGCGGTACTGATCAAAGGTGACGGGCGATGAAGGGTTTGCCGTGGCATGACGACCACTGGACACGTCTGCAGGCGCGACGTCAGCGCGATGCCTTGCCGCACGCGTTGTTGCTTTCCGGTGCGGCTGGACTGGGCAAGCGTGCCTTTGCCCAACGTTTCCTGCGCGGACTGCTATGCAACGAGCCGGTCGACGGCGACGCTTGCGGAGGTTGCCGTAGCTGTTTGCTGGTGGCTGCGGGAACGCACCCCGATGTGATTTCGCTGACATTCGGCTTGCGCAGGGATGGTACGCCGCGGATGGAAATCGTTGTCGACCAGATTCGTGAGCTGTCGGCACGCCTGGCCATGAGCAGTCAGTTTGGCGGTTGGCAGGTGGCCATCATTGATCCAGCCGATGCGATGAATGTATCGGCGGCCAACGCGCTACTCAAAACGCTGGAAGAGCCGCCGGCGCAGACCATGTTGGTTCTGTTGGCGGATGCGCCGTGGCGTCTGCCGCAAACCATTCGCAGTCGCTGTCAGCGGACCGAATTCCATCCGCCCGCGGCAGCTGAAGCGCTGCTTTGGCTGGAGGCAGAAGGAGTGCCCGATGCCCAGGACGCACTGGCGGCGGCGGGGGGCAACCCGGGCCTTGCCCGCGCGTGGGCACAGGAGGGTGCGCTGGAGCAGCGACTCGAGGTGCGCAAGGATCTTGCCGCGCTGGCCGCCGGACGTGGTCAGGCGATGGAAATCGTCAAGCGCTGGCTCGATAACGCGCCGGCACAGCGGCTATGGTTCGCTGCTCAGGCGGTGGCCGATGAGATAAAGGCTCGATCGAGCCATGGCGACGCACCACTGGGCAGTGAGATGGATGTCGAATCCCTGGGCGAGTGGTACCAGACAGTCAATCGCACCCGGGAAAGTCTGCGCGGTCCTTTGCGTGCGGATCTGCTGCTGCTTGAGCTGCTGGCTCAGTGGCATTGATGGGTGCAACCGGCTTGCCGACATTTTCCGCCCGCACCCGCTTGCTGGTCGTGGCGCCACACCCCGATGACGAGACTCTCGCCACAGGCATCCTGATTCAGCAGGTCCGGGCCGCCGGAGGCACGGTCCGGATCCTTCTGCTTACGGCGGGTGACAACAATCCGTGGCCGCAGCGATGGGTGGAACGCCGTCTCCGCATAGGACCCGATGAGCGTCGGCGCTGGGGATGTCGCCGCCATGCGGAGATTCTTGCGGCAATGGCGAAGCTCGATCTACCACCGGAGGCGCTGCAGCCGCTTGGTTGGCCCGACATGGGACTGACCGATCGCCTGATGCAGCCGGGATCTGACGCGGTGGCCAGCGTAGCTGAGAAGATCGAGGCGTTCGCACCTACTCTCGTGGTGATGCCGTCACTCGCCGACCGTCACCCCGATCATGGTGCGGCACACGTCATGGTCCGGCTGGCAGTCAAGGCATCTTCCTCCCAGCCGCAACTGCTGACCTATCTTGTGCATGGTCGGACGCGGAGCGTCAGTTGTGTGGAAACTGCCGGCTCAATCGCGCAGCAGGCGAACAAGCAAGCTGCTCTGCAGGAGCACGGCAGTCAGATGGTTCTCAGTGGAGATCGCATGCGCCGGTGGGCCGTGCGGCAAGAACGCTATGTCGAGGTGTCGGCGGCGCCCTCAGCCTCGACCCGCATGCTGCCGTGGCGCCCACCCGCATGGATGCGGCCGTGGTTGAGGTTGTCGCTGGCCAGCGCCGTGGATGTCCGGAGCTGGCGTTGGTCGGAAGCTCCCTTGCAGCAGGCGCCGGATGGTTCGATTCATCTCACCGCGGACGCGGGCGCGGCAAGCTCTCCCATTTTCACCAAATTGGCATGGGATCTGCATACGTTCTGGATCTTTGATCATTGGGGTTGGTGCGAACTTTGAGGTTGTCGCCATGACCAGATTGCTGCACGATGCGGCAAGGGCCGGCGAGTTTCCTGGGGAAAAGGGGCTGCAGCTGGCACAGGGGAACAGGGGAAACAGGGGAATGCCTGACGATGCACGTTGGTCCCTGTCCAAGGCAAGTTGCCAAAACCGATATAACCGGCCGGCATGACGAATGCGCACTATTAAAAAGGACTTGATGCGTGGCCACCCGAGGCTGTCCGGCGGATCGTTTCAACGTCGCCAGCACGGAGCGCTGCGGCTGTTGAGTGACATCCTCAAGCTCGCGGCAAGCGCTGTGGACGAACAAGCCTTGCTGGCCGATGCCTGCTGTGCCGTGCTCGAAGCAGGCGGTTATCGTTTTGCAGCGATCGGCCTGCGTGCAAAGGACGGTCCCCAGGCGCTTCATTGGCAGATAGCGGAAGGAATGTCTGCTACGTCAACCGTGTCTACCTTCCGGAAGGCTGATGAGTGCTTCATCATTGAAGCCACTGTCACTGCCATGTCCAGCGGGCAGCCCGAGGTTGTCCGTTATCGACCCGAGGGTTCGGCAGGGTTGCATGCCTTGCTGGCGCTTCCGCTGGACGTGGTTGGTGAAAGCCTTGGGGTCCTCGTGATGGGTGCGGCGGGGGTCGCCGCATTTTCGGCCAACGAGATCCTGGCTCTCGTCGAGATGAGTCTCGAGCTGGGGCTTGGCATCAAGAGGCAGCGGCAGCGGGCAGCGCACTCTGTCGCAGAACAGCAGCTCCGCCACAGTCTGGCGAACTTCCGTACGATTTTGTCTCATCAGCATGCCGCCATTCTGGTGATCTGTGGCGACGACAAGGTGAGATTCGTCAACGAGGCTTTCTGCGCCCAGTTCGGTTTTCAGCATGCTCCGGCGGAGCTGGAAAACTGCTCATCGGCGGTCATTCATGCTCATATAAGTCGCGCCTATCTGCACCCTGAGCGGGAGTCCGTACGGATTCGGGAAATTGTTGCGAACAACCAGGCCGTGCGCGGTGACGAGGTTCTGATGCAGGATGGTCGCGTCGTCTTGCGCGACTTCAGCCCCATCGTGATTCACGGTGGTCAGCAAGGGCGGATGTGGCAGCAACGAGACATCACAGAACGAAAAATGCACGAGGCGCGAGTCGAGCGACTGGCCTTCTATGACGTGGTCACCGGTCTGCCAAATCGACGTTTGCTTTTTGAGCTTCTCACCGAGGCGCGGCTTGAGGCTGTAAAGGAGCAATCGCTGCTGGCGGTAGGCGTGCTCGACCTGGATCGCTTCAAGATCGTAAACGATTCGATCGGTCATGGCGGCGGCGACCAGGTGCTGGCGGAGGCCTCTGCCCGAATCCTGTGCCTGTTGCGCGAAGCCGATGTACTGGCGTGTTTCGGCGGAGACGAGTTTGCCCTGGTGATATCCGGCCTCGACAGCCCGGAGCAGTTCGGCGTGATCAGTCGATGCATCCTGCAGGCCTTGCGGGCACCGTTCAACTTGATGGGCGGAGATATTTATCTTTCCGCCAGTATCGGCTGGACGCTTTTCCCACTGGATGACGCCGATCCTGAAGGCTTGGTTCGACACGCCGATTTGGCCATGTGCGCGGCGAAGGCGGAAGGCAAGGATCGAGGGGTACGTTACAAACCCGAGATGGAGCTGGAGCAATTGCGATTGCAGGCCATGCGCGAACGGTTTGGCCAGGCTTTGCAGCACTCCCGCCTGCAACTGCTGTTTCAGCCCATCGTCTACATCGACGGCTTGCCCGGATTGAACGGGGTGGCCGGCATGGAGTCGCTATTGCGGCTGGACGACACCGACGGCGAATTGATCGAGCCGATCAGGTTCATGCACGTGCTGGACGATCCGCAATTGGCGCGGCCAATCGGCCGCTACGTCCTGAATGAGGCGCTGCGCTGCTGTCAGTCGTGGATTCAGGCCGGTGTCTCACTTCCGGTGTCGATCAACATCAGCACCCGCCATCTGCTGCACCCGGAGTTCTTTGCGGATATCGATGCCGCGCTGGAGAGCTATCCCGACGTCATGGATGTGGGCTTCGGCATCGAGGTGACCGAGACCGGTCCCAGCATGGATCATGCGCGTGCCAAGCTGGTGATCGAAGAGTGTCGTCAGCGCGGCATTCGGGTGGGGCTGGACGACTTCGGTACCGGCACCGCCTCACTCAGTCACGTCCAGCACCTCGACATCGAGCATATCAAGCTCGACCAGAGCTTCGTGCGCGATATCCTGAGCAATGAACGCAACATGGCTATCGCCGCCGGGGTCATCACCACGGCGCGGATGCTGGCCAAAATGGTGATTGCCGAGGGCGTGGAGACTTCCGAACAGGGTGACCTGCTGGCGTCACTGGGATGCCACCAACTGCAGGGGTTCTCGATCTCCCGCCCGATGCGGGCTGCCGAGGTGCCGCTGTGGGTCGCTGGTTGGGTGCCGCCAGCGTCCTGGGGCGACCTTGCCAACGAACGCCAGGTGCTGTTGGCCAATCAGCCAGACGGCCGCTGAGTATCGACTTCATCTTCAAAAGTGTCACCGGGGTTGTGGCACGCATTGGACACAGCGTCTAAGATCGCAATTATCGATCGGCCGGTGCAAACGTCCGGCAGGAGCACAGCATGAATCCCATGGCCGCCCGTCAGGGCATCATTTCACTGAAAATCAAGGACGCGGCTTCGCTGTACAACGCGTACATGCCCTTCCTCAAGCACGGTGGATTGTTCGCCGCGACCGCGCAGTCGTATTCGCTGGGCGACGAGGTCGTGGTGCTGGTCACCCTGGCCGAGGAGACCGAGCGCCTGTCGGTGGTCGGCAAGGTGGTCTGGATCAGCCCCGTCGGCGCACAGGGCAATCGCATCGCCGGTATTGGCATCCATTTCAACGAGTCGGGCGACGCCGAAGCTGCTCGCAGCCGGATCGAGAACATCCTTGCCGGATCGCTGACCTCCGAGCGCGCCACTTTCACGATGTGAATCCGCTCGGCGGGCCGAAAATTTGCGTGCGTTAATCTGCATTGCATCGGTCGTCAAGGCTTGTTGTACCCAAGAGCACTGATACAATGGCGAGATTCGCGAATCCGTTTCGCGAAACGTCGGACTCCTGTGGCCTCAGCGCCTGCAGGTCTGGTTAAGCGGCCGAAGGCTGTTTAGCCTGCCGAATCGAAGTCGTCGGACCGTCTCCCCGCGGTCACTGATGCGCCCGAGGGCGCGGAGGTACGTTGCATCGTGCTTGCCGAATACTGGCCTGTTCTGTTGTTTATCGGCGTGGCCACCGGCCT
>JBDTXA010000129.1:0-10578 GCA_040006415.1 Rhodanobacter sp.
ACCTGGGCATCTGCGACAAGATCGTGCCGGGCCTGCTGATCGGCGCGCTGAGTTTTGGCCATCTGCCCGGTGCCTTCGTGCCATCCGGCCCAATGCCCAGCGGCATTCCCAACGAGGAGAAATCCAAGGTGCGCCAGGCTTGGGCCGAGGGCAAGGCGACCAAGGCCGAACTGCTGGAGGTGGAGGCGGCCTCGTATCACACCGCGGGCACCTGCACCTTCTACGGCACCGCCAATTCCAACCAGATGCTGATGGAGATCATGGGCCTGCACCTGCCCGGTGCCAGCTTCGAGCCACCGGACACGCCGTTGCGTGACGCGCTTACCGCCGAAGTCGTGCGTCGGGTGGACGCGCTGGGGGCGCTGGACGACACCTATTTGCCGGTTGGTCACATCATCGACGAGCGCGCCATCATCAACGGCGTGATCGGCCTGCACGCCACCGGCGGCTCCACCAATCACCTGCTGCACCTGGTGGCTATCGCGCAAGCAGCCGGGATCCAGCTTCGCTGGGACGATTTCGACGCGCTGTCGAGCGTGGTGCCGTTGCTGGCCCGCGTGTATCCGAATGGATACGCCGACGTGAACCAGTTTCATCAGGCCGGCGGCATGGCGTTCCTGATCGACCAACTGCTCGGCGCCGGGCTGCTGCACGGTGACGTGAAAACCATCTTCGGCACCGGCATGGAGGGCTATGCGCAGCTTCCGGGTTTCGATAGCAACGGCAAGCTGTACTGGACGCCGGTTTCCCGCGAAAGCGGCAACCGCGGCGTGCTGCGAGGTGCCGACGAGCCGTTCCGCGCCGACGGCGGCCTGCGCATGTTGCAGGGCAATCTCGGCCGTGCCGTGATCAAGGTGTCCTCGGTGCCGGACGACCGACTCGTGGTCGAGGCTCCCGCGGTGGTGTTCCACGACCAGGACGAGGTCACCGCGGCGTTCAAGCGGGGCGAGCTCAATCGCGACTTCATTGCCGTGGTGCGCTTCCAGGGACCACAGGCCAACGGCATGCCCGAACTGCACAAGCTCACGCCGACGCTGGCGCTGTTGCAGGATCGCGGCCATCGCATCGCATTGCTTACCGACGGGCGCATGTCCGGTGCCTCCGGCCGCGTGCCGGCGGCGATCCATGTCACGCCTGAAGCTGTGTCCGGCGGCGCGATCAGCAAGATCCGCGAGGGCGACATGATTCGACTCGATGCCGTCAATGGACGTCTGGACGTCCTGGTGGACGCCAGCGAATTCGACACACGCCATCCGCAACAGGCCGATCTGTCCTCCCAGCACAGTGGCATGGGCCGCGAGCTGTTCGGACTGTTCCGCCAGGCCTCCGCCAGCGCTGACCTGGGTGCCGGCGTACTGTAACTTTGCTCCCTCCCCCGCTTGCCCCTGAAGGGACTTCCTTCGGTCGCAGAAAGAATTGGGGTGGGGTCCGCTCTTGACCTTGCTCGCCAACCCGAACAACCCCCTCCCAGCCTCCCCCTGCGCGCAGGGGGAGGCGCCAGAACACACGGAGACTCATGTGACCGCCATCGAACAGAAACAGCAGCAGATCGAAGCCACCATGCGTCTGGCGCCGGTGATCCCGGTGGTGGTGATCAACGACGCGAAGGACGCCGTGCCGATGGCCCGAGCCTTGGTCGCCGGCGGCACGCCCGCCATTGAAGTCACCCTGCGCACGCCCGCCGCGCTCGACGCGATTCGCGCCATCGCCGCCGAAGTGGAGGGTGCAATTATCGGGGTCGGCACCGTGCTTACCGCAAAAGACCTTGAGGCGGCGCGGCAAGCCGGGGCGCGCTTCGCCGTGTCTCCCGGTGTCTCGCCGAAACTTCTGGATGCCGCGGACGACAGCGATCTGCCCCTACTGCCCGGCGCCGCCACCGCCAGCGAAGTGATGGCCATGCTCGAGCGCGGTTACCGTCATCTGAAATTTTTCCCCGCCGTGCCGGCCGGCGGGCACAAACTGCTCGGCGCGTGGGCCAGCCCGCTGCCGCAGGTTCGCTTCTGTCCCACTGGCGGCATCAGCCTCATCAATGCCACCGACTTCCTCAACCTGCCCAACGTGATCTGCGTCGGCGGGTCATGGCTGACGCCCGCCGACAAGCTGGCTGCAGGCGATTGGGACGCGATCGAACTGCTGGCGCGCGAAGCGGCGGGGCTGCGTCCGTAGAACGCGGGCTGCACACTGGAGATTGAAGGGTTATTGATGCGGCCGGGAAACAGTATCGGGGTAGCCACGCTACGACATCGCTTCGCTACGCTCAGGGCGAACGCGACTCATGACTCTTTACAGGCCGAATCAATCGGAAGGCTTGCCCTTTCGACTCAACCGCGACGTGGCGCAAGTTGCTCGTTCAATGCCTGCAATGTCGCGTCTTGCCGCCGCACCGCCTCGATCAGTTCGGACAGTTCGGTCTCGCGCAAGGCGTTGATCTTCTCGTGCACCTGCAGGATTTCCAGTTCGGCGCGCACGTTGACCTCGTAGTCGTTCTTGGCTTGTGCACGATCGGAATCGGATTGTCGGTTCTGGCTCATCATGATGATCGGTGCCTGCAGCGCGGCCAGACACGACAGCGCCAGGTTGAGCAAAATGTACGGGTAGGGATCGAAGGCCTCGTGCCGTAACAGCACACTGTTCACCGCCATCCAGCCAGCCATCACCATCAGAAACACCAGGATGAAACTCCAGCTGCCGCCGACTTCCGCCACGCGGTCGGCCAGGCGCTCGCCAAAGCTCATGCTCTGATCGAACTCCTGCAGCACATTGCGCGCCATGTGCTTGCGGCTGATGAAGCGTTCGACGATCGCACGCTCGTCAGCTGGCAGCTTTTCCAGTTCGGTGGCCATCAGCAGGCGCGCCGTAATGCGGCGATCCACCCAAGGGCGCGGGATTCGGTTGCTGATGGCCATGAAGGATTCCACAAAGGCAGGAAAACTGAGGGCGCGAACGCCGGTGCGGCAGGCGCGAAGTTTAGTCCCTGCCGGACCGTTGGCGCACTGACCAGATAGATAAGCCTTCCCTGCAGTCAGCGAGTGAGCCCGCATTCATGAACGTACCCGACATTGCCGTGTCCTGGCCGACAGCGACAATCAGACCTTGCTTGCGGAGAGACCTCCAATCCACACCGGATGCTCGGGCTGGCCGGCCACGAACAGGCTCCATGCGGCGTCGCATGCGTCGGGAACCAAGGACTATATCGATCTGATGCAGGTTTCCGCGTACATCGGCGTCACTCCCATACCTGCGCGGGCCAGCAGGCCATACGGCGCTTGCCCACCATTGACCGAGTAACGACATCGCTCCGGCACCGGCCGAACTTGCTCTCTCACCAGGGGAATTACCAAGTTGCCGAAGCTGAGGTTGGCCATACAAGCGGGAGTTCGATGCCAATCAGGTCTACAGATACGCTTCGACGTGCGAGGGCACGGACGATGTGAGGTGGATTTGGTCGGTGAGTCAACCTAAAAAGGGCGGTCAGTCAGGGTGTGAGCGACGCAGGCGACGATCAACCACATAACCGATCACCCCACCCACGCCAATCGGCAGCAAGGCGTAAAGGGGAATCAAAACCAGCGCCAGCGCCGCCTGCGCGTCGGATGCCAGATCAAGTGAGCCGAGCGCCCACGGCAGAAATACGCCTCCGCTTGTATGACCAGCCTCAGCTTCGGCAACTTGGTAATTCCCCTGTTGGAGAGCGTGTTATGACATGGAGAATCAGGGGTATTGCCCCTCTCCCTGCGGGCAGGCGGAGGCCGCGGCGAATGGACGTCTTTTAGGTGAGGGAGCTGCGCTTGCTGTCGAGTGAATCAAGGGCAACCCCCACCCCAGCCCTCCCCTGCTAGCAGGGGAGGGAGCGAAGATCTCACCGCCGCCCGTAATGGTTGCGAAGCACGGTCGGCTGAGGCTCGACGCGAATCTGGTGAATCGACGTGACGGACCCAACGGATGCGCCCTGTCGGCAAAGTTTTTGAATCGATCGGTCAACGCTTTTCGCTGTCGTCGCGTCTCGGCGATCGGCAAGAGTCCGTGGCACATCGGCGTGCCGTAGCGGACGCTTGCCGAACGGCGCAGCGGCTACTTCACCGGCTTCACATACCTGTCGAACAGCTCGTCGATGCGACGGTATTCGTCATGCCAGGAGTCCGGGTGTTCGAAGCTGTGGCGTTCCATCGGATACAGCGAGATCCAGAAGTTATTCTTGTGCAGTTCGATGAAGCGCTGGTACAGGCGCAGCGAGTCGCTGGCCATGACGTTGTCGTCGATCAGGCCGTGTTCGATCAGCAGCGGATCCTGCAGCTGGTCGGCATATTCGATCGGCGAGCTGATGCGGTACGCCTCGGGATCGAGCTGCGGGTCGTTGAGGATGTTGGCGGTGTATTCGTGGTTGTAGCTGGTCCAGTCCGACGGTGCGCGCAGTGCGGCGCCGGCGGCGAATTCACCGGGCGCGCGCAGCAGCGCGATTTCAGTCATGAAGCCGCCGTAGCTGCCGCCGTAGATACCGACGCGTTTCGGATCGACGCGGTGATTTTTCACCAACCATGCCTTGCCGTCGAGCAGATCCTCCAATTCGGGATGACCCATCTGGCGATAGATGGCGGTGCGCCAGTCGCGGCCGTAGCCTTCAGAGGCGCGGTAGTCCATGTCGAGCACGACATAGCCCTTCTGCACCAGCATGTTGTTGAACATCTGCTCGCGGAAGTAGTAGGTGCTGCCGAGGGTCACGTCCTGCAGGTAGCCGGCGCCGTGCACGAACAGCACGGCGGGGCGACTGGCCGCCTCGCTCTCGTCGGCGGGACCGTAATACTTGGCGTAAATCATGCCGACACCATGCGAGGACGGCACTTGCACGATTTTCGGAGTGATCCAGTGATGCGCGGCATAGGCTGCCGGCACAGTGCTGGTCAGTTCGCGCGCGGCGCCACCGGCACTCGGCTGCACCGCCAGCTGATCGACGGTGTAGGGACCGGAATGCAGCACCGCCAGCTGGCTGCCGTCGGGCGACAGCTTGAAGTCGTCCATCGCCTGATATTGCGTGATGCGGGCCAACGCGCCGCCGTCGGCCGGCAGGCGGTAGACGTCGTAGCTGTATGGCGCGACCTTGTTCGTGCGCACATAGAACCACTTGCCATCGTCGCTGAGCAGCGGATGGCTGACCTCGAACTTGCCGGACGTCAGCTGCTTCGCGTTGCCGCCGAGCGACTTGCGATACAGCTGCGAATAGCCGCTTTCCTCGCTCATGTACCAAAGCGTGCGATTGTCCTTGAGCCAGCCGAAATCATTGAAGTTCCAGTTGATCCAGGCGTGGTCGTGCAGGCGGTGCTGGTTGACCAGGGCGTGTTTGCCCAGATCGACGCTGGCGATCCAGCGGTCCTTGTTGTCGATGGCGCGCAGTTCGACGGCGGCGTTGCTGCCGTCGTTACTCCACACGATGCCGCCGCCGTTATCGGCGCTCAGGATGGTGACTGGACGAACATCGGGCGCCTTGAGCGCTTTGGCTTCGTCGTCTTTGCCCGCCTTCTCCAGCGACGCCACCGTCTGCTTGCGGAGCGCGGCCAGCGGGTCGTCCTTGATGCCGGGCAAGCTGTCGGTGCGGAGCTTATAGGTATGGTGGCCGGCGAGGTCGATCAGCAGCAGCGACTGCGGCGCCGGGTCGTTGTGGCCGGCGTAGCTGCGCACGTCCTCCGGCTCCACGTAGCCGCTGTCGGTAACGTAATGACTGATCTGCGGCACCTTGCCGGCGTCGTAGCCCTTGGCGGCGGTGACCACCAGCAGCCAGCGGCCGTCGGGTGACAGTTCGGTATCGACCGGGGCCACCTTGTCACCGAGCCAGAACGGTGCGACGGCGCGGCCGGCATCGGCAGCTTCGAGCGCACGGTCCTGATCGCGAATCGCCTGCGCGTCAGCCTTCTCGTCGCGCAGTGTCTTGAACAGTTTCAGCTGCAGGGCGCCCAGCTCGTCGGGCTTCTTGTCATTCGGGTCGTCGGCGAACTTCAGCAACGCGACCGGGGCAGTGATGCCGCTGGCAAGATCATGGCGATACCAGTTATTGCCCGAGCGAAACTGCAGCGAGCGTCCATCCGCGGAGAACTGCGGCGACGATTCCTTCGCCGCCGTGACGGTGACCTGGGTACGACGTCCGCTGGCCAGATCCACCACGAACACGTCGCCGTGCAGCAGAAAGGCGGCGTGCCGATGGGTGCGATCGAACACTGCGGGGCCTGCGGCGGTGGCCATCTCCGCCGCATCAAGCGTCACGCTCTGGCCGCTGGTGGGATCGACGCGGTACAGATCCCGTATCGGGCTGCCGCTGCGCTTGAGTTGGTAATAGAGGTGGCTGCCGTCGATGCTCCAGTACGGGCTTTCCACCGCTTCGCCGACCCAGTCCGGATTGGCCATGATGGTTTCCATGTCCAGCGCACGGGTGGCGGATGACGGTGCCGTCGGCGACGTGGCCGCCATCGCCGGCCACATGGTGAAGGCAACGAGAGCGGCAAGCAGCAGTCGGCGCATGGATTTCCCCGGGCAAAAGATCAGGATAACCGAGCGCGGCATGGCATCGCCGCCGCCTGTGCCAGAAGTCAGGGGTCGCCAATTTCGCTGGTGCAGGTGGCCAGTCCCAGCGCTACCCTGACCGTCTGTTACCGATCGCGGAGCTCCATCATGCGTCTCGCCCTCGTCGTTGCCCTCGCCTTTTCTGCCGTGTCGACCACTTACGCGGCACAGCTGCCGCCGCAGAACAGTCATCCACCGCGCGATGTCTCGCTGGTGGGTAACGCGCGCCCGATGCCCCCGGCCAGCCCGGCACGCGACTCGGCCAGCGTGATTCATGGCGTAACGGTGAAGGATCCGTACCGCTGGCTGGAAAACCCGGATGACGCCCACGTGCAGGCCTGGATCAGGGCGCAGAACGACTACACCGAAGCCGAACTGGCCGCCATGCCCGAGGGCAAGGCGCTGACCGCGCAGGTGCAGAAGCTGGCGATCACTTCCACCACGCGCTCCGACCCCACCCTCGCTGGCGGCACCTTGTTCTACCTGCAGCAGACCCCGCCACAACCGCAGCCGGTACTGGTCGCGCAGGCTTGGCCGGACGGTGCATCGAAGACCTTGGTGGATCCCAACGGCGACCGCGGCAGCACCGCCATCACCGGTTACTGGCCTTCGCCAAGCGGCCGCTATCTCGCCTACGGCAGCGCCGAAGGCGGCGAAGAGCTGACCACCCTCCACGTGCTGGACGTGGCTAGCGGCCGGACGCTGGCTGATACGCTGCCCTGGGCCGGCGGTGGCACCACGCCGCAGGGGGTGGCTTGGGACCCGGACGAGAAAGGCTTCAGCTACGTGCGTTTCACGCTGCCACCGAGAGGCCAGCCGGTGGAACAGTTCAACGCCACGCTGATGCATCACGCGCTGGGCCAGGCCGCGAAGGCCGACACGCTGGTGTTCGGCAAGGGCTACTCGAAAGTGGCCGAGTACGTGCTGGTGAATTCCCCGGGCACTGCACAGACCGCGGTACTTGCCTACGACGGCGATGGCGGCCCGGCCGAGGTGTTTCTGCGCAAGGGCGCCGACTTCAAGCGGGTGATTGATCGCAGCGCGAACGTGCGCACCGCGGCATGGGTGTCCGGACGGCTGTATGCGGCCTCGTTCCGGAATGCGCCGCGCGGCAGGATTATCGCGGTTAACAAGGACGGCAAGGTCGTCCCCGTGCTGCCTGCGCGCGACGGCGCAATCCAGCACATCGCCCCGCTGGGCGACGGCTTCCTGGTCACGCGCAGCTGGGGTCCGGACTGGTGGGTGGAGCAATACGACGCCAACGCGAAGTTCGTGCGCAAGCTGCCGCTGCCCGCGCACGGCGTGGGCGTGGGCGACATCGCGTCCGAGTCCGGCCAGAACCAGGCGCTGATCAGCTACAGCGGCTGGACGACACCCACCCGGTGGGTCGAGTACGACGGCAAAGCGGGAACGCTAAAAACCGTGTTCGCGGTAAAGCCCGCCGCCGACTATTCGAAGGTCGTCACACAACGCATCGACGGCACCTCGAAGGACGGCACGAAGATTCCGGTCACCGTGCTGTCGATGCCTGGCGTCACGCCTGACGGAAAGCGCCCGGCCATTCTGTACAGCTACGGCGGCTTCGACATTCCGATCAAGCCAGGCTTCATCGGCCCAAACCTCGCATGGCTGGAACACGGCGGCGTGCTGGCCTTCGCCAATATTCGCGGCGGCAACGAGAACGGCGAGCGATGGCACGCTCAGGGTCAGAAGCTGCACAAGCAGAACGTGTTCGACGATTTCCACGCCGCGGCGATGGCCTTGGTCAACACGCATTGGACCGACCGCGACCACCTCGGCATTCTCGGCGGCAGCAACGGCGGCCTGCTGATGGGCACGCAGATCGTGCAGCATCCGGGCGACTATCGCGCAGTGATGGCCAAGGTCGGCATCCACGACATGCTGCGTCACGAGACCGATTTCGCCAACGGTCCGTACAACGTCAGCGAATACGGCAGCATCAGCGACCCCGCCCAGTTCAAGGCCACCCTCGCCTATTCGCCACTGCAGAACGTAAAGCCGCGCACGGCGTATCCCGCGGTGCTAATGACCACCGGCGCCAACGATCCACGCGTGGCGCCATGGCAATCACGCAAGTTCACCGCCGCATTGCAGAACGCCACCAACTCGCAGCAACCGACCATGCTGCTGACCCGCATGAACGCCGGCCACGGCATCGGCGCGCCGTTCAGTCAGCGCGTCGGTGATACCGCCATTGGGCTGACGTTCTTTGCGCATGAGCTGGGGTTGGAGGCTACCAAGCCCTCCAGAAATTGACCGGCTTTTGTAGGAGCCCGCTCGCGGGCGATGCCTTTGGCGTTTATCCAATAGCGTTGCTCTCGACCCCGAATCAAGAGCATCGCCCGCGAGCGGGCTCCGACAAGGTGGGGAGCCATGCGGCGTTCCAGTAGGGATAATCGAGCACGTTGTCGACCAGACCAGCGCGTAGCGGATTGGCGATGATGTATTCCGACGTCGCCTTCAGGTCCTCTTGCTTGCGCAAGGCGTGATCGTGGAAGCCGCGTGCCCACGGCGGACTCTGGCAGATGCCCGCATCGCGCAACGCACGGGATACGTTGGCCTTGAAGCGGTTCATGACTCGGCCCAGTGGTTCTTTGCCAAGCAGCAACGCGCCGTGCCAGTGGTCGGGCATGAGTACCCAGGCCAGTAGCTGTGCATTGCCCCACGTCGGCGCAGCATCGATGACGCGACTGGCTTCCCGCACGCACGCCGGATCCACAAACAAACGCTGACGTCCGCGTGTCACCGTAGTCAGTAAATACACCCGCCCGGGTATCGACAAACGACCCGAACGCAGGGCCTTGTGTCCAGAAGATAAAGGAAAAGGCATCCATGCAGCTTGCCACCGGACGATGGGGATCAGCAGTGTGGTGCAACATCCCAGCCCGTCAGCGCACCGCACCCGCCCTTGTAGGAGCCCGCTCGCGGGCGATGCTTTTGCTTTGAGGCCGGCCTATGAGGCTGCGTGAGGGAACGAGCATCGCGCGCGAGCGCGCTCCTACAAGGGTTGGAGGGTATAACAAGCTCTTTAGGGCTTTGGGAACTACCATGTCCCGGTCTGCCGATGACGTCCCCCGTGACACGACGCTTCCTTCCCATCTTTCTAGCGAATAACTCATGACACTGCCCGCCATCGAACACGAAACTGCCCCACAGCCGCGCTACACCATCCTGTGGCTGCATGGCCTCGGTGCCGACGGCAATGACTTCGCGCCGATCGTGCCAGAGCTGGTGGATGCGGCATGGCCGCCGTTGCGGTTCGTGTTTCCGCATGCGCCGGTGCGTCCGGTCACGATCAACAACGGCATGTCGATGCGGGCGTGGTACGACATCTCCGGCTTCGATCTCACCGCGCGGCAGGACGAGGCCGGCGTGCGCGCGTCGATCAGCGAACTGGAAACGCTTATAGCGCGCGAGCATGCGCGCGGCGTACCTAGCGAGCGCATTGTGCTGGCCGGCTTTTCGCAAGGCGGCGCGATGGCACTGGCAGCCGGGCTGCGTCATGCCGAAAAGCTGGCCGGCGTCATCGCCCTGTCGGCCTACATGCCGATTGCGTCGACCTTCGCGCCCGAGCGCAGCGCCGCCAATGCGGAAACACCGATCTTCTGGGGCCACGGCACCGCCGACCCGGTGGTGGCCCTGCAGCGCGGCATCGATTCGCGCGACCTGTTGCAGTTGCTTGACTACCGCGTGGACTGGCACACCTACCCGATGGCGCATGCGGTCTGCGCCGAAGAAATCAGCGACCTGCGTCACTGGCTTGGCCAGCGACTGACCTGAGCAAAGCCGCGCTGCGGCATACTGGCCGGCATGCGCGCATCCACTCCTGCCAGCGGCCCACGCGGCCGCGCCGAACAAAGTCCGTTGCCGGACTTCTGCCAGCTGCCAACGCTGTTCGCCATGTTCGTGGTGGGCGCGCTGACGGTGACGGTGATGTGGCTGGCCCGCGACAGCCAGCGCGACTGGCCGGCGTACAGCGTCAGCATGCTGTTCGTGACCTGGCTGGCG
>JBDTXA010000130.1:0-10487 GCA_040006415.1 Rhodanobacter sp.
AGGCGTCACTTGAGAGTTTCAACCGAATCGTGAGTACTCGACGACAACTGAGCATGTACGTTCCAGAGCCCGTGGCTTCAGCGCTGGACGCAGTGCGTCGAATTTTGGATCCGGTTCAAAGCAACCTCATTCCCGCGCATGTGACGCTCTGTCGGGAGGATGAACTGGCTCTTGTTGCTCCTGCTCAGCTCGCCAACCGATTAGCCGATGTGCAAGCAACGTCCATCAAACTTTCTTTCGGCCCTCCCGTTGCTTTCCACGAGCATGGCGTGCTGTTGCCCTGTATTTCGGGAGAGGAAACCTTTTGCTTGCTGCGTGAGTATATTCTCGGCTCTAGCACCATTCGGTATCAAGCTCCTCACATAACATTGGCTCACCCGCGCAATCCGAGGGCACTTGGGAATAGTCTCAGCAATGCTGGCGTGTTACCGGTGCCGCTCTGCGTCACATTCTCGACCGTGATGCTCATCGAGCAAGTGGGTGGCAGTGCGTGGCGTGTTCTTCAATCCCAAGTACTTCGCACGGTGATGTCCAACCAAGTAGTCAACGCGACGTGTGTACCGCATACGCCTTGACTCCAGCATTAAGGACAATGCGCCACCTCGGCAAATTGAGGCACACAATGAGTTCGAGACAACATCGTTATGTTCCATGCTTTGCCTGGTTCGACGAGGAGCAATGGAAACTACTTTGTGCGCTGGTGCCCGATCGGGGTGAGCTTGACGATACGTACGAGCAGTGGCTGCAATCTGCGCGCCAGGCTGTTCGCGAGATCGAGGCCAGCGGCCATAAGGTAGAGCGTGTCTTTGTCGACGCATTTGCCATGTCAGAATGGTGCCTTGAGCGCGATGTCCCGCTGAACGGGTCGGCGCGCGCTGAGTACGTGGCTCAATTGACGCATCGGCCCGGCAGTGGTGGTACCTAACCCATCTCGGAGTTTCCATGAAACGAGTCACTGGCATTGGCGGCATCTTTTTCAACGCAAAGGACGCTCCGGGATTACAAGCCTGGTACAAGCGGCACCTCGGAATCGATGTCCAGGAGTGGGGCGGCACCGCTTTTAGCTGGACCGACGATGAAGGCAATCCGGTCGCCGGATCAACGATCTGGTCGGTGGGCGCGGCGGGCGGAGACCACTTCGCACCCAGCACCTCGACCTTCATGATCAACTATCGCGTTGATGACTTGGGGGCGCTGCTTCAAGCGCTGCGCGAAGAGGGCTGTGACGTGCTCGAGAAGACGGATGACTCCGGGTACGGCAAGTTTGGTTGGGTGATGGACCCGGAAGGCAACAAGGTCGAACTCTGGCAGCCGCCTGAAGCGCAATGACGTTCCGGCCCTGCCACAGAGGACCTATGCGCGACGCTGATCTCGCTCAGGCGGGGCTCCAGCATTCTTCAATGGCGTGTCCCAGGTCGGACTGGGATCTGATTGCGAATGACAAGCCGACGACTGACCTTTCGTCTCAAAGGTCAGTCGGCTGGATATCCATCAAGGCGAGCAAATGATCACCACACAGATTCCACCGTTCCTTGTTGATCTTGAGGCGAAATTCAATGCGGCGATGATCTCCAACGACATCAAACGTATCGCCGAGTGCATCACGGACGATTGGCTGCTGGTTACTCCAGAAGCGGGACCTGTGCCACGTGCCAGGATCCTTGATGTCGTGGCTTCCGGTCGACTGGCGCATGCGTCAATGACCAAAGTGGCGACACATGCAGCCGTGCTCGGTGACATGGCCTGGGTCACGGGCCGAGGCCAGAACACGGGCACGTTCGATGGAAAACCGATTCAGGCTGACGAATACATCACGGACGTCTATCGCCAGACAGGTTCCACGTGGCTCTGTATGCTCACACAGCTCACCCCGGTGCACTCTCGGGCGCCGTAGCGCTAAATTCGCATCCAGGAAAGCCATCATGCGGATTTGGCTATGCGGCGCGGCCCCACTCGCCGAGGCTTGATAGGCGGATAACTACCACTCGTTCCGACCTGGCTTGAAACAGGCAAGTATCACGTGATCTTCGAACGAACCGTACTCTGAAAATTTCCATAGGGTGAGCGATGGCTGCCGCAGGTTTGCCGACATGGAGCGCACGCGGCTCGGTGGAAGCCCTGCATGAGTCCATCCTGAGTTCATCGATGATTCTGGCATGCCGCGATCGAGTCACGAAGACACATGAGGTCATTGGGCTTTGCATCTCAGCCATCGCCCGCGGCGGGCCATCGAGCTTGGATATACAGACGCTGGGTACCTGCCTGATGTGCCCCGCGTCACCAATAGAACATTTCAGAAACGGATTTTCACGAGGAGGGCGGTTCACGGCAAAGCCTCTTGCGACGGGCGAGCGCGGCAGACGCCAGTCGATCGCTTGCCACTGTGCGTTTCCAGCCAATGCCTGACGGCATTCAGGCGACGGCGTGCATGCTCAGTCGTTGTGATTCCACGGAGAAACCGCATGCGCTATCTGACCAGCACGGTATGTTTTGCAGCCGCGGCGCTCGCGTATGTCTTGGGCATCGGTCCGGCGTTCTTCGGTGCGCCGTTGCTGGGCAGCGCACTGCTGTTGTTGGGGCTCGGGTTGGAGATTGCCTTCTGGCGTCGGCTTCGACGCAGTGGGTCCACGTCATCGTCTACAACGGTGACGACGCGCTGAGTTACCAGCTGTTGGATGGCGCGGCCGGAATCAGTTACCGCGCAGGGTGCGTCCATACGCGTGCACTTCGTCGACGAGGACTTTGACGTTATCGGGATCCACTTCGGGCGTGATGCCGTGACCCAGGTTGAACACGTGACCGGGATGGTTGCCGTAGCTGTCGAGCACGGCACGCGCTTGGTGCCGGATGACGTCGGGGCTGGCGCGCAGAATGGAGGGGTCGAGGTTGCCCTGCAGGGCCACGCGGCCGTCAACGTCGGCGCGGGCGTCGGCCAGATCGATGGTCCAGTCCACGCCCAGTCCGGCGCAGCCGGTGTCGGCGAGAGCGGCGAGGTGACGGCCGGCACCCTTGGAAAACAGCACGACGGGAATGTCACGCGAGGCGGGGTCGGCCTTCAACGCGTCAACAATCCGGGCCATGTAGCGCAGTGAAAATTCGTGGAATGGGGCAGGGCCGAGGAGTCCGCCCCAGGTATCGAAAATCATCAACGCCTGTGCACCGGCTTCGGCCTGCGCGATTAGATAGGCAGAGACGGATTTGGCCAGTGTGTCGAGTAGCTGATGGGCAAGTCTTGGGTCGTTCCAGCACATCGCCTTGAGCGTGGCGAAATCCTTTGATCCGCGTCCTTCGACCATGTAGCAAGCCAACGTCCACGGGCTGCCGGAAAAGCCGATCAGGGGCACGCGGCCGTGAAGTTCCTGCCGGATCAGGCGCACGGCATCCATGACGTAACGCAACTCGCCGTCCATGTCGGGCACGGCGAGTTTTTCTACGTCGGCGCGGCTACGTAATGGGCGGGCGAATTGCGGGCCTTCGCCGGTCGCAAAGGAAAGGCCCAGTCCCATGGCGTCGGGGATCGTGAGGATGTCGGAGAACAGGATCGCGGCGTCGAGCTCGAAGCGCTCCAGCGGCTGTAGGGTGACTTCGCAGGCGAACTCCGGGTTTTGCGCCAGCCCCATGAAGCTGCCGGCACGGCCTCGGGTTTCGCGATATTCCGGCAGGTAGCGGCCTGCCTGGCGCATCACCCAGATCGGAGTGGTGTCGGTCGGCTCACGGCGCAGCGCGCGCAGGAAGCGGTCGTTCTTCAGGACATCGGACATGTTGGTCAACTTTGAAAGGGGGTGTCAGCGGCTGTACGGGCCTTCCTGGCCCTGGGCAAACATCACGCGAAAGCCGCGCTTGATTTGCGCGTCGCGGGCTTTTTCAAAGGCCGCGGTCGCTTCGTCGCGCTCGAGGTACTGCTCGCGCCGCAGAGTGGCGCGGCCGCCTTCGGTGCCCGATTCGCGATACAACGTCCAGCCGCCGAGCAGGTCCTGCTCCAGCGTGATCTGGACGTAACGTGGCGCGTCGGCGGTCCCGGGCGGGGTTTGCAGATAGAGGCGCATGAATTCCGGTGGGTGAAACGTTGACAGGCGAGTTTATCGCAAGTGACGTGGGGCGCCTCGTTCGGGAGGGAATTCCTTTAGTTGGGTGCGGGGCTTTTGGTGCTTGAGCGGAGATCATCGCGACTGAAGTCGCTCCCGCAAGTCGCTGTTACGACAGTACGGCCAGAACGTCTGCTTCGCTGACACCCCCGACGATCTCGGCACGACCGATGCCGCGCCAGAGGATGAGGCGCAGTACGCCAGCGGTGTTTTTCTTGTCCAGCCGCATCAGTGCAAGCAGTCTCTTTGGATCCATGCCGGCGGGGATGGCGACGGGCAAGCCGAGCTTTTCCAGCAGAAGTTGCAGGCGCTCGCTGTCGTCGACGCGGCTCATGTCCATGCGCTCGGATAGCCGCGCGGCCAGCAGCATGCCGATGGCGACGCCTTCACCGTGCAGCAGGGTGGTGTAGTTGCCGGCGGTTTCCAGTGCGTGGCCGAAGGTGTGGCCCAGGTTGAGCAGGGCGCGTTCGCCCTGCTCGGTTTCGTCGCGCGCGACTACGCCGGCCTTGTACTCGACCTTGCGCGCGATGGCTTCAAGCACGGCGGTCGGGTCGCGCGCGGCCAGGGCATCGGCGTGCTGCTCCAGCCAGGTGAAGAACGGTTCATCACCGATCGCCGCGCCCTTGACCACTTCGGCCAGGCCGGCGCGGTATTCGCGCTCGGGCAGGCTGGCGAGCGTATCGATATCAGCGATCACGCCTCGCGGCTGATGGAACGCCCCGGCAAGGTTTTTGCCCACGGGCAGGTTGACGCCGGTCTTGCCGCCAACCGACGAGTCGACCATGGCCAGCAGGGTGGTCGGCATCTGGATGAAGTCGATGCCGCGCATCCAGCAGGCGGCACTGAACCCGGCCAGATCGCCGACCACGCCGCCGCCGAGGGCGATTACGCAGGCGTCTCGCGTGGCCCCCAGCTGGCCCAGAGCTTCCAGTGCGCGGCCGACGTTGGCGAAGGTCTTGTGCACTTCGCCATCTTCCAGCAGCAGCGACGCCCACGACAGACCCTGCAGACCGGCCTCGATTCGCGGCAGATACAGCGGTGCCACCGTGGTGTTGCTGATCACCAGCGCGTGCCGCCCACGCAGCATCGCGCGCCATCGCGCATGATCCTCCAGCAGGCCCGAGCCGATGCAGACGGCATAGCTGCGCTGGCCGAGCGGGACGGTGATGATAATCGGGGAGGCTTGGCTCATGCGTTACGCCGTACTGATGCGGTGGGAGAGCGCCGCCAATGGTGGTCGATCAGCTCGACACAGCGCTCGCAGGCGGCGGCAACACCGCCATGCGCGCCGGGAATGGCGAGGTCGGCGAGGTCGCGATAGATCGGTCCGCGCCTATCCGCCATGGCTTGCAGGCGCTCGTGCCGGTTGGGTGCGGCCAGCAGCGGGCGGCGGTGATCGCGTTCGAGGCGCTCCAGCTGTTGCGCAATGCTGGTCTGAAGCCACACCACATACCCGCGTTCGCCCAGGTGACGGCGATTGGCGGGTGACAGGACGGCGCCGGCGCCGGTGGCAAGCAGTACGCCGGAGCGTCGGCTGCACTCATCCAGCAGGTCGCTTTCGCGCTGGCGGAAACCGGCCTCGCCCTCGATCTCGAACACCGTGCTTACGTCCACGCCGCAGTGCTGTTCGATCTCCTGATCGAGATCGACGAATGACAGGCCATAATGCGTGGCAAGCCGTCGTCCAATGGACGTCTTGCCGGCGCCGGTCGGGCCGATGATGAAAAGATTGCACGACGGATTCATGGGCAAATGCTAGCAGGGCGAGTGCGGTCCCTGCAGGAGCGATGTGGCAGTGAGCGAACAGGTGTTGCTGGCAGGTTGCGGGGATGTGGGCCGACGCGTGGCGCAGTGCCTGCAGGCACGTGGCGATACGGTGTGGGCGCTGCGTCGCCAGGCGCCGCGTGACGGGGCCGATGGTGTCCACTGGCTGCAGGCGGATCTGACCCGGCCCGAAAGCCTGCGAGATCTGCCTGCGGGTATCACGCAGCTGGTCTATCTGCCGACACCGGACCGACGTGAGCCTTTCGCTTATCGCGCGATTTTCGTCGATGGTCTGCGCAACGTGCTCGATGCGCTGGCCGGTGCGCCGCTGCAGCGTGCGTTGCTGGTGTCGTCCAGTGCGGTCTACGGCGATCACGCCGGCGGCTGGGTGGACGAACAGACACCGGCGGCGCCGCCCGGCTTCAATGGCGAAATCCTGCTCGAGGCCGAGCAGCTTCTGGCCAGTGCGGGCGGCTCGACGATCGTGTTGCGCCTGGCCGGTTTGTATGGCCCCGGGCGCACGCAGTTGCTCGAGCGCTTGCTCGCAGGCAACGTCAGCGTGCCGCGTTCGCTGTCGCACTGGGCCAATCGCATCCATGTCGACGATGCGGCGGCGGTCATTGCCCACCTGCTGCGTCTGCCTGATCCGAAACCGCTCTACCTCGGCGTGGACAACACTCCGCTGCCGCTGGCCACGCTGTACGACCATCTCGCCACCCTGCTCGATGCGCCGCCACCGCCCGACGGCCCGCCGCCCGCAGGCATCGGCAGCAAGCGGCTCAGCAACAGGCGTCTTCGCGATAGCGGCTTCGTGCCGCAATGGCCGGATGCACGAGACGGCTACGCAGCCCAGATCCTTAGCGGATATCCCAACGATTCATCCACCTGAAAGGAGAACACCATGCCCGCCATTCCCAACCATCAGGTCAGTACCGGAAACGACATCATCGGTTGCCGCATCGTTCGCTCGTTCGGCATCGTTCGCGGCATCACCGTGCGCTCGCGCAGCGTGGTTGGCAATCTCGGCGCGGCGCTGCAGACGATCGTCGGCGGCAACATCTCAATCTATACCGAACTGTGCGAGAAGGCGCGCGAGGAAGCGTTCGAGCTGATGCTGCGGCATGCCGCCGCGATGGGCGCCAATGCCGTAGTGGCGATGCGCTACGACGCCAACGAGGTGAGCCAGGGCGTGACCGAGGTGCTGGCTTATGGCACGGCTGTGCAGGTAGAGCCCGCTGGCTGAGCCGATGACGCGCTGCCGCTTCTCTGTGGCCGAAAAGCGCGGACTAAGCGGGCCACTCGGGTCGGAGTAGCGTCGCCAGGTCAGTAGCAAAGGTCATCGAAATCAGTGCAGCGCTTCGGCCAGGAGCATGAAGTCCGCCGGGACGCTTGGCTTGCACAAGGCGGCGGAGTCGGTGCGGAAATCAGCGGCGTTTGGATCAACGCGATCAAGGGGGTGAGATCGGACGACCTGACGAGCATCGAGTCTCAGATGACGTCGCCAGTCCCAGCTTCGGTGACTTGGTGGTCCCAGTGGTTGGTGAACAGGATAAGACGTGACAACACTCGGTTTTTGCTCCTCCCCGTGCTGGGATGGGGAGGCTGGGAGGGGGCGCTCTTGCTGTCAGGTGAATCAAACGACCCGTCCCGCTCCCTCCCTGCAAGCAGGAGAGGAGCGGAACCCCGCCGCCGACCGCGACGGTTGGAGGGTCCCGTCCGCTGATGCTCGACGCTAGTCAGCTCAGCCGTGGGTCAGGCCGGTGACGTGGCGATCGTCGTCGTATTCGACGCAGGTGTCGGCAAGTGCCGGCAAGGTGGCCAGGGCGTGGCGGCTGAGCCGCTCGAAGTGCAGCAGGAAGCGCTCCAGCGCCTTTTCGTCCATGGCCAGAGGTGCGTGACGGGCAATCAGATCCTGTTCCTGTTCGCCGCGCCAGCGCCGCACGATTTCCCAGCTGGGTGCCTGCAGCACGATCAAGGCATCAAACTTTCGCCACAAGGGCTGATAACCGCGAAGTTGCCTGTTGACCCAGTGCCGCCAGGTACCATCGGGGTCTTGATCGCGTTCCAGGGCGTTAATCGGGCTGGCCAGCGCCGATTGCAGTTGCGGCCGAATGCCAAGCGCCCATCCCTCGACGATGACCAGCCTCGGCGGCTGGTTGATGCGTGGCCAGCGCGAGGGGGGAAAGCGGGTATCGCGGCCCTTGTCGAAGCGAGGGTGTGGTACCGGCAGCTTCCTGCTGGCGTGCGGCAAGGCGACCAGCACCGACAACAGCAGTTCGATCTCGTGTGTGCCCGGTACACCGCGGGTGCGCAATAACGGGTGTACATCGCGTGCCAGCTCCTCGCGTCCACTGCGGGCGTAATAGAAGTCGTCCAGTGACAGCACATCGGTGGGCCAGCCACGTGCCTGCGCCTGAGCCTTCATGACCTTGGCAAGCGTGCTTTTTCCGCTGCCCTGCAGGCCAGAAAGGCCGATAATGTAGGCTCGACGGGAGCGGGCGATACGCCCGGCGTATTGGTCGAGCAAATGGCCGGCGAGAGCCTCGTTCTGCCTATCGGCGTGAGACGTCATTCGCAAGACACCATGGCTCCGGGAGGAATTTTCGCGACAGTCAGGCAAGCGCCTGCCCTGCGGCGGCTTTCACACTTCATGCGGCCAGATTGCGCCAGCATGGGGTGGGAGACGGTACGGGGCGAGTAGGGCATGGCACTATCATCAATGAGGATCATTCGTACCATGATGGCGCGAGTCGGCCTCGATGCAAAAGGAAAGTTTCAGACATCATGCTCAAATCCGAAATTCTAGACACCTTTCTGCAGCTTCTGGACGAGGCAAAAGCCAGCGGCGACCGGGAACCGACCGCCATGAATCTGGCGACCGTCGACAGCTCCGGGCGGGTTGCGTCACGCATCGTGCTGATGAAGCATGCGGACGAGCGCGGCTTTCGCTTCCACACCAACTACCAGAGCGACAAGGGCAGCGAGCTCGATGCTCATTCGCAGGTCGCACTGTGCTTTCACTGGAAGCAGCTGCGCAATGGCGTGCAGGTGCGGGTCGAAGGGGCTGCGCGAAAATTGCAGAATGAGGAGTCCAATGCCTATTTTGCCACCCGCCCGCGCCCGAGCCAGATCGGCGCATGGGCATCCCTGCAGTCCCAGACGCTGCCCGATCGCGACACCTTCGAGCAGCGCGTGGCGCGTTACGAAGCGGAGTTCGACGGGCGCGAGGTAACGCGTCCACCGCACTGGGGCGGCTTTCTGGTCGAGCCGGATATGGTGGAGTTCTGGTACGGGGCCGAGTTTCGTCTGCATGAACGGGTTCGCTGGAGCCGACATGGCCAGACCTGGACCTGCCGGATGCTGTATCCGTGATTCAATCTCCGTCCGCCACGCACGTAGTTCAGGAAAGTTTCGTGGTGCACACGCATGGCCGTGGCTTCAGCGACATCAGTGCAAAAGTGGGTAACCTGGTTGCAAACAGCCTGGTGCAAGTGGGCATCGCGAACATTTTTACCGCCCATACCAGTTGCTCGCTGCTGATCAGCGAGAATGCCGATCCGACCGTACGTGACGACATGGAGCGCTGGTTTGCGCGCGCCATACCCGACGGCGACGCGATGTTCGAGCACGATGCCGAAGGCCCTGACGACATGCCGGCGCACATCCGTTCCGTGCTTGCCGGTGTCAGCCTGGGCGTACCGGTCGACAGTGGTCAGTTGATGCTCGGCACGTGGCAGGGTATCTACCTGTGGGAACATCGTCTCGAACCCCATCAACGCAAGGTCATCGTGACCGTACTGGGTCAGTGAGCGCGTGAACGCATCTCAGCTATCGGACCATTTTCCGCAGCGCATCGTCTGCCTGACCGAGGAACCCACCGAGGTACTTTATGCGCTGGGCGAGGAACGGCGCATCGTGGGCATTTCCGGCTTTACCGTACGGCCGCCGCGTGCTCGCAAGGAGAAACCGAAAGTCTCGGCATTCACCAGTGCCAAAGTGGGCGAGATCCTGAAGCTGGATCCCGATCTGGCGATCGGTTTTTCCGATATCCAGGCGGATATTGCCCGCGAGCTGATCAAGGTCGGAGTCGAGGTATGGATCAGCAATCATCGCAGCGTGGACGGCATCATCGCCTACATCCGGCGGCTTGGCGCGATGGTGGGTGCCTACGACAAAGCCGAAGCGTACGCACGCCGCGCCGAAGCGCACATCGCGGCGATCCGGGAGTCGGTGGCCAGGCTGCCGCGACGGCCCAAGGTGTATTTCGAAGAGTGGGATGACCCGATCATCACCGGTATCCGCTGGGTAGCCGAAGTTATCGGCATTGCCGGCGGCGACGACTGCTTCCCCGAGCTGGCGCGCGAGCCATTGGCCAAGCAGCGCATTCTTGCCAACGGCGACGAAGTGGTCCGGCGTGCGCCAGACATCATCCTTGGCTCCTGGTGCGGCAAGCGCTTCCGGCCGGAGAAGGTGGCAGCGCGGCCGGGCTGGGACACGATTCCGGCGGTACGCAATGGCGACCTGCATGAAATCAAGTCGCCGATCATTCTCCAGCCTGGCCCAGCAGCTTTGTTCGACGGGCTGGATGCAATCCATCGCATCATCAAGGACTGGGCGCTGCGCTGATTGAGCGTCGTA
>JBDTXA010000131.1:0-10477 GCA_040006415.1 Rhodanobacter sp.
TCGTCCTTGCTGCACATCAGCCGTGCGTAGCTGAAATCGCCGGTGAGGTCGGCGATGGACGGGTACTCTGCGGAGTCAGTGAATACGGTGGGAATACCATACTCCCGCGCCAGCGATACATACGCCTCGCAGGCGAAGCCGGGATGCCGCACTTCCAGTACATGTCGCAAGGCCTGACCATTGAGTTCGCGCGGCATCGCATCAAAGAACGCGGCAAGATCGTCGGCATCGAAAGCGTGTGAGGGCGGCAACTGCCACAGGATCGGTCCCAGCCGATCACCCATTTCAGCCAGTCCGCCCTGGACGAAGGCGTTGATCTTCTCTCCGACCTTAGCCAGCTGTTTCCCCGCGGTGATATAGCGCGGCGCCTTCAGCGAAAACACGAAGCCGTCCGGCGTTTCTGCGGCCCACTTGGCATAGACCGCCGGCTTCTGCGCGCCGTAGAAGGTGCCATTGATCTCGATCGCACGCAAATGGCGACTGGCGTATTCCAGTTCGCGCCGCTGCACCAGTCCGGTGGGGTAGAAGTTCTTTCGCCAGGGCGCAAACGTCCAGCCGCCGATACCGACACGTATGTCTGAGGAGGTCCGCTTGGCGGAGGAAAACAGGTCACTCATTCTCGATACCCTCAAGAACACGCGGTGCGTTGTTTGTGGATCGACGCGAAAAGACGTGCTGATGCTCAGCAACGCCCATGCACAACAAAAGCCAGGCGGTGCCGCTGGCGTAACCTGCTACCACGTCAGTGAAATAGTTAACCTGCAACACGATGCGGCTGATGCCGATCGTTCCGTTGAGCGGCACGTTAGCGGCGATCACCATGCGATGAAAGCGCTGCGGCAGCACGCGCCCCCGCACGTAACGCAGCATGCCGTAGAAAACAGTGGCGCCGAACGCGTGGCCGCTGCGGAACCTCCAGCTGTGTTCGATGATGAGGCCGTGGTCGTGCCATGGGCGCACCCGCTGAACCAGACCCTTGAGCGCGTTGACGATGGGAATGATCCCGAGCATCGTGATCACCTACGCCGCTGCCCGCTGCCCGCTGCCCGCTGCCCGCTGCCAGTAGCGGCGCCATATGAGGATCAGGGCGACCACGCCTGCCACCGGAACGATGAAAGCCGAGCTTCCGAGCTGGGTTATCCAGACGACGACGTGCCATATCGTCACCGAAAGATTCGCGTGCAGGCTGTCGGCCAGAGCCGTATCGAATGGCACCAGCGCGCCGGTTTTACGGGCTGTCACGGCGAAAGCCAGGAAAGCAAACAGCAGGGCCATCGCGAGAATCAGCAACAACGTCGCACGCCAGCGCATGACGTCCGAGTGGCGGCCCTCGGCGGCGGCTCGTCGGTGCCAGCGCGCCTTGTACTGCCAGGCAAGATCGCTGCTGAGTACGGCCAGTGAAAGCACGAGCGCCCATACAAACAGTGCGTGCATGGCGATCCGCTGTGCCAGCGTCATGAGGGTCCTTGATGGCAGAAGCGTGGCATGTCGCGCCAGGTACCCATCATCATCGACGCAGCGGGATGCGTCGAGAGGGACGGTCCCAGCGTGACTTTCAGGGCTGGCCTTGGGCGCGGTTTGCCGTGATAGTTGGCCCATCATTACCAGAGGGAGTTCTTCGATGTCCCAGCGATGCCTTTCCCCGCGCCCGCTTGCCTCAAGGCTGGCCGGTTGCTGCGCCCTGTTCGTGTTCGCCACCGGCGTGTGGGCCCAAACGCCTGCGCCCGCCACCACGCCACCGCCGGTATCGACCGGCGATCGGATCACGCCGATGCTGCCGGCGCAGCTGCAGGATTTCGGCGCCTACGTCGACAGCGCCCGCAAGACCTTCGACGTGCCCGGTATCGCAGTGGCCATCGTCAAGGACGGCAAAGTAGTGATGGAGCAGGGCTTCGGCCTGCGCGAGATCGGCAAGCCGGACCAGGTCGACGCGCACACGCTGTTCGCGATCGCCTCCAACACCAAGGCCTTCACCGCCGCCTCGCTGCAGCAGCTGGCCGAGGCCGGCAAGCTGAAAATGGATGATCGGGTCATCGACCACCTGCCGTGGTTTCGCATGTCCGATCCGTATGTGACTCACGAAATGCGCATCCGCGATCTGCTGGCGCACCGCAGCGGCCTCAGCCTTGGTGCTGGCGATTTGCTGTACTGGCCGCCGACGTCGTATACCACCAAGGAAGTGGTCGAACGTTTGCGTCATGTGCCGATCAAGAACGGGTTTCGCAGCGGCTACGCTTACGACAACATCCTGTTTGCGGTCGCCTCGCTGGTGATCGAGCAGGCGTCTGGCCAGAGCTACGCCGACTACGTGCGCGACCACATTTTCAAGCCGGTCGGCATGGACGAATCACTGATCGACAAGACGTATCTCAGGCCCGGCATGGACTATGCGATGGGCCACGCCAAGTTCGACTTCAAGGACCTGAAAACGGTGCCGCCGATGGCCTGGCTCAACGATCCTGGTGCCGGCGGTATCTACGCCAGCGTGCACGACCTGGCCAAGTGGATGAACGTGCAGTTGGCGGGTGGCGTCCTGCCGACCACTTCCACGGACGACAAGCCGCAACGGCTGTTTTCCGCCGACAGCCATCAGCAGATGTGGTCGATGCTGACGCCGATCGACATCCACAAAGCGCCGATTCCCGAGCTGGCGTCCCTGACTCCGCACTTTTTTGGTTACGGCGAAGGATGGTTTCTTTCCGATTACCACGATCAGCGGCTGGTCTGGCATACCGGCGGCTGGCCGGGCATGGTCTCGCGCGTGACCATGGTGCCGGAGCAGCATCTGGGCGTGGTGGTGCTGACCAACCAGGAGTCCGGCGCGGCGTTCAACGCCATCACCTATCGAGTACTCGACGCCTATCTCAACCCGGGCAAGAAGACCGACTGGGTGGCGGTGTACAACAAGGCCGTGAAGAAATCACAGGGCAAGGCCAACGACAGCTGGGCCAAACATCAGGCCGCGCGCGAGAAAAACCCGGCACTGGATCTGCCGCAGGCCAGCTACGCTGGCACGTTCCGCGATCCGTGGTATGGCGATGTGATCGTCAGTCGTGAGGGCGGCAAACTGCGCATGCGTTTTTCGAAGACCAGACAGCTGCTCGGCACCATGACGCCATGGCAGCACAGCAGCTTTATCGTGAAGTGGGACGATCGGGCGCTCAATGCCGACGCCTTCGTCACCTATACGCTCGATGCCGATGGCAAGATCACCGAAGTGCGAATCAAGCCGGTCTCACCACTGACCGACTTCAGTTTTGATTTTCAGGACCTGCGTTTGAAGCCCGTCGCCAAGGACGACCAAGAAGAAGACGCGGAATAACACGCAAGCCCAGCTCGCCGCACTCGCACCATTTCCTACGAGGGGAGATACCGTATGCATTTGCTCAAGCGCACAGCCATGCTGCTGTGCATCGCGGCGCTTTCCAGCCTGGCGCTGGCCGATGGCGTAACCACGCCTGCCAGCGACACCTTCCGCGTCGATCTTTCTGCGCCGCAGACCACCGCAATTTCCGGCCGGTTGCTGTTGTTTGCCGTGGACGCGAAGTCGGCGCGGGCAGCGGCAAAAAATGGCAAGGTCGATGAAGTCGAGTTCAGCCCGTTTTCCAGGCAAAAGGGCGCCGTATCCGCACGTGAGATCACGCACCTCATACCGGGCAAAGACCAGCCATTCAATGCCGACGAAGTAGCCTATCCAAGCGGTTTTTCGCAGCTTCCACCGGGTGACTACCTGATGCAGGCCGTGCTCGACGTCAACCACGACTACAACTATGGCGGTCGCGGCCCTGGCGATGTGGTCAGCGAAGTGTTTGAGGTGACATTGCCGGCGGCGCACCTGCCGACCATCAAGTTGGTCAGCACGGTGCCTGAAGACGGCGACATGTGGACCGTGCCCAAGGACGCACCGGCCGCGATCGCTGCCAGGGCAAAGGCCGACGGTGGGAAGATGAAGCAGGCCACCCACGCCATCGATTTCGTCAGCCCATCGCTGTCTGCCTTCTGGGGCCGTCCCGTCCACATGAAAGGCTGGGTGCTGACGCCGCCCGGTTACGATGCCGGGAGCAGCAAGCGTTATCCGGTGGTCTATTACACCCACGGCTATGGTGGCAATTTGCGCAACCTGCTGCGCCCCGCCTTCGGCGTGTACGAGGACATGAAGAGCGGCACGATGCCGCCGATGATCTGGGTGTTCCTGGACGAGTCCAGTGCCACCGGCACCCACGAGTTCACCGACTCGGTCAACAACGGGCCGTGGGGCCATGCGCTAACTACGGAACTGATCCCGGCCCTTGATGCCACCTACCTAACCGACGGCAAAGCCAGTGGCCGCTTCCTCAACGGCCATTCGTCGGGTGGCTGGGCCACGCTGTGGCTGCAGACGCGCTATCCGAAAGTGTTCGGCGGTACCTGGTCCACTTCGCCCGATCCCAGCGATTTCCATGATTTCACCGGCCCGGATATCTACGCCGCCCACGCCAACGTTTATCATCGCGCGGACGGTTCGCTGTACCCGCTGATGCGCGACAAGGGCAAGGTGCAGGCGACGTTCGAGAGCTTTGCCCAGATGGAGCGCGTGCTCGGCCCCTACGGCGGCCAGTTGGCCTCGTTCGAGTGGGTGTTCTCACCGCGCGGTGAGGATGGCCGTCCGCAGGAGCTGTTCGACCGCGATACGGGTGACGTTGATCCGGCGGTGGCCGCTTACTGGCACGAGCACTACGACATCGCCAACCTGGTGAAGTCGCACTGGCCGACGCTCAAGCCGGACCTCGATGGCAAGATCCACCTCTACGTAGGCACGGCCGATACGTTCTATCTCGACGGCGCCGCGCACAAGTTGAAGGCGGTGCTCGACGGCCTGGGCGCGAAATCTGACTTCCGTTTCATTCCCGGCAAGACCCACTTCGATCTGTACGCCAAGGGCGATGACCGTGATTTTCTGCTGCGCGACATTGCATGGCAGATGTACCGGTCGGCGCGACCGGATTCAACGTTGAATCCGAGCGCCGCAACCCACTGACCTCCAGGTTTTGGCGGGTTGGCCGTCAGTCGGCCCGCCACGGGTTGTAGCTGCCGAAATACCAGAGATGCCCTTCCGGATCGCGGCAGCTGTAACCGGCACCGCCGTAATCCATGTCAGCGTAGTCGTCCACGATGGTGGCACCGGCGGCGACCGCTTTGTCGTAGTGCGCCTTGCAGTCGATCACCGTGACGCAGGCGCATTGCGTTTCGCGGCCACCGACCTCGTCGGGCTGCGCGATGTGCTGGCCGAAGGGGCTGTCGCGCACCTCGCCCAGCATCACCATGCCGCCGCCATACGTCAACTGCGCATGCTCGACGCCGCCGTTTTCATTTTCATGGACGGCATGGCGGCTGAATTCGAACGCCTCACACAGCCAGTCGATGGCGGCATGCGCATCGCGGTAGCGCAGGCAGGGAATGATGGTGCTGCCGTTATTCGATGACATGACACGTCTCCTCGATCAAAAGTCGGTTCAGCCGCCCTGCGGTTCGTCCTCTGCGGGTGGTTCGGTGGGCGGTACGTTGTACATGCGCATGTCTTGTGGACGGATCAGCCGCAATTTTTGCGCGCGCAGTTGCTCGAGCACGCTGAATTGCAGATCGCTCTTTATCCCGAAGATGTCACGCGGATTGCCGGTATAGGCGTAGGCATTGAACGTCATGCAGTTGGCGGTAATGCTCTCCAGCCGCACGAAGGGCTCCGGATCAGCCAGGATTGAAGGATGCTCCCTCAGCGCCGTCAGCATGATTTCGCGGGCGCGACCGGCATCGGTGTCCAGCGGCATCGGCAGGCTGAAATGGACCCTGCCCAGTGCACGCGTCGTGGTCACGTTGCGCACGTTCTGGGTGATCAGCTGCGAGTTAGGAACGATAACCGTGGAGCGATCCCATTGCAGAATTTCGGTGGCACGCACGTTGATACGCAGTACGTCACCTTCGACCGCGCCGTTGTCGATACTGATCCAGTCGCCGGCTTTTACGGGGCGCTCGGCCAGCAGGATCAGCCCGGAAATGAAGTTCGAGACGATCGCCTGCAGACCGAAGCCGATGCCGACAGACAGGGCACTGACGATCCAGGTGATGCTTTTGAGATCTACACGCAACGAGGCCAGCGTCAGCACAAATATCAGCAGCCCGCCGACGTATCCGACGAGGGTGATGACCGAGTCGCGCATACCCGGTGCCATCGACGTGTTGGGCAGCAATTGCTCGGTCAGCCAGCGCTTGAGCGTGTGCAAGGCCAGCCAGCCGATGACCAGCACCAGCACACCGTTGGCAATGCTGGTCGGATCGATCGGCAGGCTGCCGAGCCGGACACCGCCAAAAATGCGTGAGGCGCTGGAAATCAGTTCGCGCGGACCGGCATTGAACGGTGCCAGTACCGCGATCACGGCAATCAGCATCAAAGCTAGCCGGGAGACACCGGAAAGCACGACCGTGACCTGGTTGAGCGTGTTCGGGGTGAGGTCGAAGGCGGTCTGCAGATGTTTTCCGCGGGCGCTGTCCGGCGAAAGCAGCGTGCGGAAAAGGTCCTGCAGCAGATGGATCAGTAGGTACAAGGTCAGCACGATCACGCCAACCCAAACCATCTGGCGTGCGATGAAAAAACCCAGAGCAATGTAACCCGTCGCGACACTGAGCCAGCTGACCACCACCCCCAGCGAGGTCGTGGCCGTCAGGACGCTCACCCAAAGCGGCCGCGGCGGGGGCTTTTCGCCTTCGGCGCTCAGTTGCTGGCGTGCACGGTGCACCTTGAACAGGGCCGTACCGATCAGGGCGCCGATCAGCAACGCGATGAGCGCCCGCGTGGCGACCGTGGCTGGCAGGCTGGAGCCAATGGCGCGGTTGATCCGTTCGAACAGGCCTAGTAGCAGGGCCGACGCCGCCAGCAGCCAGGGAAACGGGCGCAGACAACGGGCCTCGGGTTCGGACAGGTTGGGCAAGCGCCAGGAGGGTCGGTTGATGGAAAGCAGGGCGCGGCCGAGGCCGACCATATAGGCGGCGAACAGCACCAGACCGACGATCGACCGGAGCAGGGCGTTCAGGTCGTCGTCGAGAATGTCGTTCCAGTTGATCCCCAGGTACACCAGTTGCGCTGCCATGCCGGTGGTGAAGACCGACAGCAGTGCCACGGCGACCGCCAGCGCGCTGCGGCGAAGGTGGCCGGCCGGCACCCGCCGGGTAGCGATGCGCAGCAGCCAGCGTTCCAGCAGCCAGCGGCCGATCGCCAGCAGCAGGAAGGCACTGACGAGGCAGATCAGCAAGGGTAGGCGGTTGGCCGGTTTCCAGGAGGTCTTCCACGCATCGAGGCCGCGCGACCCCAGTTGGCGCAATCGCCTGGCGTCATCAGGGAACGCCCTTACCGGATCGGCCCAGAAAGCAGTACTGAAGGGCGTGGCCGTGCGCTCGGCCATGCGCGCCTGGAATTGATCGTTGCGCATGCCGGTGATCTGGGTCGCAAGCTGGGTCGCCTCCTGATTCAGTAGTTGAGCCTGTTTCAGTTGCGCATCCAGGTCGGCATTGGTCTTGTTCAACTTGCGCCGTTGCGCGCTGACCTCGCGTGATTCGGCGGGCTGGCCGGCGGCCGGCGGAGGTCCGAGGACGCTCAGCTGTGGCTGCAGGGCAGCCATCTGGGGCGCGATGCTGGCGGCAAGATCGCGCGACTGGTCCTCTACGCTGATCGCGTCGTTGCGCAACTTGGCCAGCGGGATGTCGGTTTTCTTGCCCTTTAACGACAGCTGTATCCCATCCATCTGTTTGCTCAGCTGATTGAGCTTCTCAGCCGGCGTGGTGTTTTCCTGCGGCGCTGGGCGCTCGTCGTCCTGCGCACGGATGGCGACGCTGCCGAGGGCGAGCAGAAGAAATAAAATACCGCGTAGCAATCTGGACATCCGGCCATCATCGGAGCAGCGCCGCGGGCGGTCAATGTCACACCGGCTTGCGGACATGACGGCCCGGGTTCTTATTCAGCCTCCGTCAACGCGGGGCCGACCCTTAAAGCTGCGATTCCACCGGCCGAACCATCAGTTCGCCCAGCTTCTGTGACCACCCACGTCGCTGCCACATCTGAAGCGTATAGGGCGTGGCACGACCCAGATCAGCGTCCATGACCGACGTCATCTGCTGGCCAAATTCCGTGGAATAGATGTTCAGGCTGGCTTCGTCGTTGAGGTCGAACGAGCGCATGTCGAAGTTGGTCGAGCCCACCGATACCAGGTGTCTGTCGAGGATCAGCATCTTGTTGTGCATCATCGTCGTCTGGTATTCGAAAATCTCCACGCCAGCGGCGAGCAGACGACCCCAGCGCCGTTTGGACGCCATGCGAACCAGCACCGAGTCGATATATCGGCCGGGCACCAGCAGGCGGATGCGGGCACCGCGGCGACGAGCGGCAATGAAGGCATCAACCATCAAGCGGTCGGGGATGAAATACGCCGCTTGCAGATCGATCGACTTGACCGCAGCGGCCACGGCAAGCAGGTACATCAGATGCATGCTGGCGCTGCCGCCGGCGGGCGAACTGACGAACAGGTGCATACCCTTGTCGCCGGCGGATTTCAACGGGGGGTAATAGAGGTCGCTGTGCAGCACGCGACCGGTAGTCTTGATCCAGTTGTCCATGAAGCCGGCCTGCAGTTGGGCCACCGCAGGGCCTTCAATGCGGAAATGGATGTCGCGCCAGTGCTCCGGATCCTGCGCGTGCCCCCGCCATTGATCGGCAACACCCACGCCGCCAGTGAAGCCGATGCGGCCGTCCACGACCAGCAGCTTGCGGTGGGTGCGATTGTTCAGTCGCGACATGCTGTACCACCGCAGCGGGTGATAGTGCTCGACCTCGACGCCGGCGTTGGTGAGTTCGTCGAGCAGTTGGTCGTCCATTTTGACGCTGCCAGCCCAGTCGAGCATCACGTGCACCGGGATACCCGCGCTGGCACGCTCCTTCAACGCATCGGCAAACTCGCGACCGATGCTGCCGGACCAGTAGATGTAGGTCTCGAAGGTGATGCTGCGGCGCGCGCCACGAATCGCTTCGAGCATGGCGGGAAAGATCTCCTCGCCGTTCTGCAGTGGCCGGATGTCGTTGCCGGGCAGCACGCCGGGGCCGAGCATGGCGTCCATTTCCAGCTCGAACTGCGGGTCGTCGATCGTGTGGCAATGATCGATCTGGTGGCGAACGGATTTCTCCGGACGGTGAAAGTTCATCGCGATGACGACGAGGAGGGTCGTGATCACGATCGCGACGAGCACTGTGATCCACATGCTGGCGGATTCCTTTCATGTCAATGGCCTGCGCGCCGGATCGGCGCACATGACTGCGCACGATCATCCGGGTTGCGGGTTGCGGTCAAGTGAATCCAGCTATTCTTGCGAGCGCTTGACTCTGGACCTTGATCAAGGGTCTAGACTACGAGCATGACCGCTCAAACTTCTTCCATGACCATCGGTGCCGTCGCCAAGCGCGTCGGCGTGGCGATCGACACGATCCGTTACTACGAACGCGAGGGCTTGTTGCCCGAACCCGAACGACGTGCCTCGGGCTACCGCAACTATGGCGAGGAAGCGGTTTCGCAGCTGCGCTTCATCCGGCGGGCCAAGGGACTAGGTTTCACGCTCGAGGAAATTCGGGAGCTGCTGGCACTTTCTGTCGATCGGCAGCGCGGTGTGAAGGCAGTCAAGCGGCGTGCCGAGGACCGGCTGGCGGCGCTTGATTTGCGGATCCTTGAATTGCAGCGCGTGCGCGACGGTCTGGCACAACTGGTCGAGTCCTGTCCGGGCCACGGCGCGCCGGAGCATTGCCCGATCCTGCGCGCGTTGACAGAAGACGAGGAAATATCATGAGCACACAGAAACCCTGTCGCGGCGGTGATGCCGACCAAGAAACGGTCCGAGATCCCGTCTGCGGCATGACCGTGGATCCGAAAACCGCCAGCCATCATGCCGAGCACGCTGGACAAACCTACTACTTCTGTTCGAACCGCTGCCGCGAAAAATTCGTGGCGTCTCCGTCTTCGTGGCTGGAGGATCGTCCGTCGCCCGCGCCGGTGACTTCGGGTGCGATATATACCTGTCCGATGCATCCAGAGGTGCAGCAAGTCGGTCCTGGCGATTGCCCGAAGTGCGGCATGGCGCTGGAGCCGATGCTTCCCTCCGCCGATCAGGAAGATGTTGGCGAGTTGCGGGCGATGACGCGGCGGTTCTGGATCCTGGTGGCATTCACGCTACCGGTGTTCTTGTTGGCGATGGGGCCACATCTGTTCGGTTGGCATCTGCCCGGGCCTTGGGGGCGCGTTGCAGGCTGGGTCGAGGCGGTGTTGTCCGGTGTGGTCGTGCTGTGGGGCGGCGCTCCGTTCTTCAGGCGTGGCTGGCGTTCGCTGAAACCCTGGTCGCCCAATATGTACACGCTGATTGCGCTGGGTACCGGCGTGGCGTGGCTGTACAGCGCGATCGCGTTTCTGTT
>JBDTXA010000132.1:0-10314 GCA_040006415.1 Rhodanobacter sp.
TGATCCCAGCAGCGGCGATCTATTTCACTGGCACGTCGTAGATCGTGTGAGGTGATGGCTCGGGTGACAGCGTGTAATGCCACCATTCCATCGGGTAGTTACGAAATTCGCGATGCGCCATCGCTACCAGCAGCGTTTGCCGGTTCTTTCTTTGCGCGGGCGTGATGCCGGGATGTTCGGTGTTGGCACGCAGGCCGAAAAAGTCGAAGTGCGTACCCATGTCGAGCGGCGCGCAGTGCGTATCGTCGGCGGCGCAGCGTTCGAGGGTCAGGTCGACGGTGCCGCCTCGGCTGTGGCCGGAGACGGGCGCGATGTAATCACCGAGCAGTTTCGACTTGTCCAGGGTCGGGTAATGCTGCACCTTGGTGCGCTGGTCGGCGAGGTCGTGCGCCCAGTGCACGAAGTCCGCCACCGCGCGGGCCGGGCGGTAGCAGTCCCAGATCTTCAGGCGCATGTGCTGCGCGCGAAGATCGCGCTCGACCTGTGCCAGCGCCTCGGCAGCGGGGCGCTGCAGAAAGCACTTGGCGGCGAGATAGCCATCCACCGGTCGGCCGACGAAGTTGTCGCTGCCGGCGTATTTCATGTCCTCGGCAACGTTCGGCGCGAGGCTGCGGATATCGATCATGTTCGCCTCAGCCATGGTTTTCGCTGGAGACATCGTCGGTGGCGGCGTCACCGCATGGGCCTGGCCAGTTGTGCCAAGAATTAAGAGCCAGGTGAGCGCGACCAGTGCGCGACGATGCATCGGGCCATCCGACATTTGTAGAAGCGCACCCTGTGCGCGATGCTCTGATGGGCGGTGGTTGTCAGAGCATCGCGCACAGGGTGCGCTCCTACCGCGGGTCCCGAAAGGATGGTTCCACATCAGCATCATGGACAGCCTCCGATGCGCTGGAACAACAGGTCTTCGTAGTCGGAGCTGAAGTCACCTTCCGGATCCAGTTTGGCCATCCGCAAAGTGACCGGCTGCCGCCCGTCGCCTGTGCTGTAATGCAGCCACGCATCCATGTCGACTTCTCGACTGTCCCAGTGCACCAGGTAGCGCTTGCCCAGTTGCATCACCGTGCCCGAAAGCTTCGGCGATTTCACGGCGGTGAAATGTACCTGGCCGTCGCGCGGGCACAAGGTGATCTCGCCGAACCAGGGATCGCGATAGCGCCCCGTCCAGGTGGTCAGTGCATCGATACTGGCGGGTTGTTGCGCGGAGGTGTCCGGTGCCAACGATGCTGCCGGTTGCTGCTGCTCCGCGCTATCCAGTGCATCGGCATACCAGGCGACGTCGTGCGTATCGTTCGGGGCAGTGAAGTGCTTGGTCAGCACTTCGCCCAGCACGGTTCGTGCGTCCTCCGCGTCGCCATTGATCATGAACACGAAACCGCTGTGGCGATCGGGCAGCAGCGACAGCATCGAGTACATGCCGCCCAGCGTGCCGGTATGCCATACGTTCCACACGCCATCGACGTCAGCCATGCGCCAGCCGTAGCCATACGCCATCACGTGGGAGTGATCCCACAGTCGGCGCTGTTCGGATACCGGTATCAGCATGTGCGGTGACTGCAGAATTCGCCGCTGCTCGGCCGACAGCCAGGCCAGCTGCGCCGGCGTCGGATCGAGCCAGTTTTGCGCCCAGCTCAGCATGTCGGTCAGATCGCAGCGGATGCCGCCTGCAGGTGCCGAAGTGATCGCCGGAATCAGCACGCCGTCTTCGCGCATCGCCTCGTTGCGGCCATGATCGCGCCGATGCGGCTGGGCCACGTTGCCGACCGCGTCGCGGTTCCACTCGCCGACCTGGCAGCGGCTGAGGCCGAGCGGGGCGAACACCTCACGATGCATCAGGGTTTCATACGGCGCACCACCGGCAGCGGCCGCCACTTCACCGGCCACCACGTAGAGCAGGTTGTCGTACTGGTACTGCGAGCGAAAGCTGTAGCCGGGCCTGATGAAGGCGAGGCCGTGGATGATGTCTTCGCGGGTGAAGGCATTCGGTTCAGGCCACAACATCAGATCACCGCCACCTTCGGGCAGACCGCTGGAGTGGGTAAGCAGGTCGGCCACGCGCATGTTTCGCGTCACCCACGGGTCATTCATGCGAAATTGCGGCAGATACTTCGTCACCGGATCGTCCCAGCGAAGCTTGCCCTGATCAACCAGTCGACCGAGCAGGGCGGTGGTCATCGCCTTGCTGTTGGAGGCGATCTTGAACAGCGTGCTGGCGTCGATCTTTTTGCCGGAGCCAACCACCGTCTCGCCCCGGGTGGCGGTATAGACGACCTTGCTGTTTTCGATCACGCCGACCGCGATGCCGGGGAGGTGATAGCGCGCGACAACGGCGTCGACGATGGAATCGTATTCGGGATTGGTGGTTTGAGCGGTAGCGAGTGGCGCGGAGATTAGCAGCAGAAGCGCAAGCCCAGGAGCACCCCACCCCAGCCCTCCCCTGCGTTGCAGGGGAGGGAGCAGTCCCGTCCCGTCTTGCTCAGTACTGTGCTTTTGGCTCCTCCCCCTGCCTGCAGGGGGAGGCTGGGAGGGGGTAGGTCGGGCAGGCGAAAAAGCAGCCCGCTTCAACCCCCAACTCCGTCGGAGAATCGTGGGCGATCCGACGTCGTGTTGATCAGTTTCGCGCATGGCGATCGACCTGGGCCCATACCCGCAGCAAGTTGCCACCCCACAGCTTGGCAATGTCGGCATCGCTGAAGCCGCGCTTGCGCATCGCGGCAGTGACGTTGCGAGTTTCGCTGGCATCCTTCCAGCTGGTAATGCCGCCGCCGCCGTCGAAATCCGAGGCGATACCGACATGGTCGATGCCGGCCACTTTCACCATGTGCTGGATCTGATTCATGTAGTCAGCCAGCGTGGCCAGCGGATATTTTTTCTGGATCTCGGCCATGCCGGCCGCCGTCGCCGGTCGGTAATCGTCACTGTCGCTGTCGTATTCCTTCTCGCCGAACTGTTTGGCAATCGCGGTCTGCAGCTTCTTCTCGGCGGCCTCGCGACCCGGGTCCTTCTTCAAGAACTCCTTGTACGCCACCGCCTGGATGACGCCACCCTTCGCTGCGATCGCACGCAGCAGATCGTCGGGCAGGTTGCGAGGGTGATCGACCAAAGCGCGCGCGCCGGAGTGAGAGGCCAGCAGGGGCGTTTTGGATACCTTCAGCGCGTCGCGCACGCAGCTGTCCGAGGCATGGGAGATATCGACCATGATGCCGAGCTGGTTGGCGCGCTCGACCACGCTGCGTCCGAACTCGCTCATGCCATGATCGCCGGCGCTGTTCATGGCCGGCTCGCCATGCTTGGTGTCCGGCAACGAACTGGTGCACAGGCCGTTGTTGCCGACATGCACCAGGCCGACATAGCGGGCACCACGATCATAGGCGGCGTCCAACCGGTGGAGGTCGTGTCCGAGCGAGTAACTGTTCTCGATGCCAATCATCGCCGACAATAGACCAGCCTTGTGATTGGCCACCGCCTGCGTCGGCGTGGTGGCGAGACGGATGCGGTCGGGATATTTCATCAGCATGTCGCCGATGGCGTCGTACTTCTGTTCCGCCTGTTTCATGGCTTTGGCGTAACCGGCCTTGTCGAGCTTGTGCTGCGGTACCCAGATGACGAAAAACGCTGCATTCAGACCGCCGCGTTCCATCTTGCCCAGATCGACCAACAGCGGTGTCGGCTTGCCGACGTCGAAACGCGGCTCCTGCATGTAGGTGAAGGGAATATCGACGTGGGTGTCGATGGTAATCGGCGGCTCCTGTGTCGCGTGCGCCGAAAATGCGCTGGCCAGGGCCAGTGCGGTGAATGTCGCCACTCGTGTCATGGTGGTCATGTGCAGTCCCCGGTCAGATGGTTTGCCAATCTCGCGCCGGCCGTTCGCCGGACGTCATGTCTTCAAAATGCTGGCGACGCCGCACCACCGCATAGCGACCCTTGCTCACCAGCACCTCGGCGGCCAGCGGCCTGGAGTTGTAGGTCGATGCCATTGACGCACCGTACGCACCGGTGGCCTTGATCAGCAACAGCTCGCCGGCCGCGCACTCGGGAAGCTCGCGCTCACGGGCGAAGGTATCGCCGGTTTCGCACACCGGGCCGACGACGTCATAGGTGGTCAGCCGCCGCGGCTCGGCCGAAACCGGCACGATGTCGTGCCAGGCGTCGTACAAGCTGGGCCGCTGCAGGTCGTTCATGGCCGCATCCAGCACCAGAAACCGGCGCTGGTCGCCATGCTTGATGCGGATGACGCGGGTCAGCAGCGCGCCTGCTTCAGCCACCAGCCAGCGCCCGGGCTCGAGCAGCAGCCGGCCCGAATGTTCGGCCATAGTTTCACGGATCACCGCCACATACTCGGCGGCGTCGATCGGATGATCCTGCCCAGCGCGATAGCTCACGCCCAACCCACCACCGACGTCGATGCTGTTGATCGGATGTCCGGCAGCGACAAGTTCGCGGCGAAATGCGGCCACGCGCTGAAGTGCCAGCCGAAACGGTTTCAGGCTCAGAATCTGCGAGCCGATGTGCACGTGCAAGCCATCGAGCGCCACATGCGTGAGCCGCTTGCGATCAGCGAACCACAGGCGTGCTTCGGCGATGCTTACGCCGAACTTGTTTTCCGCCTTGCCGGTGGAGATCTTCGCGTGGGTCAGTGCGTCGACGTCCGGATTGATTCGCACCGCCGCACGCGCGGTCACGCCCTGTTCGGCGGCGAGCCGTTGCAGCGTGAGCAATTCATCGTGAGATTCGACGTTGAAGCGATGAATGCCTACGGTGAGTGCGCCAGCGATCTCGTCTACCGTCTTGCCGACGCCCGAGAAAACAATGCGCTCCGGCGGCATGCCGGCGTGCAGGCATCGCCACAATTCGCCGGTGGAAACGATATCCGCGCCGATCCCGGCCCGGTCCATCATCTGCAGGATCGCGATATTGGTATTGGCCTTGACCGCGTAGCAGACCAAGGCGTCCAGGCCTGCGAGGGCGGATTGAAGTTGATCGATGCGGGACTGGATCGCGCTTGCCGAATAGACATGCAGTGGCGTGCCCAGCCGAGCCGCCAAGTGCGACAGATCGACGCCGTCGAGCACGGGCTCGGCAGCTGGTGCGAGCGGCTGTGCCACGGAAGGGGTTGTCATCAGGATCACTGAAGCGGTTGCCTGCGGTAGTTGATGTCTCCATAAAAAAAACTGCGACCCCCTTGATTCAAGGAGAGCCGCAGACAGGGAAAGCTAGAACTCTGCAGTGAAGGTCAATTGGACGAAGCGTGGCGACTGGAAGCCGATGGGCAGCTTGAACGTGGCATCGGTCTGGTTGGAAATGGCGCTCTGCAGATCCTGGTTAACCCGCACGGTGCGTTGCTGATTGAGCAAGTTGTAGGCTGCCAGTTTCACGCGCAGGTGGCCGCTGCCGTCATCGAATGGCTGGATGTAACTCAGGCTGGCGTCGACGGTGTAGGTCCAAGGCAGGCGGCCGTAGGCGCCACGCGCCGAGTGCTCATAGATACGTTCGGAGGCGACATCCGATTCGCAGTTCTGCACGCAGATGAAATAGCTGTGGTAGTTGGTTCCATCGTACGGATTGCCTGCCCCGAAGCCGGTGATCGGTCCGCCGGAACGCACGTCCGCGTTTGCGCCAATCTGCCAGTGGGGAGTCAGCGCGTAGGTGCCGCGCAACTTGAACTGATGCCGGCGATCATTGGGCAAGAAGCCATCGCCCCGGAAGTTCACCCATGGATCGTCGAAGTTTTCGGTGCGACCGGTGTCATCGAAGTTGGTATCCGAGTTGACCGGTCCCTCGGCGTTGCCGCGGTTCCACGCCAGCACGTAGGAGGCGTTCATCGACCACTTGTCGTCCCACGCGCGATCAAGCTGGAACTCGAGTGCCGCGTAGGTGCGCTTGGGTTTTACCCATCCGCGCTGGCCAACGTAGTTGCCATCGGAATCGTACAACGCCCAGCCTTCCTTTGAGGTGTCCACGGTGAGATAGCCATCGGGCGTGCCGTCACAATTGGTGTCGCCGTAGACGGTGACTTTCTTGCCCGGGTTGGCCATGACATAGCCGATATAGCCGTCGCCGCCGCACTGCGGGGTAGCGGTGATCTCCATGTCGTCAATGGCGTTGTGCAGGCGGCGGTAGGTGCCGCTGACGCCCCAGGACCAACTGTTGTTGATCATCTGCTGAAAACCAAGGATCGCTTCGTCCTGGTAGACCGGGTCCATGTTGTGGTCGACTTCGGCGCGCAGGTCGCCGACCGTGCCGTCGCCTTGCGAGGTATCGGTGTGACTGCCTGGCAGCGCGTCGCCGACGATCGGGAACGCATACTGCGCGCCGTTGATTTCGCGGGTCTCCCAACCCAGAAAGCGATGCGATGAACGCTCGTCAAGCAGACCGCCGGCCTGCTTGATGTTGATGACGTTGGCCACCGGCAAATAGTAGCGGCCCAGGTTGCCGAACAACTTGGTGCTGCCATCACCCTTCATGTCCCAGGAGAATCCGAGACGTGGCGCAATCTGGCGACTGATTTTAATATAGCTGCGACCCGCAGAATCCTGGTTGTCGAAACTGTCGTTGCGCAGGCCGCCATTGAGCACGAGATTGGGCGTCACATGCCAGTTGTCCTCGATGTACCAGGCTGAATTCTTGGTGGCGAAGGTGCCGCCGATTTCATAGCGGCGTACGCGTACCCACGCTGGGTCACCCACCGGCACACGACCACCGCCGTCCGCGTCCCCGACCTGGCCATTCTGCGGCACCGAGTACACGTTGTAGTAGTAGCCACCGGGCCCGGGGTAGCGTCGTTGGTAGTCCGAAATATCGTTTTCGTGGTCGTAGCCGAAGCGCAGCAGGTGATTACCCAGATTCCATTCAAAATCGGCGCGTGCCTGCTTGCGCGTATCGACGCGCGTGGCCACGTTGGAGCTGGTGGTGCAGCCTGGTGTAAGCCCGTTTGGCGGATTCGGGGCGCCGGTGGAGACAGCCACGCGGTTGCACTCGTCGTCCCGTTGCGAGTTGACGTCGGCATGACGCTGGTTGCGGCCGTACATCAACTTCATCGACAGGTCGTTGGTGAGGTAACTGGTCCATGTGACCGCCCAGTTCTTGCCGCCGGTATTGGTGTAGACCTGATTGCTTTTTACCACGCGTGTGTCGCTGTTGTAGTCGTAGTTGTAGACATCGCCGACATCCTTCGTCTTGTCGGAGAACGCCATCAGCGAGAGGATATTGCTGTCGGTGATGTTCCAGTCGATCGTTCCACCCCAGAAACCGTTGTCCGCGTTATGGTCGGTGATCGACGTGCCCGTGTCGTTGGTATTTTTGGGACTGGCCCCGCGCTTTTCGTACATTGCGAAGAAGAACAGCTTGTCCTTCACGATGGGACCGGAGGCCCACACGTTGGTTTTGATCAGCGACTCCTGATCGCGGCTGGACGTGTAGTAGCGCTCGCCATTGAAGTAGTAGTCGTGGCCGCGCGAGTGCCAATTACCCGGCTCCATGGTGATCTCGGTACCGGCCTTGAACTCGTTGGTGCCCGAGCGCGCCACAGCATTGACCACGCCGCCTGTGGTGCGACCGAACTCGACCGAATAGCCGCCGGTCTTGACCTGGAACTGGTCGTAGAAAGCAAACGGTGCTTCGGAAAACCCATTGCGGTTGTAAAAATCGGTGACGTTGAGGCCGTTGACATAAAACGCGTTCTCGGCGATTGAGGAGCCCCCGAAGGAAATGCCGCCGAAGCCCGCATCGCCCTTGACCACGCCCGGCGCCAGCAGTGCCACCGATGCCACGTTCTGGTCTACCGGCAAGCGTTGAAGCTCGGTACGCGAAACGATCGTGGACGATTCGGTCGAGCTGACATCGATCAGGGGCAGCGACGAACCGGTGACGTTGATGCTGCTGAGTTCGGTGGCGTTGACTGCTCCTACATCAGCCGTGGTGGTCGTGCCGATGCTCACGGTGACCGCGTGCGGCTGACCAATTGGCTGGCCATTATTGTTAGCGCTTAGCGTGTACTGCCCGATCGGAAGGAACGCAAAACGGTAAGCGCCGTCCGCATCAGCCGTAATCGTACGGGACAGGCCCGTGGCCGGATTGACCATGGTCACCATGGCGCCCGGCTGGGTGTGACCTGTCACCGAACCATCGGTGTTGCTGGCAAATGCCGCCGGCGCTGCAAGCGACGAGAGGCAAAGCCCCAGCGCGGCGCAAAGCACGGTTTTGCGGAAGTTTCGACTGCTGCTCATATCCCCATCTCCCCATCGATGCCGTCGATGCCCGGTCAGTAAAGACGCGTTGTAGTGGTGGTTGGTTATTGGTTGTTGCTTTCGCTCGTCGCCGGCAGGATCTGCCACTTGAAGTCATAGCCGGTCTGATCGAAATAAATATTGCCGCCACGCCATTCCGCTTCGCCCCGTTGCGAATCCACGGTGTCCGAACGGAAGTGTTTCTTGGCCGGCATGTACGCCTGGCCGTAGTCGTTGTTGAAGGCGATGCGATACGCATCGAGTCCGCCGAGGTAGAACCAGGCCAGCGCCTTGTCGTCGGTGGCCGTGGGATGCAGCAGGCCGGTGGTGACATCCATCGGCACCCAGCCGTAAGGCGCGAGATACAGATAGCCCCAGTCGTGGATGTTGCTGTAGTCGCCGTCGGAGAACACCATGCCGGACTGCCAGCGGGTCGGAATGCCATTGAAGCGCAGCAGGGTCATCAGCAGCATCGTCTGCTGGCCGCAATCGGCATGACCGGCGTGCAGTGCGTAGTCGCTGATGTTGGAGATCGTCGAGTACTCCAGCGCCCCGGCCCAGGGAATGCGATCGACGGCGGCGAAGAGCTTCTGCGCGATGCGGTAGGGGTTCTTCTCGTCGCCGACTACCTTGCGCGAGAACGCGCGCATCGCATCGGTGAACACGATATGCGGTGCACGTTCGGCCACGAACGGTGCCAGTGCCGGCGTGATCGTTTCCGGCAGCACCTTGTCAGGGTCGATCGGGTGGTACTGCGCCAGCAGGGTGACTTCGTAGGTGATCGAGAAAGTGGTCTTGCTGCCAGCCTGCGCAGGCTTTTCCATAAACACGGTGCGCTGCGGCGCCGAGGCGGGGGCGATCTCGTGCTGCGCGGGTTCACTGCTGATCAAACGGATGTCTTGCTGCTGTCCGGCAATCGCTTGCGGGTAGGGGATCCAGGCACGCACGGTTTCACCGGCAGGCACCGCGTCGGCATCGACGGTGAGGATCTGGGTCATCCGAATGCGTCGCGGCAACACGCTGCTGCGATGCTCGCTCAATGCGGCGTGATAGATCGCCCGCTGGTGCGCGTTGAGCACTTCCATCGGACCATCGGTGAGAGGCGTCTGTACGGCGCGTCGCGCCAGCGCTTCGGGACTCAGGCGAAACAGGTTGCCCGGCGAGCGCTTGAAGTAGAGCGTGCGGCCGTCGATCGTCCGGTGCTCAAACAGGCCGGCCGCGTTCCACTTGGCAAACTCCGCGTCGCTCAGGTTGGGGATCGACTTGCGCACGCGGCTTTCGACCTGGTCGGCGTCCAGCGTGAAATCGAGCAGGATGCGACGCATGCGCTCGCGCTGAAACAGCAGCGCACGTCGCGTATCGTTAGTGGCTTCCGGCTGGGCCAGTGCGTCAGTGATCGCCGCATCGGCGGCTTTGAAGTGCCCGGCATCGATCTGCGCAATGACGGGGGCCAAGGCGCGGCTGTCGCCGGCCGCTGCTTGCACCGTAGTGACGGCCAGCAACAGGGCAAACAGCAGCGATATGGCGCAACGGCCATGACGGCTAGCGTGATTCAACGACGTGCCAGTCAGCAAGATTTTCATCGAACTCAAGTCCCCGCAACAAACCCCTGAGTGGCTGTGTAACATGCTTGCAAAACGCGGTCAATAATTTATGCTTAAATCATATCAACAAGGAATCAGATATTCCTTGTTGCGACCACGCTGCCGGTTGGCGGATGCCTGCGAACGATCCACAAGGGGATATATGTGATCCACACGGTCTGGCCCTATCTGGCGGTAATGCTGTTGGTCGCCGGACTGTTTCCGGCGCTGGAGCGACGTTTCGGCTGGAAGATCTTTTCGGTGCTGCCGCCGATCGTGCTGGTTTATTTGCTGGTGACGGCGCTGGCGGTTTCTGGCTTGTGGACGGTCAATGAGGAGATTCACGCGGCCCAGTCGATGCTGGTATCGCGACTGGTACCGGCGCTGCTTTTTCTGCTTATGATCAATTGCGACCTGCGCGCGATCTGGGCGCTGGGGCCGCGCGTGCTAGGCGTGTTCGCCTGCACCTCGGTCAGCCTGTTCGTGGCGTTCATTGCCACCTTCCT
>JBDTXA010000133.1:0-10191 GCA_040006415.1 Rhodanobacter sp.
ACCTTACCCAGACCACCAAGTCGGCGCTGCACGAGGTGCAGGTGGCGCTGCTGATTTCGATCGCGATGGTGGTGCTGGTGATGCTGGTGTTCCTGCGTCGACTGCGTCCGACGATGATCGCCACGCTGAGCGTGCCGCTGTCACTGGCCGGCGCGTTCGTGGTGATGTGGACGCTTGGATACACGCTCAACACCTTGTCGCTGGTGGCGCTGGTGCTGTGCATCGGTTTCGTGGTGGACGACGCGATCGTGGTGATCGAGAACATCGTGCGCCACATGGAGCGCGGCGAGCCGCCGATGCAGGCCGCGCTCGCCGGCGTCGGCGAGATCGGTTTCACGGTGGTCTCGATCACGTTGTCGCTGGTGGCGGTGTTCGCGCCGCTGCTGTTCGGCAACAACATGCTGGTGATGCTGCTGCGCGAATTCTCGGTGACGCTGACTGCGGCGGTGGTGATCTCCGCCCTGGTCTCGCTCACCCTGACACCGGCGCTGTGTGCATGGATGCTGTCGCACGAACCGGCCGACCGCAAGCCACCCGGGCGGATCGAACGCGCGGTGGAGAATTTCGATCGTGGACTATTGCGCAGGTACGAGCGCGCGCTTGACTGGGCCATGCATCACCGCCGGATCATGCGCTGGCAGCCGCTGCTGCTGCTTCTGCTCACCTTCGGTCTGGGCTTTGCGGTGATGAAAACTGCGGGCGGCACCTTCATGCCCGACGAGGACACCGGCCAGCTGCAGGTCGACATCGACGCCGATGCCAACATCTCGCCGATCGAAATGACGGCGCGCACGCTGGCCGTGTCAAAAATCATGCAGGCCGACCCGGCCGTGCTCGATCAGCTGACCATGCTGGGCAGCGACGGCGGAGGTGGTGGTGGCGCGGTCGGCAATAGCGCGCAGATGTTCGTCGACCTGAAACCATATGGACGTGGCCCGGGCCAGCGCGACGACGGCATCAAGAAAGTCGTCGAGCGACTGTCAAAACAGTACGACAAACTGCCCGGCGTGAAAGTGTCGGTCAGCGCGGCGCAGTTTCTCGGTGGCGGCGGCAGTGGCGACGGTGGCGGTCAATACGAATTTCAGCTGATCAGCACGACCGGTGCCGACCTGCAGCCGTGGGCGCTGAAAGTCGTGCGGCAGATGCGCACGATCAAGGATTTCCGCGATGTCGGCAGCAATTTCGACCAGGTCGGCAAGCAGCAGTTGCTGAAGATCGATCGCGAAGCGGCCGCGCGCCTGCATGTCGGCATTGGCACCATCGATTCGGCCCTGTACAACTCGTTCGGCCAGCGTCAGGTGTCGGAGATCTATTCCGACATCAACCAGTACGCGGTCGTGCTCAGCGTCGGTGCCGAGCAAAGCGTGAGCCCGCAGTCACTGCTGAACGTGCGCGTGCGCAACGACGAGGGCCGGATGATTCCGCTGTCGGCGCTGGCGAGCATCGAGCCGAACACCAGCCCGATCCGCGTGCGCCATCACAACCAGTTGCAGGCGGCCACCATCAGCTACAACCTGGCCAAGGGCGTATCGCAGGATCGCGGCGTGGCGCTGGTCGAGCAGGCCGCCTTTGCCGCCAGCCTGCCGTCCGGCATCAAGGTCGACTACACCGGCTCCAACCAGCGCCTGCAACAGCTGAAATCCAACGGGCTGGTGCTGCTGCTCGGCTCGATCCTCGCGATGTACATCGTGCTCGGCATTCTCTACGAAAGCCTGGGCCATCCGTTGACCATTCTTTCCACCCTGCCAGCCGCCGGCGCCGGCGCCTTCCTGGCCATGCTGATCACCCAGACCCAGATCTCGATGATGGCGATCATCGCGATCCTGATGTTGATCGGCATCGTCAAGAAAAACGCGATCCTGATGGTCGACTTCGCCCTCGTCGCCGAACGCGAACGTGGCCTGTCCGCGCCCGAGGCGATCCGGGAAGCGGCGCTGGTGCGCTTCCGCCCGATCACCATGACCACCCTGGTGGCGATGGGCGCGGCACTGCCATTGGCAATCGGCTTCGGCATCGGCTCGGAAATGCGCCAGCCGCTCGGCATCGCTATTGTCGGTGGGCTGCTGGTGTCGCAGATGCTGACCCTGCTCAGTACCCCGGCGATCTACCTGTGGAACCATGACCGCAAGATCCGCAAGGCAGCGCGGAAGGTACGGCGGGACGAGAAGAAGCGGATGAAGGCGATCGGGAATGTGCAAACGACGGGATGAATCCGCAGGACAGGTGCGATCGTTGCTTATGCTCGGCGACTTGAAGCAGCCCGGTTATTCAAGGTGTCGCTGTCATCTGAATGTTGTTTCTCGGTGATGTCGAGCTTTCAGTCGGCCTGACGGCCCGCAGCGAACAGCTTTGCATACGGCATTCGAAAGACGTCGCGAGAGGCCCCGCCGACCCTACACAAACCTGCTATTGATGATCGTCTTTGGAAAAGCGCTTATGCCAATGGTGCTGCTTATAAACGACGCTAGCGAACATTTTGCTACGCGCTGAGTCACGACCATCAGGCTGAGTGGACGCAGTTAGGTTCCTGATTCGAGCATATCTTGCTTTACTTTCATCGCGCGTTATTGTGAGTCGGCAACCCCATCGATTGCGTTCGGTCAGGCTAAAGACTTTTGAGACCTCGATTTAAGTGAAGTCAGGTCTGCCGAATGGGACTTAACGATGTGAAACGACACTCCTGGATGAGAGCGAGGGAAGTAATCATGAAGATACAATGGTGCAAGAAAATCGTCATCGCCGTGGCCCTCTTGGGCCTGCCGGCGGCAGCTTCAGCGCAAGCCGCAGCGTCAACCAATACTGATGATTCTCCGCTCTATTTTCCCAAGATGGACAAGAATCATGATGGCGCGGTCAGTCGTTCGGAGGTACCAAAGGAATTGCGCAATCTGCGCGTGCATTTCAATGCGTACGATACAGATCATGATCACCGGCTTTCGCAAGGCGAGTACGTGAGCTATTTGCAAAATACTGGTAAGGCTGCCTGTTCCAGCAATAATTTCACTTCATCGAAGTGCGCGAATATGCCCACTATGCGTGGTCGATTGGCGAGTCCACCGATAGCACCAAAAAGGCGAGTAGAGGTACACGCCGGGTGAGAAAGATAAAGACGATGAGCAGCTAAGCTCCAACGCACGTTTGCACGACTGTCTGCTTTCAAAAGTGAACTCAAGCACCTTTTTTTAAAAGGGCATACTCGATCTTTCCTGGTTACCCATCTGTTGCATCCTTAGTTCCGTAGATCCGCATCAGATAGCCGTCTGAGCCAGGTCTTGCCGAACTTTGACAGGGCTCTCACCTGTCGCAAATGGCCACCTCAAGCCATTCTCAAAGTGAAGATGCGACAGATGGGCAATCAGGCGATTTTAGGCGCTCGTAGGCCTTGTTCGCCCGATGCAGCTCCTTGAGCTCTGCCGGCACTGGCTTATCGACTGCGACACCCCTTGGTCACAGTCAAACCCTCGCGCGCCTGTTTGCGCCCATGAGGCAGCATGAACTGATGGATCTAAAGCGACTCGGCAAGATCGCGCACTGCCACGCCAGGCAGCTGGCTCAAACGTGCCGCAGTTGTCTCGAAATCCTGGGTGTGTCGATAGGTAGTTCGTGGGCCTGGATTGGGAATCGTGTGGACTCCTGAAGTAGTAGCTCAAGGGTGTCCACTGAAGCGCAGGAACTATCGTTGGCCAGTTGCGTTGGCGATGAGCGGCGTCATCGGGGGACATGCAAGTGCGGTCATGGCAGATAGTGGACTTGCGCTCCGATCCCGGAAATAAGAACACTACCGTATGAAATAAGTCGACCTTGCTGCCAGAGCGAGTTCCGCCTTGCGCTCTCCCCCTCTATCCTTACGTGACACTCGACACGATCGCCGACGCCGGCGTACCCAAACCCGTGCTTGGCGCCTGTTGCTCGCCACCGCGATCCATCAGCCGCGCTTTGCGCCAGCCGCCCCAGCGGTAGTAGCTGGCGGCAAGGATGACCGAGACGAGGGAGCCAAGCGGGAAGCTCCACCAGACGGCGTCGACACCGTGGTTGTCATGCAGCAGCCAGGCGAACGGCACGCGCACGCACCACAGCGAGAGAAACAGGATGATCAGTGGCGGCATGACCGCGCCGGTGGAGCGCACGACGCCGAACAGCACGAAGGTGAGGCCGAAGAACAGGAACGACCACACCACGATGGCATTGAGGTGCTGTGCGATAGCGATGGCCTCGCCGTCGCCGGGCAGGAACAGACCCAGTGCACCGCGATTGAACAGGTAGATGATGGCGACCAGCGTGCCGGTCAGCAGCAGGTTGAAGCCGAGGCCGGACAGGGTGATGCGCGAGATGCGGTCCCAGCGTTGCGCGCCAACGTTCTGCGCGGCCATCGACGACACCGCGGCACCGATTGCCAGCGACGGCATCTGGATGTAGGTCCACAGCTGTTGCGCCGCGCCGTAGGCGGCGGTGGTCTGCGAGCCGTAGGCGTTGACCAGGCTAATCATCAACAGTGCCGAGGAGGAGATCACCACCATCTGCATGCCCATCGGCAAACCCTTGAGCACCAACGTGCGCAGGATCGCCATGTCGGGCTTGAGGTAATGCAGTTCGCCTCGGTGCAGGCAGAGAAAATGCTTTCGTCGATACAGATGCAGCACCAGCGCCAGCAGCGCGACGCTTTGCGCAATCAGGGTGGCGGTGGCTGATCCGGCGATACCCATTTTCGGCAGCGGACCGATGCCGAAGATCAGCAGCGGATTGAGCCCGATATCCAGCGCCACCGACAGCAGCATGAAAAGAAACGGCGTGCGCGAATCACCGGCGCCGCGCAGCGTCATCATCAGGAAGCTATAGAAGTACATTGAAGGCAACGCGAGAAAGATGATGCGCAGGTAGGCGATCGCGAACGGTTGCGCATCGGCCGGTGTGCGCATCGCGGCAAGGATTTCGGGCGTAAACACATACCCGAGCACGGTGACCAGCAACGAAAGCACGATGAAGAAGCCGACGCTGGTGCCGACCACGCGCTTGGCCTGTTCGATATCTTTCCCGCCGACCGCCTGGCCAACCAGCAAGGTGTTGGCCATGCTGATGCCGAACACCAGACCCAGCAGCAGGAACAGGATCAGGTTGGCGTTGGCGCCAGCGGTGAGCGCCGCTTCACCAAGGTAGTGGCCGATCCAGATCATGTTGACCGATGCGTTCAACGACTGCAGCACGTTGGCGCCGAGAATCGGCAGTGAGAAGAGCAACAGGGTCCGCGCAATCGGACCTTCGGTCAGGGAGCGCTGGGGCTTGGCGGAGGCTGGCATGGACGGGATTCGGTTTGATGGATCGGGCGGATGCCGAAGCAGGATAGGGGGTTGTGGTCGGGATGCGCGAGAATCAGCCGGCGTCCGCCAGCTCGTCCCAGGCGATGGCGGCGAGGCGTTGCAAGTGCGTGCCGACGTCGGCCGGCCACGACCTGATCAAGGTTGCAAACACGTCGCGCTCGCCGCGGTAGAACGCACGCGACGCTTCCTCGTAGCCAGCGAGGTCGCCGGCCATGGTGCGCATGAAGCGTTCGGTGGATTCGACGGCCAGCCGCGCGCGTCCCTTCGGACTGCCGCGGCGTGCGACCTGTTCGATCAGTCGTCGCAGCACGGCCGAAGCGCCGCCTGGTTGCTGGGCGAGCCAGTCCCAGTGGCGCGGCAGCAAGGTGACTTCGCGTGAGACCACGCCCAGTTTCGGTCGCCCGGGACCACGGTTGGCTGATGGCGAGGATTCGAGGCCAGCTGGATTCAGGCGTGCGAGCACGTCGTCGAGCGTGCCGCGAAAGTCGATCTCGATCTCGCGGCTACTGGTGTCGTCGAAGATCAGCAACGGTTCGCGAACGCCGGATTCCAGCGCCTGTTTTGCGGCGTGTACCACCTCGAGCAACGGCCCTTGGGCGATCAGGCGGTGATGGTCGAAGGCGCTACAGGAGACGGTGTCTTGCACTGACATGATTTTATCCGGGTGGAATACTCGAGCGGATTCTACCCGGATTAAAAGCTGGGTCAATACCACCCAGATAAAACAGGGAGAGTGGGCCAGAAGTCATGGCCCGCGCGCCGTCAGGCCTTGCTATGGTTGGCTCTTTCCGTGTGAAGGAGCAAATAAAGGATGAGCATGCGCCTGCGCTCGGCCACGTTGCTGGCCTCCCTCAGCTTGCTCGCGGCTGCGGTGGCTTCCACGCCGCTGGCTGCCAGTGAACTGACGATTCCGCCGATCCAGTACCACCAGCGCACCTTGCCGAACGGCCTGCAGGTGATCAGCGTGGAGGATCACGCCAGCCCGAACGTGGCGGTGCAGATGTGGTACCACGTCGGTTCCAAGGACGATCCGCAGGGCCGTTCCGGTTTCGCGCATCTGTTCGAGCATCTGATGTTCAAGAGCACGAAGCACATGCATGCCGAACAGTTCGATCGGCTGACCGAAGATGTCGGCGGCGCCAACAATGCGTCCACCGGCGACGACGTCACCAATTACTTCGAAGTGGTGCCGAGCAACCATCTGCAGACGCTACTGTGGGCGGAGGCCGAACGCCTGTCGAACCTCAACGTCGACGAAAAGAACTTCAGGTCCGAGCGCGCGGTGGTGGAAGAGGAGTATCGCCAGAGCGTGCTGGCGAACCCCTACGGCAAGTTGTTCAACGCGATCGACCCGAATTCGTACACCGTGCATCCCTACCAGCGGCCGACCATCGGCAGCATTAAGGATCTCGAGGCCGCCTCGCTGCAGAACGTGATCAAATTCCACGACAGCTTCTATCGCCCGGACAATGCCACCCTGATCGTGGCCGGCGACTTCGACAGCAAGCAGCTCGACGCGTGGGTCGATCAGTACTTCGGCTGGATTCCGAAGCCGGTGACGCCAGTGCCACCATTGACCGCGAAAGAACCCAGGCGCAAGAAGAGCAGGCGCGTCACCGTTACCAGCAAGACCGCGCCGCTGCCGGCCGTGGCGATCACCTGGTTGATTCCGCCTGCGTCTGACAGAGCCGATACCATCCCGCTGGAGGTGGCTGCCGCCTTGTTGTCGCAAGGTGATTCGTCACGCCTGTATCAGTCGCTGGTCTATCGGCACCAGGTGGCGCAGGACGTGGGCGCCGATGCCGATGCGCGCGTCGGTCCGGGATTGTTCACCGCGTACGCGATTCTCGCCAGCGGGCACAAGCCCGCTGAGGCGGAAAAGCTGCTGAACGAGGAGATCATCTGGGTAGCGACGCAGCCGATTGCCGATGCCGAGCTGCAGAAGGTGAAGACTCAGTTGCTGACCAGCGAGTTGAAGCAGCGCCAGACCGCGCAGGGCATTGCCTTCGCGCTGGGCCAGGCGAGCCTGATCGGCGGCGATCCCGCGCAGGTCAACACCGATCTGGCCGCTTTGCAGAAAGTCACCGAGAAAGACGTGCATCGGGTGATGCAGAAGTATGTGACGGGCGCACGCAGCGTCACCATCGATTACCTGCCGCAGGCCGCCAAGGCCAAGCCGGTCGCCGGCAAGGGAGCCGCGAAATGAGCCACCTTTCCAGCGCAAAACGTTTGGCCTTCTTTACCGCCGTCATGATCTCTGCCGGAGGCGTGTGGGCAACCACGGCCGCCGGCCCGGATTTCCCCGCGACGCCACCGGTGCCGGGACCGGCGCCACAGCTGCGCGTGCCAACACCTACGGTTCAGATGCTGGCCAACGGGCTGCAGGTGATCAGTGTGCGACGCGCGGACCTGCCGCTGGTGACGGCACAGCTGATGCTGCGCAGTGGGGGCGAGATGGATCCGCAGGGCAAGGCCGGTTTGTCCGATCTCACCGCCAACCTGCTGACCAAGGGTGCGGCGGGCAAGACCGCGCCACAGATCGCGGCAGCGGCCGAGGCGCTTGGTGGATCACTCCATGCGGACGCCGGCTGGGACGAAAGCGACGTCGGCATCACCGTGACCACGCCGCAACTGCCCAAGGCGCTGAAGCTGCTGGCAGATGTGGTGCGTCGTCCTGAATTCCGCGATGCCGAGCTGAAGCGCGCGAAAGCGCAGGCGATCGACGATCTGCATCTGTCGCTGAGCCGTCCTACGGCGCTGGCGTCGCTGGCGGCGACACGTGGTGTGTTTGGCATAGGCGCCTACGGTCACTCGCGTACCGGCACACCGGTGTCGCTGGCGCGCATCGACCGGGCAGATGTGCAGCAGTTGCATCGCTCATTGTATCGGCCGGACAACGCGATTCTCGTGCTTGCTGGTGACATCAGTCCGGCAAAGGCGCGACAGTTGGCCCAGACCAGCTTCGGCGACTGGCAACAACCGTCCACGCCGATGCCCAGGCGACCGGTTGGCACGGCAGCCAGTCGACTGCCGGAAATTCTGCTGATCGATCAAAAAGGTGCCGGTCAGGCGGGCGTCGTGATCGCGCACGCCGCACCGCCGCGCGACGATGACGGTTACTACGTCGGCACCGTGGCCAACGCGGTGCTTGGCGGCTCCTACTCGGCACGTCTGAACGAAGAAATCCGCATCAAGCGCGGCCTTTCCTACGGTGCCAGCAGCCAGCTTTCGCCGCTGCGCGATGCCGGCATGTGGCTGGCGGCAGCGCAGACCAAGAACGCGTCGGCGCCGCAGGTGGTGGATCTGCTGTTGGGTGAGTTCAAGCGCCTCGGTGATACACGCGTATCCGATGCGGAACTGGCGGCGCGCAAGGCGACCCTGATCGGCGGCTACGGGCGCGGTCTGGAAACCACGGCCGGTCTGGCCGCGCAGGTCGGCGACCTGGCGATCTATGGTGTGAAGCTGGATGAGATCGGCAAATACATCGCCCACGTGCAGGCGGTGACGCCCAGGCAGATCGAGAAGTACGCCGATAAGCATCTGAATGCCGACGACAGCAACGTGGTGGTGGTCGGCGATGCCGGCCAGTTTGCCGAAGCCGTCCGCAAGGCGCATCCGCACGCCGAGTTGCTGGAGGCCAGTGCAATCGATCTGGACAGCCCGACCCTGAAAAGGTCAGTTATGCCTTGATTCGGTCTTCGTGCTGCAAAAAAAGCCCCGGTTCGCGCCGGGGTTTTTTTTTGGTGCGCGATCAGTGTGATGCGAGTCATGAACGTGTCCGCCGCTTCACCTTTACGTGACAAAGAATAATGAACTATCGCGTTCACAATTTTGTCTGACCGCCATTGGATCGTCACATGGCCCGACATCGGTACATCCCACTCGCCGTACTGCTAGCCATCGTTTCCATGCCCGCCGCTGCTGCCCACATCGAAGTTCAAGGTGGTCGCAGCTATATGGACAGTTCTCCGACCAATGCCGCCTTCGTCGAGGCGGTCTTCCGTGGGCATCGCATCGGCGACAGCCGGTGGCGCTGGTCACCGGATGTGTCGCTGGGCTGGGTAAAGGGACGCAACATCACTCGTTATAATGACGCGCGCTACACCACCAGAGACGATGTCTGGCTGCTCGCCGCCGGTGCCCGCTTTCAATACGGCGACGGCAACAATTGGTATCACCATCTTTTCTTCAGCGTTCAGCCCGCGGTGACCAGCGGTCGCACCCAGGCGTTGAGCAGCGGCTATGAATTCGTCAGCACCGTCGGCTGGCAAGGCGAGCATCTGAGTTTTCAGCTACGGCATATTTCCAACGCCGGCCTGCATGACCCCAATCGGGGCGAAACCATGGCACTGATCGGTGTCGGTTTCGATCTTTGACTGCAACGGGAAGCGAAAGCCGACGAGCGTTCGTCGACCTCGGGCCCCAACCTCAGGCGCTGGCGGTCAGTGTCCGCCGGAAGCGGCGCCGGCCTTGGCGACAAAGGGCGGCTTGGCCAGCCAGATGACAAATACCAGTGCGACGAACACCCAGCCAAGCACGTGGAACACCTCGTTGAACGAGATCTGATAGCCCTGCGCCGTGATCATGTTGTTGATCACGCTGGCGCCCGCCTGCGGATCGCCATGACCGAATTGATTCATCGCATTCTGCGCGGTGGCGCTGTACGGGGTGATGTGTTCAGCCAGCTGCTCGTGATGGCTGACGGCGCGGCGCTCCCACAGCAAGGTGGTCAGCGAGGCGGAGAAACTGCCGCCGAGCGTGCGCAGGAAGGTGGCCAGTCCGGAACCGGAGGCAATCTCGTTCTGCTTCAGATCCGACAGAAGGATGGTCAGGATCGGCATGAAGAACAGCGCCACGCCGAGACCCTGTATCAGCT
>JBDTXA010000134.1:0-10161 GCA_040006415.1 Rhodanobacter sp.
GCGTGCAGGGCGTGGTGGTGGATCTGCGCAACAACGGCGGCGGTTCGCTGGCCGAAGCCAATTCGCTCTCGGGCCTGTTCATCGACCAGGGACCGGTGGTGCAGGTGCGCGATTCCAAGGGCGAAGTACAGGAGCAGGGTGACGATCAACCCGGCATGGCGTGGAGCGGTCCGCTGGCTGTGCTGGTCAATCGCGGCACGGCATCGGCCTCGGAGATCTTCTCCGCCGCGATCCAGGATTATCACCGCGGCCTGATCATTGGTGAGCCGACCTTCGGCAAGGGCACCGTGCAGAACCTGGTCGACCTGGATCACTACGCTCAGGGCGACAGCGAGAAGCCCGAGCTAGGTGAGCTCAAGATGACGATCCAGGAATTCTTCCGCATCAACGGCGGCTCCACTCAGTTGAAGGGCGTGACGCCAGACATCGAATATCCCAAGAACGGCGACGACAAGGACTTTGGCGAATCGACCTACGACAACGCGTTGAAGTGGACGCAGATTCCCGCGGCGACCTATCAGCCGGTAGCCAACCTCAACGCTTACCTGCCGCAGCTGAAGCAGAGGCACGACGCACGCGTGGCGACCTCACCGTCGTGGAAGTTGATGCTGGACGAACTGGCGCAATACCGCACCATGCGCGCCAAGACGTCGATCTCGCTGAACTTCGCCGCCCGGGAAGCCGAGCGCAAGCAGCAGGAAAAGATCCAGGCGGATTTCCGTACCCGGCACAAGGCGATCGACGGTACCGACACCGCGCTGGCCGATGACGAAAGCACGATGGACGACGGTCTCAACGCCAACGAGCGAAGCCTCAAGAGCGAGCTCAAGCAGGAAAAGGACGCCAAGAAAGCCAAGGACGTGCAGCTCGACGAAACCGCCCACATCCTGTTCGATGCGGTCGGCATGATCAAGACTGATCCCAAGCTGTCTAGCGAGGTGCTGCCCTACGGCGGAAAATTCAGTGACAGCTATGTCGCTGCAATCACCGCACCGGAGAAGCCGGCGACATCCTCGGCTCCCGTTGTCACGCACTAGTAGCGCGCAGGGAAAAAAAAGGGGCAGCGTGGAAGCGCTGCCCCTTTTTCATGAGCAATCCCACGGTATCCGGCTAGCAGGGCCCCAGCAGGGGAATGCGCTTCAGCCCGGCGGATCAGGTATCTCGCACGACTGGTTGAAGTCGCCGATCGTCTCGACCAGGTCGGTCACCGCCGCACGCTCCACCTCGCTGAGGTCGGGGTGCCAGCTGTCCAGGATCAGCACCACGCGCGTCTGTCCGCTGCGGTTCCAGGCCTCATGCTCGTAGGTGTCGTCGAACGTGACGCAGCGACCCTCTTGCCATATGTGTTCCTCGCCGCCGACGCGGATCGCGCAATCGGGCGGCACGATCAGCGGCAGGTGGGTGACCAGCCGCGTATTGGTCACGCCTGTATGCGGCAGGATGTGCGTCCCTGGGCTGAGCACCGAGAACAGCGTTTCCGGTGCATGGTTGCGGATGCGCACCAGCGGCAAGGTATCAAGTATCGCGGTGGTCTGCGGGCAACGCGCGCAGTGGTCGTCGTAGCGCTCGCCGTGGCGATAGAAAAAATACGCGTCCCAGGCGGGGTCCAGACTGCTGGATGAGCGCAGCATGCCCTGGCTCGCCTGGCTCGATGACTCGCCAAGGAAGGACTCGAGCGAGCGCTCCTGTGCCAGCACCGCACGCAACTCGTCACGCACAACATCGGTCGCCGCTTCCAGCGCCTCCAGCCAGGGGAAATGCTTGCGCGGGTAGTACGGTTGACTGGCGATGTCCGGAAAGTAGAGGAATTTCGGCCTCTGCCGTGGATCGGGGATGTTCGCCAGCTGATCGGAAAAGTAGATCGACAGGCTGCGTTCCACGCGTACCAGTTCGGCGATGCCGTAGCGCTCGCGCAGCGGCTCCAGCACGCCGCGAAACAGTTTGCGTCGCCCCTGGTTGACGTATTTCATGGCATGTTTCACGGCCTCGTGCAGGGCCGTCGCCGTCGTCGTATCGTCCTGCCAGCGTCCCATCGCGCGCGCACTCTCGATGGCCATGAAGTAGGCCTTCAGTGCCTCGTGCGGCTGGCCCAGTTGCTCCAGCGCGATGCCTAGCTGCAGGCGCGCCACGAAGATGCGCGGTGCCAACGAAAGCCCGCTGCGGAGGCTGGTGACGGCGCTGGTGAAGTCCGCCGACGCCATCTGTGCGTTGCCCAGCTGGACCCAGGCGGTCGGGTCGTCCCCGGTCACATCGATCGCCATCTGCAAGCGTCGGATTGCCGCCTCATGCTCCCCACGTTCGGACTGGCGGTTGGCGACGAACCGCAGCGCCTCGACATCCTGTGGCTTCCGCTCGAGCAGGTCGAGGAAAGCATTCTCGGCGGCGCCCATCGCACCCTGTCGAATCTGCTGCCGCGCGATCGTCCGGAAGGCTTCAGTGGTCAGGTCAGTGGAGCTGCTCATCGTCGCTGGGTCGTTTTGCATGAAAAGGCTGGTTCCGCCGTGGCCCGCCGCGAGACCGCGCCTGATGATCATACGCGAGCCAGCAGGCTGGTCTGACCTGCTTCGGCCGTGCTCGCGTCATTGCTTCGGGTCGGGCCCGCATCAGTCGGTATAGCCGTATCGCTGCATCACCGGGCGCAATACCGGTAGCACGGGTTCGAACAGGTCACGATAAGCATGCCAGCGATTGACCGCCTTGCGGCTGATGCCCAGGGTCACCTGGGCGTAGCTGGGCGTGCTTATGAAGCGCTTGCCGCTGGCATGCGCCGCAAACCCGGCCATGGGCGAAGGGTCGGCAAGGTCGAGGAAGCTGCCGAGCCTGGACAGGTTCGCGTCGACGTTTTCGACCACCGCTTCGTACCGCCATTCGAGTACCTGCGGGGCGAACACCTCGACATGCTTTTGCCAGTGTTCGAAGGCGTGCACGTAGCCGTTCGCCAGACGCTGCAGCGACGAGCACAGCACCATGAAGGCGGGCGAGCGGAACGATTGCATGTAACAGCTCAGCAGCACATCACAGGGATGGCGCAGGCACAGGATGATGCGTGCCTGCGGAAACAATCGCATGATCATCGGCAAGCACAACATGTTGAGCGGATTCTTGTCGACCAGCCGGCGCGTTCCAAGATCGGGTACTACCTGGGCGACGCGGCGGAAGTAGACGGCACGCAGCTGATCGGCTTCGCTCGCCGAGAGGTTGGCCAGGTCGCCGGGATAGTGCTGACCGGTCATTTCCATGGCCTCGGTCAGGTCATGGATGAAGGCACGTTCGTCCATCGAGCGAAAATCCGGATGCGCATCAAGCATCTGCTCCAGCAGGGTGGTGCCGGAGCGCGGAAAGCCGACCACGAAAACCGGCTGGCGCTCGACCGGCGCGGAGGGCAGTGGATTCCAGTCCTGGTAGGCGGTGTGGCCAACCAGACGATTAGCCATCTGCAACGGCACACTGTCCGGCTGCATCAGCTCCGGTACGATGCCTTGAGCAATATTCAGCTGTGCGGCATGCGCGGTCTGCAACGCCGGCCATACCGCGTCATGTTGACCCATCCGGCTGCTGGCGGTGGCCAGGCCAAACGCCGCGCTGGCGCAGTGCTGGTCATCGAGGGCCAGCGTGAGCATCCGACGATATAGCGCGGCGGCGGCGGCATGGTCGGCGGCACGCATGGCTAGTGCCGCATGTGCGCTCCAGCCTTCGGCGCGTGCGTCCTGGGCATCTGCGGGCAGCAGGTCGAGCACAGCCAGTGGCAACTGCCGCAGCTCCGCGCGTGCGCGATCGAGCTGGTTGCTGCGTTCGTATAGCGCCGACCGCTGTGCGGCGATGCGCAGCCGCATGATTCCGGCTGCCGAGCCATCGGGTAGCTGTGCCCTGGCGAGTGTACCCAGCGCGATGTCGAGTTCGCCTTGCGCAGAAAGCATCGCGGCAAGGATCAAGGCCTGTTCACCCGACTGGGCCGGCCAGCCAGCGGCACCGGCCAGCATGGCTTGCTGACCTTCGTTGTCGCCACCGACGTAGCAGGCGTGTGCGGCTTGCAGGCGGGCTTCGATAAACTGTGGCGACAGATCCACCGCGTCCATCAAGGCCTGCTTGGCCAATACCCAATGCCGTTGCTGCAGATGCAGCAGGCCGAGGTTGTAGTGCAGCTCGGCATCGTCCGGCGCCAGCGTGAGTGACTTCAGAAACGCCTGCTCGGCACCCGCCATGTCGCCGTCCTGGCGGCAGGCGAGCCCGAGGTTGTTCCAGTACGCGGACACCTGCGGCCGCATGCGCGTCAGCGACGTGAACGCGCTTGCTGCCTGTGGGTAGCGTGCGCACGCGTACTGGGCAAGGCCTAGCCACAGCAGGGCCGGTTCGTCCGATGCAGCCGCACCTTCGCCCAGAGCGATGACTCGCTCCATGTCGCCAGCGTCGAAGGCGCTGCTCATCGCCTCGACGAGGCTATGGGTGGGTGCGGGCATACCTTTCCGATCGGGTGCTTGCTGGTCTTCATTATGCAAGAGGGGCCGCGAAAATATCTCGCGGCCCCTTCGGCTTGCGATGGAGCTTTCCAGCCTGCTCAGCCGATCAGAATTTCACCGTGGCGCGAGCCCAGTAGTAGCGGCCGATCGTGTCGTAGGTAGAAGCATCCACGTTGTAGTTCGTGCCATTCTGATACACCAGCGGCGGTATCTTGTCGCTGAGGTTGTCCACGCCGACGTCGAAGCTGGTGTGGATCGATGGCACCGTGTAGCCGATCTGGAGCGAGTGGTACAGCACCGAGGCCATCGGCAGGTTGACGCCCTGGATGGCCGCATCGGTATTCAAGTTGGTCAGGTGGTTGATGTAGCGCGTCTGCCACTGGGCGTCCCAGTTGCCCAGCGCCCAGTTGAACGTCAGCGTGCCACGCCAGCGCGCCAGGTTTCCGAACTGCTGGCTGTAGGTGCCGGCGAAGTTAACCGTCTGCGCACCCTGCTGGCCTGGCGCGGCGTTGTTGTTGTACGTGGAGAGATACGTGCTGGCTAAGCCTGCCTTGAAGTCACCTGGATTCACGTTGCCCAGGTCGAAATGCGGAAGCTTGTAATTCAGCGTGAAGTCGATGCCGCTGGTGCTGAGAGTGCCCAAATTCACCACGGGTGTTTTTATCACATTGACGTCGCCCGCCTGCTGGGTATCGGTGCCATAGCGGCTGATCAACGCGCAATACGGGCTGCTGTCGTTGGCAAAGCAGCCATTGACCACGGTTGAGGCGGAAATCGGCGTCAATAAGTCGCTGAGGTAGATGTGCCAGAAATCGACGCTGGTGGACACGCCCGGCATCCAGCTTGGGTTATAGACCATACCTAAATCGATCGACTTGCCCTGCTCCGGCTTGAGTGTCTGGCCAACGGTACTGGCGCCCGAGTAATACGTGTTGACCTGGGCGTTGGTGTTTACCCAGCCGACCGGGACGGATTGGCAAGCGGCGGCGTGCTGCGCTAACTGGGCCCCCGTGAGGCCTACGCAGGGATCGTTCAAGTTCGGCTGGACCAGGGTGATGCCGTCATAGAGTTCGTCCAGATTGGGGGCCCGAAAGACCTGGGACACCGTGCCGCGCACCAGCAAGTCGGCAATCGGTTTCCACTCGATTGCGATCTTGCCGTTGGTGGTCGAGCCGGTGGTGTTGTAGTCCGAGTAGCGCAGGCCCACATCCAGGTTCAGCGAATCCGCCCATGGCTGCTGCGACAGCAGCGGAATCAGCGACTCGGCATAGACTTCCTTGACGTTGTCGCTGCCGCGGCCCGGTGAACCGCAGCCTTCCTGCAAGATCGCGCAGGTGCCGGTGGCCAAATTGAGGATGGCATCGGGGGTGACGGTGTAGTTCATCGTTTGCTTTCGGTACAGGGCGCCGACCGCCAGCTGCATGCTGCCGGCCGGCAGGTCCCACAGCTCGCCATTGGTGTCGAACTGCACCTGCTTGGTCGCATTCGTGAACACGTACACCGGGTTATCTACCAGGCCCTTGAGGGCGGGCTGGTTGGCCTGGTCGAAAATATTCACGCCGCTGTTGATCGCCGTCTGGAATTGGGCAATGTTGAGCTCGTTGTAGTTACGCTGTACGCGTTTGGCATGGCCATAGTTGAGCGTGGCATCCCAGTTCCAGCTGCTTTGGCCGAACGCGCCGCGCAGGCCCGTGTTGATCTGCTGGTTCTGTGTGTCAAAGGTGTGCAGGCGGTTACCGGCCCCGGTCAGGCGGAGGTTGAAGCCATAGCCTCCGTTCGGATCGGTCGGGTTGGCCGGATCGGTCCCAAAGGTGACGCCAAATGGATTGATCGGGTTGCTGGCCGCCACGTACCAGCCATCGCCGTTGGACCCGGTGGGCGCGGGCGCATCCTGACCGCTCGACTGGGTGTGGTTGAAAAACGCATCGGCGAAGAAGGTCAGGTTGCTGGTCAGGTTGTAGCGGCCAAGCAGGAAGGCGTCGGTGCGCTGCTGCGCGGTCTGGATGTAGTTGTACGAGTTGTAGTTGTAAGAATCCACCGGGTAGTTATCGCAGCGGTAATCGCCCTGGCTCGATCCGTTGCCTTGTGCCTTGGTGATAAGGGCCTTTCCATTCTTGATCGTGCAGCCGTATTGGTTGGCGATCGACGCAGGCACCTGGATCTTGCCGGTCGGGATGGTGCTGGAACCGGAGGCGGTGAGCGCGCCGCTGGACAGGTACAGGGGATTGGCCGAGAACTTGCGCTGGCTGGCCAGCGCGGCATCGTACTTGTTGTAGTCGAGACCGCCGACGATGTTGTAGTTGTCGCCGCTCATGCCGCCGACAATGCTGAGACCGTGCCGCTGGCCGTCGCCATGGCTGGAGATGCCACCGTTGATACTGGCTTCGACGCCCTTGTAGTCCTTGCGCAGGATGAAGTTCACCACGCCGCCGATCGCGTCCGAGCCGTACACCGTGGAGGCGCCCTCAGCCAGCACGTCGACCCGCTCGATCATGCTCTGCGGGATCATGTTGAGATCGGCGTTGGCCATACGCTGGCCATCGATCAATACCAGGGTGCGGTTGACGCCCAGGCCGCGCAACGAGACACGCGCGGCGCCGTCTCCCCCTTCCAGCGACGGGCTGGCGATGCCGCCGCCGTTGGTGTTGTTCTGGGTGTTGGTCGCGTTGCCGGAAATGGCGGGAAGTTGTTGCAGCACGTTGCCCAGGGTCGGACTGCCCGCGTTGGCAATCGTGGCGCGATCCAGCGTCACCACCGGGCTGGCCGTCTCGACGTCCACACGCCGGATCAGCGAACCGGTCACCACGACCGATTCCAGGGTCTTGGCCTTGCTCTTGGACGGTGGCGTGTTCTGGTCAGACGATGACGAGGTGTCAGTCTGCGGCGTCGAGGTGTCGGTTTGGGCTTGGGCCACGCCCGCGGCCGTAAGGATGCCCGCGGTCAATGCCAAGCGCACCGCCAGTGACAAGTGATTCATGCCGTATTTCATCTGTGCTCCCCAGTAGATGTTGATATCCGTTCCCAGCCTTCGAGCGTGTCGAGTCCCCCCCCGGGTACACGTTGCACAACAAGGCGATCATCGCCTGCGTGGTGCCACGGCCCGAAGATTACTCCCAGAAATGGTCCTGCGCACAACTGTCATGTGCGCTGATGCGCAAGCATGGCGACTGATCTCATCATCGGCCAAGCCATCCCTCAAGCCGGCCCGCTCAGCGGGGTCGACGCGAAACAGTTCCGATCGGCCGTAGCGTTCTCGCAGCGGCTGGATGATGGCGTCGAACAGTTCGCGCCTGCCGGCGGCCACGAATCGCGTGGCGTGCTTGACCGCATCGCGCAGGCCAGGCGCAGTAGTGGTGTCGCTGAGCCAACGTCCTTGCGCCTGCGCTGCATCCATGGCGCCGAAGTAGGCCAGCATCGCCTCGGAGTTGTCCCAAGTCTTCGAGCGCAACGCCCAGTCGCAGGCGCGCCACAAACATGCCAGGGGCGAGGTGCAAACCTTTGCGCAGGCTGTCGACCGCCGCCGCCGAATCGCCGGCCAGCATCTGCGCTTCGCCAAGCCGATGCCGCAGGGACGCATCTTCAGGTTGCGAATGGTGTGCCGCGAGCGGCATGTCGGTTGCGCGTTGCGTATGGCCCTGATGCAACTGACGCGCGGCGATGAACTGCAGCGCCTCGACGTCATCGGGCAGATCGTCCAGTAACCGCTGGAAAGCCCGCTCGGCCGTCGCCAGATCGCCGCGCTGCCATGCGACAAGCGCCTGTTTACGGCAGCTCGCAGAATTGGCAACTGGAGGCTTGTTCATCGGAGGGCTTCGCTACTGAACGTGCCCGGTGAGTATAGGCAACCTCGAAAAACCTGCCGTACAAAGTCGTTCCGGCGGTCGCCGACGATGAGTTCGATGCAGCGACGACCCTTCAACCCCACGGTGACTATTTCCGCTTGGATTGCGCTGCCCGCTGCTGCTTTTTCCACTGCTGGTATTCCGTGACGTACGACGCGTCGCGCAGCACCTTCGAGCGGGGGTCGATGATCAGCAGGCTGCCTGCCGGCACCTGCAATTGACCGCTGCCGTCGCTCATCGGCAGCCGGTGCACGGTGTCGCCCACCTGCACCTCGATCGGCATCGGGAACGGCTTGCCGCGCTCCGTCACCCAGTGAAGCTTCAGCGTGTCGCCGTCACGCTGCTGCTCCAGCCGCGGCAGTGCAGCGTCACGCAGGTAGACATCGAAGAACCAGCCAATGTCACGGCCGGTCACTTTATTGACGACGGCGATGTAATCGTTGGTGGTGGCGTAGCGCGGGCGGAAGTTGCCCGGTTTCGGATCCGGACGGCCATACACCAGCAAGCGAAGGCTGTCGAAGAAGTCCTTGTCGCCGATCAGCTGGCGCAGCGAGTGCAGCATCAGCGCACCCTTGTTGTAGATGTCCTGCCCGGGTCCGGCCTTTTCGTCGTAGACCTGCTCCTCGGTCTTGCTGCTGCCAGAAACGATCGGATGCTGGTTGCGCACCATCAGGCGCAGATCGTGCAGCCAGGCGAAGTAGTCCCTGTCGCCGGCGAGATACTGGCTGTATAGCGGCTGCATGTAGGTGCCGAACGCTTCGTGCAGCCACATGTCATCCCAGTCGGAGTTCGTGACCTGGTTGCCGAACCACTCGTGGGCAAATTCGTGCTGCAGCAACTGGTCAAAGCCGTAGCCGTTCTGGCGGAAGCCGTTGCCGTAGGCGTTGATGGTTTGATGTTCCATGCCAAGGTGTGGCGTTTCGACCACGCCCATTTTCTCATCGCCGAACGGATACGGACCGATCTCCTGCTCGAAGAAGTCCAGCATCCGGGGAAAGCTGGCGAACAGTTTCTTCGCCTGTTTTTCCTGTCCGCGCAGATACCAGAATTGCATCGGGATGGTATTGCCGTAACGGCTGGCGTAGTTGGCTTTCAGCTCATCGAACGGCCCGACGTTGATGGTGATGGCATAGGTGTCGGGGTGCTTGATGCGCCAGTGCCAGGTACGCGTGGTGCCATCACCGGTGATGCCGATCAGCACACCGTTGCCGGGCGCTGCCAGCGCCTTGGGAATGGTCACAAACGTATCGACGACATCGGGTTCGCCTTGTGGCTGGTCGATGCACGGCCAGAACAGGTCGCAGCCTTCGCCTTCAACTGCGCTGGCGATCCATGGCTGGCCATCGTCGGTGTGGCTCCATACAAAGCCGCCATCCCACGGTGCATGTTTCGCCACGTGCGGCTTACCGCTGTAGCGCACGTTGACCTGCACGCTGTCGCCGCTGGCCAGCGGCCTGGACAGGTGGATGCGCAGACGGCCGTCCGGATTGCTCCAGGCATCGTTGCCCAGCGGCTTGCCGTCGACCGCGATATGGCTGATCGGCAGGTTGCGGTCCAGGTCCAGCAACAAGACGTCGGTGGTTGCCTTGGCGGTAAAGGTCAGCGTGGCGTTGCCGTCGATGCTGTGATTCGCCGGGTCGATCGACCAATGCAGCTCGGCGTGATCGAAATGCACCCGCGCCTGTTCAGCCGGCATCACGCCACCGGAATTAAGCGTCTGCGTGGTCAGCGCCGGCTGCGTCGCGGCGTGAGCGCCGGCGCTGGTGACCGTGAGGCCCAAGGCGATAGCGAGGGCAAGCAGTGGCAAGCGAAACGGCATGGCAGACTTCCGGCAGGATGAACCTGCAAGCATGCTGTTTTTC
>JBDTXA010000135.1:0-10116 GCA_040006415.1 Rhodanobacter sp.
GGCAGCCTCGACCTGCACCTCGAGGCGGGCGAGGCGATCCAGCTGCTTGCGGCCGAGCGCACGCGGCCGGTGCTGCGCCTTCTCGACGTGCGCGCCAGCCAGCCCGATGCACTCAGCATCAGCGGCGGTGCGGGCAGCCGCGTGCTGCTTGATGGACTGATGATCGTGGGCCGAGGTATCGAGGTGCAGGGACCGACGGAAGACGCCGCACCCACGGATGATCTGTGCGAGCTGGTGATCCGCCACTGCACCTTGGTGCCGGGTTGGGCGCTGCATTGCGATTGTGATCCCAAGCGTCCGGGCGAACCGAGCGTCACGCTCGACAGCACCCGCGCCGCGCTGCGGATCAGTCACAGCATTCTGGGCGCGATCGCGGTGATCAGCCCGACGCCGCGCGGGGAACCACCGTTGCTGGAGCTGTGCGACAGCATCGTCGACGCCACCGGTTCCGAGCGGGTGGCGCTGGGTGCGCCGGACGAGGCGGTGGCCTATGTCGAGGCCAGCTTCAGTCGCTGCACGGTGATCGGCGAAGTGCAGGCACACGGCATCGCGCTGGCCGAGGACTCGATCTTCGCCAGTCCGCTGCGCGTGCTGCGTCGGCAACAAGGGTGCGTGCGCTTCTGTTACGTGTCCGATGGATCGCGCACGCCGCGACGTTTTCATTGCCAGCCGGATCTGGCGCTCGCCGTGGTCGCTGCCGGCGATGTCTCCGGGTGTGCGCGCGAACGACTGCGGGTGGTGCCGCAGTTCAGCAGTCAGCGTTACACCTCGCCGCACTATCTGCGTCTGGACGACGATTGCTGCGAAGAGATCCGCAGTGGCGCCTCCGATCATTCGGCGATGGGCGTTTACCACGACCTGTACGAACCCCAGCGCGAGGCAAATCTTGCCGCGCGGTTGAAGGAATACGCTCCGGCGGGCACGGACGCCGGCATCTTGTTTTCGAACTAGGAGATCGACATGAAAGGCGACTTCGCACGCGTCAGTTTCGATCCGCCCCGGCATTACAGCCAGGTCTTGCAGCAGCAGGGCCGCGTGCTGCTGGACGCGGACTGGAACGAGCAGGCACATATCCAGTTGCACCTTCTGCGCACGCTGGTGCGCGATCTGGTCGGTCCGTGCTGGGCGGCAGGCAGCGGTTTTGCCATCACCAGCACGACGACGAATGCGGACGGCAGCAGCAAGCCGTTGCTGCTGACCGACTGGCAACTCGCGCCGGGTCACTTCTACGTGGACGGCATCCTGTGCGTGAACGAGGCTGCCTGCAGCCTGACCGCGCAGCCGCAGGCGCCGACACCGGACTACGGAGTGAGCGACGGCAAGAGTGGCTTCGAGAACCCGCCGACGGGATTTGTGCTGTGGCTGGACGTGTGGGAGCGTCATGTATCGGCCGTCGAGGCACCGGCGCTGGCCGATGTCGCGCTCGATGGCATCGACACCGCGTCGCGTGCGCAGGTGGTATGGCAGGTGCGCACGCTCGACCGCGTACGGGCGGACCAGCGCCTGGACGATGTCACCACCGCGCTGAAGTCTCGACAAAAAGCCAGCACCGGCGCCGCCGACGTCGCCAGCATCAAGCAGCAGCTGGTCGACGTAGGCAACTTGCGCAACAGCATCGACAAGGGCGCCGCCGCCGACTTCCCGTGCGCGCTGCTGCGCCAGCTGCTCGGTGCAAGGGAGGCGTATGCGTTGCCGCGGATGCGGGCCGAACTGGGGCCGCTGGAGTCCGGTGCCGATCCCTGCGTAATCGCTGCGGACGCGCGCTACCGCGGTTGCGAAAACCAGCTTTACCGGGTCGAGATCCATGAGGGTGGGCTAGCTGGCGCAGCCACGCTCAAGTGGTCGCGCGAGAACGGTTCGGTGGTGTTTCCGGTTATCCGCAGCGTGTCCGGCGCCGCCGCCGACGACGGCAGCGCGCAACAGGTGGTGACCTTGGGCCGGCTCGGTCGCGACGCCCGGCTCGGGTTGGCGGTCAACGACTGGGTCGAGCTGGTCGACGATGCCTACACGCTGGGCCAGCGCGCGTTTCCCTTGCTGCAGGTGATCGCCATCGATATCGCGAGCTGCAACGTGACCGTCCAGGTGCCGAAGAGCGTGACACCGTGGCAACCGAGCAACGACCCGGGCAAACATGCGCTGCTGCGACGCTGGGATCAGGTGGATGCAGTGAATGTGCAGGGTGCGCTGGTGCTGGGCGAGGACGCGCCGGTGGTGCTGGAAGACGGCATCCAGATCACCTTCGAACCCGGTGGCGTGTATGCCACCGGTGACTACTGGCTGATTCCCGCCCGCGTCGCCGGCAACGGCCAGCTCGACTGGCCGCTGGCGACGGCAGCGGACGGGACCAACGGCCCCGCCGCACTGCCGCCGCGAGGGCTCCATCACTACGCCGCACTCGGCACCACCGACGACAAGAGCGTCTTTCAGGAATGCTGCTGCCGCTTCGATTCGCTATGTGCGCTGCTGCAGGCCGGTGCCGCCAATGGCCAGCCCGGCGGCGCACGTCCCGCGCTTCAGCCAGCGACACCTGAGGCGAAGGCAAGGGCCACCGGGGTAGATGCGGCGAAAACCACGAAAACCACGAAAACCAGCAAGAAGGCGAAGGTGTCCAAACCGGGGTAGCTGCCGCCAGCCAGCGACAGAACGAGCAGGTCGAGATGTACGCCAGTGGGATGTCCCTGGCCATTTCGCCGCGCTGCATGGCGCGGGCACGGCTGATCACGGACAATGGCGGCCTGATGAGCCTTGCAACCACTACCTCAGCATCCGTCGATGCCGCCTCGTGGCGACTTTCCGTCGCCCCGATGATGGACTGGACAGACCGCCACTGTCGCTACTTTCACCGGCTGCTGTCACCGCACGCGCGCCTGTACACCGAGATGGTGACCAGCGCGGCGCTGGTGCGCGGCAAACAGTGGCGGCTGCTCGAGCACAGTCAGCAGGAGCATCCGCTGGCCTTGCAGCTTGGCGGCAGTGACCCGCACGAGCTAGCGCAGGCGGCTCGTTTCGGTGCCGAGGCGGGCTACGACGAGATCAATCTCAACGTGGGCTGCCCTTCCGATCGGGTGCAGGCGGGCAGGTTCGGTGCCTGCCTGATGCGCGAGCCGGCTTTGGTCGGGGATTGCGTCAAGGCAATTCGCGATGCGGTGTCCGTGCCGGTGACCGTGAAGTGCCGTATCGGGGTGGACGATCAGGACGAATACGCCGGGCTGCAGCATTTCACCGAAACCATGCTGGAAGCTGGCGTGGGTGTGCTGGCGGTGCATGCGAGAAAGGCGTGGCTGCAAGGGCTGTCTCCGAAAGAGAATCGTGACGTCCCGCCGCTGGACTACGAACGTGTCTACCGGCTCAAGCGCGAGTTTCCGCAGCTGGTCGTGGTCATCAACGGCGGCATCACCACGATCGAGCAAGTACAGCTGCATCTGGCGCAGCTCGATGGCGTGATGCTGGGGCGGGCGGCATATCACGACCCGTATCTGCTGGCACAAGTGGAGGCAGCGATCTACGGCGAACCGTTGCCACGGCGCGCGGACGTGCTGCGCCATCTGCGTCCGTATGTTGAAGCCGAGCTGGCTCGAGGGACGGCGCTCAAGCACATCAGTCGGCATCTGCTCGGTCTGTACCAGAGTGAGCCAGGCGCGCGGGCCTTTCGGCGTACCATCAGCGAGGGCGCTCATTTGCCAGGCGCAGACTGGCATTTGCTGGAACGGGCGCTGGAGCCGTGCATGGCAGCGGCGTAATGGTGGCCATTTGTCCGGCCCCTATTCAGCCTTGCTTGTCTAAGCTGGACGTTTTGCAAGCAGTACGGCGGTTTTCGCGCATGGCAACGCACAAAAACTTCATCCTTGCTCTGTTCATATTGGTAACGTCAGGTACGGCGGCGTCGGTTCTGGCGCAACCGAATCCTGTGGTGACACTGGATCAAGCGGTACTTGACGTGCAGCGTGAGACTGGGGGCAAGGTGCTCTCCGCTGAATCGCGCAGGGTGGGACGACGGCAGGAGTACCGCATCAAGGTGCTGACTCCTGACGGACACGTAAAGGTAATGACAGTCTCTGCCGAGTCTGGCAGGGACCCGGCATCAACGAAGTCAATCAAGAATTCGCCCGGCAAGCATGCGGGCCGCAAGGAGAAACACTGATGCGCATCCTTTTGGTGGAGGACGAGGCACCGTTGCGCGAGACGCTGGCGGCACGGCTGAAGCGGGACGGTTTTGCGGTCGATGCGGCACAGGACGGCGAGGAGGGCATCTATCTCGGTCGTGAAGTGCCGTTTGATCTGGCCATCATCGACCTCGGGCTGCCGAAGATGTCGGGCATGGATCTGGTCAAGGCGCTGCGCGAAGCCGGTCAGCGCTATCCGATCCTGATCCTCACCGCCCGTGGCAGCTGGCAGGACAAGGTCGAGGGGCTGAAGTACGGCGCCGACGATTATCTGGTCAAGCCGTTCCATGTCGAAGAGTTGCTGGCGCGCATCAATGCGCTGGTTCGTCGCGCCAGCGGTTGGTCCAAGCCGATTCTGGCCTGCGGCATGATCAAGCTGGACACCACCGCGCAGACGGTGACGGTGGAAGGCAAGCTGGTGGACCTGACCAGCTATGAGTACAAGGTGCTGGAATATCTGATGCTGCACGCGGGTGAGTTGGTATCCAAGGCTGATCTCACCGAGCACATCTACCAGCAGGATTTCGACCGCGATTCCAATGTGCTCGAAGTCTTCATCGGCCGGTTAAGACGCAAGCTGGATCCGGAAGGCGCCCTGAAACCCATCGAAACGGTACGTGGACGCGGATACCGCTTTGCCATCCCGCGCACCGACGGCGACGACGAATAAGCCGATGCCGTCGCGTGGTCCGCTGTCGCTGGCGGCTCGAGCGGCGATCGCCACCGGTTTCGTATTGGCGGGTTTTCTCGGCCTGGTCGGGCTGACCCTGTCTCAGGCCAACAAGGAACGCGCACTGATCGGCCTGCAGCAACGGTTGCAGAACTTTGCGCTGGCCTACATCACCAATACCGACACCAACCGTTACGGCAAGCTGTTGCCGCCGGTGGACACGCTGCCGGACCCGAATTTCTCGCGGCCCGGTTCGGGTCTGTATGCCGTGGCGTCCGGCGACAACGATTTCCACTGGGAGTCGTCGTCGGCAATCGGGCGGGATTTCAGTTTTCTCAGGTTGCTGAAGCCTGGCGAGAGCGTCTTCGTCGGCCCCATCGATTCCCGCATGGGGCGACTTTATTACTACAGCTATGGCGTGGCACTGGACACTGCGCCGGGGAAATCCGCCCATCTGACGATGACGGTGGCCCGTACCGAGGATCAATTCGAGGGTGAAAGTGCCGGTTACCGCAGAACGTTGGTGATCTGGCTGTCGATTCTCGGCGTGATGTTGATCGTACTTCAGCTGTTGCTGTTGCGCTGGAGTTTGACGCCGTTGCGCAGGGTCGCCAGCGACATGAGCCGGGTCGAACGGGGCGACAGCGAGCAGTTGGACGGCCAGTATCCGCTGGAGCTGACAGGGCTGACCGAACGCATCAATGCCTTCATCACCACCGAGCGCGAGCAGCGCACGCGCTACCGGCATACGCTGGCTGATCTGGCACACAGTCTGAAAACCCCATTGGCGGTGATTCGTTCCCAACTTGAATCCACGGCGGGTGACGAGCCGACCCGCCGCGGCAATGTGCTGGATCAGGTGCGACGAATGAACGAGCTGGTGGCGTACCAGCTGTCACGCGCAGCGACGTCGGGACGCCAGACGTTCGCCAGCGCCGTGCCGATTGCGGGTCATGCCGAGGATCTGGTGCAGAGCCTGGAAAAAGTCTACGCCGCCAAAAACGTGCTGTGCGAATTCGACATCGAGGATGGCGCCGTGTTCTACGGCGAGCAGGGCGACTTGCTGGAATTGCTGGGCAACCTGCTGGAGAATGCCTTCAAATGGGCGGGGCACAGGGTTTTGCTGGTGGTGAGCATGCAACCGATCAGCGGCCGGCAGCAGCGCCCCGGGCTTCGCTTGAGCGTCGAGGACGATGGTCCCGGCATTGCTGCGGACAAGATCGAGAAGGTCCTCCAGCGCGGTGTTCGTGGCGATGAACGCGTGCAGGGCCACGGGATCGGCCTGTCGATCGTGCAGGACATCGTGCATGCGTATCTGGGTGAGCTGGTTGTCGACCGCTCAGCAGAACTGGAAGGTGCGCGTTTCAGCGTCAGCTTGCCGCCAAGCTGACCTCAGCGTCGACGGCAGAAGCCGGGCGGCTCGCGTCCTTCGGCGGGCGAATGGCCGTAGTAAATGCGCAGCAGGGCGGCAATTTCCGGTTCGCTCTGGCGCAGCAGCGCGGGTTGCGAGTAGTGCATTTCACTGACCACGGCGAAATATTCGCTGGGGCTTTCGGTGGCATAACGATTGATGGAGCTGTCCTGCGAGGTGTCGCGCAGACGCTCGAACGCGTGCTGAAACTGCTGGATCCAGCGACGACGGGGGATATCCAGCAGCGGCGGAACACCATCGGGCGGGCCGTCGAGCATGTCCAGCTTGTGTGCCATCTCATGCACGACCACGTTGTATCCATCCCATGGCTGCTCCAGATCCAGCTGCACGTCTGCGAGCGACAGCACTAGCGGCGCATGCTCCCAGGCCTCGCCGGTACGCGTCTCGTCTTCGTCGGTGACGACGCCGGTGCGGTCGCTGCGGCGAACCTTGAATTCGCCTGGATAGATCAGCACCTCACGCCAGCCTCGAAGGCTGGCAGCGCCTTGTTGAAGGGCCGGTAGGCAACCCTGCATCGCAATCAGCAGCCGCCAGTAGTCGTCGAGAACAGCCCCGGCGAGGGCGTGAAAGCGCTTGCGGGCGAGGAACAGGGTGGCCAGGTAACGCAGTTTTTCCTGTCGTTCGGTATCGAGCCGCCGTGCCAGAGGACAGGCGATCAGGGCGCGGCGCCACAGTGGATCAGCGACCGGCGGCGGCCCGAAGCGGGCTTTGAGCGATTGCCACCAATGTCCCGGCATAGGCCGAGCGCTTACTGAATGGATCCAGGCAGCAGCGATTGCCAGCCCAGATGGGGGCGATGACTGGGTGACGGCGCCACGGCGCCACCACTGGAATGATCATTGCCGCTGGCGGATGAACCGCCTGAGTTGCCACTGGTGCTGGTCGTCGGACAGTCGCGGGACATACCCATCGCATCGCCACCGCTGGAACTGACGCTGGAAGCACTGCTGCTGTCGACCACCGCCTGCGGGGAGCCACCCAGATCCTGGGTCTCCGCAGTAGTCGCCGCTGCGCTGCCGATCCCGACAATGCACAGGGTGCAACCGATAAGTCGATGAATGGCACGCATGGCGATCAAGCCCCTGACTCGCAAGCGAAGACCCCGATCGTCTCAGAAACGCGTTCTTGCTGCCAGTGCCGCAGCATGGGGTGCAGATCACCCTTTCAGGCGCAGGAACGCCGCATGGCGGGTTAGCCGGGCTAAAATGCAAGGATGACCGTTTTGTACGCACTCCCCTTTCCGCGACGCCACCGGCAAGCCATCTCACCCGCTACGGGGGCTTGCCGATGCAGTTGACGCAGCTGCTGGCGCGGCTTGCCGATGGCGAGCCGCTTTCCGGCGCCGGGCTGGCCGAACAGGCCGGAGTGACTCGGGCCGCGATCTGGAAGCAGGTCGAGGCTCTGCGCGCCCGCGGCGTTCCTGTGGAGTCGCGCGGACCGGCCGGCTATCAGTTGCCCTGGCCGTTGCAGATGCTGGATGGGGAGAAGATCCGAACGCTTTTGCCTGCCTCGTTGGCCGGTTCGTTGGGCACACTTGAGGTTCATTGGGAGCTCGACTCCACGTCCAGCGAACTTCAGCGACGCGGTGCCGCGGCCATGGATATGAGTATCGTGCTGGCAGAAACCCAGACCGCCGGACGGGGCCGTCGCGGGCGCCAATGGCTGTCGCCACCGGGGCTGAATCTGTATCTGTCCTGCATCAAGCGGTTCGAGCACGGATTTGCCCCCTTGAGCGGCTTGTCGCTGGCGGTCGGCGTGATGGTGGTGCGCGCGCTGGACGAGCTTGGAGTTGCCGGCGCCGGTCTGAAATGGCCAAACGACATCCTCGCTCGCGATGGTGACGGACAGCATGGCAAGCTCGGCGGCATCCTGGTCGAGTTGAGTGGTGAATATCAGGGTCCGTGTGCGGCGATCATCGGAGTCGGGCTGAATCTTCGACTGACGCCGGCGCTGCGTGAACAGGCCGGGCAGCCGGCGTGCGACATCGCTGCGCTGACCGATGGCGTGCTGCCGGATCGCAATCGCGTGGCGGCGGCATTGATCAAGTCCCTTGTCGAGGGGTTGCGGCAATTCGAGGAAGCGGGTTTTCCGGGCTTTGCTGGCGACTTTGAACGGCACGACCTGCTTCGCGATCAGCCGTTGCAGCTAAGCGGCGCACTCGGCCAGCTTGAGGGTATCGGTGCTGGCGTAGATGCGCGCGGCGCGCTGCAAGTGGGCATGGCCGACGGCAGCGTGCGTCGGATCGACAGCGCCGATGTCACAGTGCGCCGCGCATGAAACTGCTGCTGGACATGGGTAATACCCGCATCAAATGGGCGCTGCAGTTGCAGCCGCAAGGCTGGCTTTCGCGTGGTGCCCTGGACTGGCAGGACGACGTCGGCGTCCAGCTTGAGGCAGCTTGGGCCGGCCTGCCGACGCCGGATGTGGTGATCGGCGCATCCGTGGTTGATGACCGGCGCGAGGTATTGGTCACGGCGGTTAGCGAACGCCTGTTTGCGCGAACGCCGGTCTGGCTGCGCACTCCCGCCAGCGCCTGCGGTGTGCGCAATGCCTACGCCGAACCGCAGAAGCTCGGCGTGGACCGTTTTCTCGCCATGGTCGCGGCGTTTGCCGGTCATCGCGCGCCATGCGTGCTGGCCGGCGTGGGAACGGCACTGACGCTGGATGCCTTGGCCGCCGATGGCCGGCATCTCGGCGGATTGATTGCGCCGGGCCCGCAACTGATGCAGCAATCCCTGCTGCAGGCCACGGCCCAGGTGCGCCCGGAACGACCAGGTGAGATTCTGGACTGGGCGGACAACACCGCCGATGCCGTCGCTTCCGGTTGCTGGCAAGCCGCCGCCGCGCTGATCGAGCGCTTTGTCGTGCGGGCGGCGCCTCGTTTTGAGACAACCCCTACCTTGATACTCGGTGGTGGCGACGCTGAGCAGCTGATGCCGCTGTTGTCATGTCCGGCAGAGGTTGGTCATGGCGGGGTGCTCAACGGCTTGTCCGTATGGGCGAATGAATACGGCGCGTCGTAGACGTCTGTCCGGAACAAGGTGTACTGCACGTCAGTCGGGGGAAAGATGGTTTTGCGTTTGCTTTTTGTGCTGTTGACGGCCCTCAATATTGCCGTAGGTGCGTGGCTTGTGTTGGGCCAACCTTACGCGCGTGGCGGCTCCCCCACGGACCCCGGCGTTACCGAACTGCGGCTGTTGTCAGAACTGCCCGAATCATCTGCGCCGCGCCCGGCAGCGCCGGTCGCGGCCAAGGCATCCGAGGTTCCTGGCACCGGCGCAAACAGTTGCCTCACGCTAGGGCCCTTTGCGACCCCGCAGGATCTGCGCATCGCGCGCGATGCGCTCCAACCGCAAGTGATTCGCATGCGCTCGCGGCAAGAGCTGACCACTCAGCCCACCGGCTGGTGGGTCTATCTGCCGTCACTCGGAAGCCGTGCACAGGCGCTTGCCCTGGCGCAGAGGCTCGGCGAACGCCATATCAGTGATTACTTTGTGGTCAGTACAGGAGATCAGCCCAACGCGATCTCGCTGGGGTTGTTCAAGGACCCCGCCAACGCGCGCAATCGCCGCGACGAGATAGTGACCGCTGGCTTTCCCGCACGCCTGGAGGCGCGTAGCGAAGACGTACCCGAATACTGGCTGGATCTGGTAGCCGCCGGCGGCATCGAGCTTGACTCGCGTGCCAGGTTCACCGACAGCAAGGTCGGCTCGCACAGTACCGGCTGTTTCTGAGCGCAAAAGCGGCTTACCCTGCTAGAATCCCCCACCTTCGCCGGCATAGCTCAGTTGGTAGAGCAACTGATTTGTAATCAGTAGGTCCCGGGTTCGACTCCTGGTGCCGGCACCATC
>JBDTXA010000136.1:0-10088 GCA_040006415.1 Rhodanobacter sp.
AGACCGGTGTTGATCGGCTGGGTCCAGTCAGTCATGGCCAACGCCACCGGACTCAACAACAGGGCCGTCACGGTCATGTAGAAGAAGATGCTTTCCACCCGCACCGTGTCGTTGGCCAGGCGCATGAAGAACGCCTGCATGCCCCAGGCCAGCATGATCAGCAGCGACTGCAGAAACCAGCCAAGACCGCCGTCGGCGCCTCGCCCGAATGAAAGATCGAGCATGGGCAATGCCAGCAGTGCCAGCACGATGCCCAGCGTGCCCTTCCAGCCGGTACGTTCACGCAGGAACAGGAAGGACAACGCAATCGTGATCACCGGCGACAGCGAGATGATCGGGAACACGAAATAGGCGGGCCCGACGGTCAACGTGTGGAAAAGCAGCATCTGCCCGCCAGCGCCGAGCAGGCCGATGGTCAGTCCGTAGATCACCGCACGTGGCGAATACTCCAGCGCCCAGCCGTTGCGCCACAGGATGTAGACCGCCGGCGGAATCATGGTCAGCGACCACACGCAATACACCAGCGTGTCGGGGAATCCATGCTGCGACGACAGCGGTGACAACGCGCCCCAAACGCCCCACAGCGCAACGGTCGAAAGGGCGAACACCAGCCATGCGCGTCGCGGCGGGGAGGACGCAGCCGGCGTCTCGTTCACCGACTTGCTCATGCGCCCGCCGTCCGCGGGCTGGCCTGCAGCAACACGAATCGTTTGAACGCTATCTGCAGTGTTGCGCTACCCGCATCGACCTCACCGAGGTCGACCTCATTGAACAGGTCGCGCACCCGATAGCGGCCCGTGCCCAGGCCGCGCAATTGCACCGGCCCCTTGAACTCATCGGCGTAGAACGCGTAGTACATCGCACCGTCTTTGGCGATGACATGCGCCTCGGGTTTGTCGAATCCGATATCGTAAAGCGCGCCGAGGTATTCGCCCTTGGGCAGCATGTGCTGCTTGTACAAGGCGACCCACTTGCGCCACAGCGCCTCCTTCTCCGGGTTGAGCACAAAGCCGCCGGGAGGCAACACGTCGGTCGGGTGGTCGGTATCTTTTGGCCAGGTGAACTTGGACGAAACCACGCCACCGATACCCACGGTCGACGCGAAATCATCGCCACCGTCGGACAACTCCACGTGGTCGCCCGCGTAGCTGCTGAGTGGTCCCATCAGCGCTTTCATCGACTTGCCCTTGCTGCGGACCTGCCATGAAGAGGTCGGATCGGAAGCCGGGTACTGATCGGTCGCGGGAAGGTTGTGGAAATCGAACGCGGTGCCGCAGGGACACAATTCCATCACCGCTTGCGGATTGGTTTCGTGCATCGCCTTGTGCAGCGTGCTCCAGAAGGTGGCCAGCCCCTCGACTGAATCGCTGGGATGGGCGTGCTTGTGCGCCGGGTTGTAGCAGGGAGCCACGGCATTGAGGTGCTGGCCGTCGAACTTGATGCCCTCGAAGCCCCAGTCACCGACCACCTTCTTGACCAGGTCGACGTAGAAATCGATCGTGGGCTGGTACGCCGGGCACTGGGTCAGCGCATTCCACCAGGTCACCTTCTGAAAGGCGCCGTCCTTGTCCAGCAGCAGCATGTCGACGTGGTCGTGCAGCACGTCGCTGCCAGGGTCGGCGGCCAGGGGCGCCAGCCACAGGCGAGGATGCATACCTTCGCTGCGCACCTTCGCGGTGAATGCGCGCATGTCGGCGTCGCCGCGCGGAAACTTGTGCGTGTCGATACGCCAGTCGCCTTCGTTGGTCTGCCAGCCGTCGTCAAGAACCACCCAGCCAAAGCCCAGTTCGCGGGCTTTGGGCACGGTGTCCATGATCTGCTTGACGGTGAAGTTGCGCTCGTATCCCCAGGCGCACCAGACCGGCTCGAACGCCGAATCCGGTGCGCGGGGCGCCACCAGGCCCTCGGCCTGCATGTACTGCTGGTATTGCTTCAGCGGTGCAAAATGATCGCCGGTATGTACCGCCAGCAAAGTGCGCTCGGTGACCAGCGTCTGGCCTGGAGCCAGTGTCGACGGTTGCGGTGACTCGACCGCGATCCGCGCGCCGGTTGCCGTCTTGCGCACCGGCAAATCCAGCAGCCGTACCACCGGTTCCACGTGGCCGACCGCCAAGCCGACATCGTGGCGCCAGATGTTTGCCACCGGGGTGCCGCCGCCGTAGTCCGACGAATCCATGGCCAACGAGTTGCGCTGGTCGAAGTGGGCGCCGAGCGGCTCTACCCAGTCGCGGCGGTCCGTATGGGTGGTGCCGGAAAAGCTCCAGAAGCCACCCGGAGCATCGGCCAGCTCATGCGCGGCATTGCGCCAGCCGGTGACCGGCAGCGCGGTCTTGCCGAGGTTGCGGTAGCGGGTCTGCAGCACGGCAAAGCCGGGCAGACCGTCGAAAAAGGTCAGCGCTACTTCCTTCTCGATGTCGCTGCTGGAACGCCCGGTGATGATCGAATGATGCCCGCTGCCGTGGCGCGGGTCCTTGATTGGCTGATCCTTGTGCCCGGTGATGACAAAGTCCTCGACCGGGGTGTCGGCCAACAGCAGGCTTTCGCTGGGCTGGTAGGGAGTAAGTGATTTGCCGTTCGCCATCAAACGGGTGTGCAGATGGCGATCAAACGCAATCGTGAGAACGGCATCCTGGACGACGACGCTATCGCCAGCGCCGCCGCCTTTGCTGCCGGCTTCACCCGGCTGACGCGGCGCAGCCAGCGTCATTGGAAGATAGGCCCACGCAACGCCGCTGGCCACGCTGCCGGCAACAAGCTTCAATACAGTGCGTCGTCCAATGGGAGGCATGCGGGATCCAGTCTGGGGCGTTGCCCCGAGTGTGGTTCACTAGTCGGTATTGATGCAAGCGTTTCGTTTCGATATGGTGTGTATATGTTTCGTTTTATTACTTTGGTGACAGAATGAATAACGCTATCCGCCATCTCGTGGTCGTGGTCGCCGCAGCGATTTCGTTCTCTGTCGCTGCCGCAGCGCGACCAGATTCACCGCAAACAGCGCATACCGCCGCTGCTGCAACGTATTCCGTGGCGGACTTCTCGCATGTGCGCAAGTACGACGCCCATGTCCATGCGAATTCGCCGGACCCGGCATTTCTCGAGCAGGCGCGTGTGGACGGTTTCGAGCTGCTGTCGATCAATGTCGACTATCCCGACTTCCCCAGCCTGTCTTTGCAGCACGCCGCCGCTTTGACGCTGGCGGCAAAAGATCCCGCGCATTTCCACTGGGCCACCACGTTCTCGATGAAGGGATTTGGCACGCCGGGCTGGAGCGAGCGGGTCAATGCGAGCCTGGCCAAGGACATTGCCAAGGGCGCAGTCGGCGTGAAGATATGGAAGAACGTGGGACTGGAGGAAAAGAACGCTGCCGGCAAATTCATCATGCTCGACGACCCGGGTCTGGAGCCCGTGGCGGAGCAGGTTCGCGCCTTGGGCGTGCCTTTGATCGACCATCAGGGAGAGCCGCACAACTGCTGGCTCCCGCTGGACAAGATGACTACTGACAACGATCGCGAGTACTTCCGCCATCATCCCGAGTATTACATGTATCTGCATCCGGACTATCCCGGTTACGAAGACCTGATGGCGGCGCGCGACCGCTTCGTGTCGGCTAATCCGACGTTGCGTTTCGTCGGAGCGCACCTGGCCAGTCTCGAGTACGACGTCGACCGGATTGCCGCGTTCCTCGATCGCTTCCCCAACGCCAACGTCGATATGGCCGCGCGTATGAGTCAGGTCCAGTACCAGTCCGTTCGTGATCGGGAGAAGGTGCGCGACTTCTTCATCCGCTATCAAGACCGGCTGCTTTATGGCACGGATCTCACCTTTTCCCCGGATGCCGTGCATGCGCAGTTCAGGCGCGAGGCGCACGCCGTGTGGCTGAGTGACTGGCGTTATCTCGCTACCGGCAGAAGCCAGCGGGTCGACATGATTGATGCCAACGTGCCGGGGCTGGCGCTGCCGCGTGCAGTGATCGACAAGATCTACTACGCCAATGCCAAGCGCGAGTTCACCGTGTCCCCGCCGACGAACTGATCACTACGCCAACAGCAATTCGAAGCCGAGTTGCTGGCTGGCGTGGATGATTTCCTCCGGCGCACCGGTGTCCGTGATCAGCACATCCAGCGCGGTCACCGGAATGATGCGATGCAAACAGATCTTGCCGAACTTGGAGCTGTCAGCGATCGAGACAACCAGTCGGGCAGCCTCGACCATCTTGCGGTTGAGCATGGCCTCGGGCTCGTAATGCGTGGTGATGCCGCGCTCCAGATCAAACCCGTCCACGCCAAGAAACAGCTTGTCCACATGCAGCGCGCCCAATGCCTCGACGGTGAGCCCGCCGTAAAACGCCATGTTGCGGCGACGCAACTCACCCCCAAGCATCACGATGGTGATGTTCTTTTTTGGGGCGAGCGCGGTGAGCACGCCGAAGTCGTTGGTGACCACGGTGATTTCTATGTCCGGCACTGCTTCCGCCAACTGAATGGCGGTGGTGCCCGAATCCAGCGCCACCGTATCACCGGGATTGATCAGTGCCGCGGCACGAACGCCAATGCGGCGCTTTTCGTCCAGGTGGGAAGTACGCTTTGACTCGTAATTGGGTTCTGTCATTGCGCCGCTCATCGCACTGCTGTCGATCGCACCGCCATAGGCACGGGCCATGACGCCGCGTTCGGCCAGGTAGCGCAAATCCTTGCGCACGGTCTGTGCGCTCACCCCGAAATGGCGGGCGAGTGAAGTGACCTGGACGCTGCCATGGTGGCGCACGAGTTCGCTGATCTGAAGGCGGCGTTGACTGGTATCGCGAGTGGGATGCATGGCGGTTCCTGCGAGGCTGCGCAATTATCCAATATTTCGTTGTGTTTCGCTATTGATGTAAAACGAAACATAAGGTAGGGTCGGTTTCGTTGTTTAGAGAGCAATACATCACTTTGTCTGGGGAGAGAAGCAGTGAATGCCACGCATCTATATAGAAATACCCTGTTCTGTGCTGTCGGGCTGGCTCTGCTGACGCCCACGATAGCTTTGGCTCAAACCACGACGGTTAACGCCTCCACGGCAGCTTCGACGCAAGTGGCGCCCGCGGACGAGTCGGCACTGACGCAAGATAACGCGACTGAACTTCAAGCGATCACGGTGACCGGTGTCCGCGGCGCTCTGGCGCGTTCGACCGAACTGAAGCGTGATGCCACCGTCGTGCAGGATTCCATCAGCGCGCTCGAGCTGGGCAAGTTTCCCGACAATAACGTAGCCGACTCGCTCAGCCACATCACCGGCGTGTCCATTTCCCGTACCGCGGGTGGTGAAGGCCAAAAGGTCAGTGTGCGAGGCCTCGGTCCGGAATACACGCTGACTACCTTCAACGGTCGCATCCTGGCTACCGATGGCACCGGCCGCGACTTTGCTTTCGACGTATTGCCTTCTGACGTGATCAGCGGCGCCGACGTGATCAAGGGCGCCCAGGCATCGTTGACCGAGGGCGCTATCGGCGGTTTGATCAACCTGCGCTCGGCCAGTCCGTTCGACAAGAAGGGACAACACGGCATCGTCCGCGTCGAGGGCGATCGAAACCAGATGTCCAATCTCAACGGACGCAAGTTGTCCGCGACCTACAGCAATACATTTGCCAAAGACACCATGGGCGTGTTGTTGGGCGTGGTGTACGCCAAGCGCAAGGACCGCACCGACGTTGCCGGCAATGACGGTGGCTGGACCCGCAATCCCGATCCGTCGGATCCCAACTGGGGCGGCAACGCGTGGGGCGGCAATATTGATCTCAACGGCAATGGCGTGCTGGATCCGGAAGACTACGGTCTGATTGCTCCTGGCCAGTTTCGCGTCGGCTCCATCTTCGAAGACAAGAAGCGTACGGCGTATTCAGGCAAGTTCGAGTGGCATCCGAGCGACAAGGTGCGCATCGTGGTGGACGGCCTCAAGACGCGCCTGGACTCGCCGCAGGTGTCCTACCAGCAATCCTATTATCCGTTGTTCGCGCCGGGTCGCTGGTCCGATATCACGGTGCAGAACGGTATCGTTACCGGCTTCACCATGGACAACCCGGATCCGGAGCAGCGGCTCAATCCGGAGCTTCTGAACCAGACTCAGTACCGCGTCGTTGATACCAGTCTTTACGGTATCAACGGGCAGTGGGAAGCCACTCCCGATCTGACACTCACCAGTGATCTGTACCGCTCGACCTCACGACGTCATTCCGGAGGCCAAGACACGTACGTGGTACTGCGCATGAACCAGCCCAACACGTCGTACATCTCGCTGTCCCCCGACGCGGTACCCAACGTCAATGTCGCGCTCAACGACGGTCGCAACTATGCCACCGGGCTGGCCAACGGCCAGTTCACCGGAGCCGACTTCAACACCCATTACATGGAACTGAGCGGCGACAACATCAACGACGAGATCACCGGCGGCACCCTCGGCGGCAAGTTGTTTGTGGGTCATTGGGGCGTGGATCATCTGCGCTTCGGAGTAGCCAGGACCGAGCGGAAGAAATCGCGCGACCTGATCAACAACACCCTCAGCGGCGGCGCCGATTACTACTCCGGAGACAATGCCATCAACGTCGGCGATCTGGGCGGCGGCGTGCTTTCACAGACCATCACCCCGCCAAATTTCATGAATGGGGTAAACAGCAAATTTCCGCACAGCTTCCTGGGCTTCGACGTGCCCAATTACCTGGCCAAGCTGGCAGCCTACAACGGCCATCTGCGTCCGGACGGTACGGCGTACGACTACTCTATGGCTGCGCCGGAATGGAACCCGCTGCAAAGTTATCGGGTCAGTGAAAAAACCAACGCCTTTTACCTGCAGGCCGACTTGTCGGGCGACCGCTGGGAAGGTGATGCCGGCGTGCGCCTGGTCCAAACGCGAACCAGCGCCCAGGCATGGGATGCCAAAATCCTCAGCATCACCGAAAATGGCGCGTTCAACTACACGGCTAAATACGCCGCTCCCACGCCGATTGTCGAGGACGCCAAATACACGTTCGTGCTGCCCTCGGCCAATTTCACCTGGCACTTCACCGACGCGCTGCAACTGCGCCTGGGTGCCGCCAAGACCATGGCGCGCCCGCCGGTCGACCAGCTGGCGCCAACCAACACCACCGAGAGCGTGTCGTGGGGCGAGTTCACCCAGGTCTACGGCGGTAACGTGAATCTGAAGCCCTACAGCGCAGCGCAGGCGGACATGTCACTGGAGTGGTATTTCGCCGAGCACTCCATCGCCAACGTGGCGGTGTTCTACAAGCGAATCAAGAACCAGATCACCACCAGTTGGGAGCCAGGCCAGGACATCGGCGTCGGCCCGACGCTGGATGCCGCCGGCAACCCGACCACCACGGGTCCGACCCTGTTCAACGTCATGCGCCCGATCAATGGCGACTTCGCCAAGGTAAAGGGCCTCGAGCTGGGCCTGCAGCATTTCTGGAATAACGGTTTCGGCGTGCGTGCACAGTTCACCCGCAACCTGTCGAAAAGCTACGTGGCCGGAGAGGTGCGACCGCTCGAAGGCATCGCTCCGGCGTCCTATTCGCTGGGTGTGATGTACGAAAAGGGCAAGTGGTCGTTGGGTGCAAACGCGGACCGCACCGACGGGTTCGTCACGGCGATCAACGTCTTGGGCACCGGCTACAACGAGCAAGCTGATTCAATTACCTGGCTGACCGCGCATTTTTCCTACGCCATCAACGACATGTTCAGTGTCAGTCTTGAAGGAACGAACCTGCTGGACAAAGCTCAGACCTATAGCATCAACGGCAATCCGCTGCTGTCGCAGGGATATTATCGATATGGCCGGTCGGTCACCCTGGGTGCGAGCATGCGGTTCTAGGACCCTGTCGGGCTTTGGTGGTCGAGGCGAGGATTCGGCTGTGCGAGGACAGATTTTCGCCGATTTGCGGGTCCATAGTGGCGCTATGGACCAAGAATCGGCGGAAATATGGACCGCGCAGACGGATTCGCAGACCGGCCAACCAAAGTCCGACAGGCTCCTAGAGTGCGAAAACGGCTATGGGCGAATATCGGACGGGCTTGTCGAGTCCGGCTCGTGGCGGAGCGCTAGCGCCACGAGCCGGCGCTCAACGTTCCGATTCGATCTGCTGCACAAGGTTGTACAGAACCCGCAGGTCCTTGGCGTCGAAGCTGTCGCCGGTGGCCTCGCTGCCGCGAAAGTGGTCATGGAAGGAGCGCATCGCCGCGGGGCGATCTTCCAACGAGTAGCCGACCACGGCCAGCGCCATCCACGGATCGAAGCCGGCGGGAGGATTCATCAGTACTCCTCGCGGCCAGCGACCAAAACCGGCGGCCGCGAGTTGCTGCCATGGAAACAGCGGGCCGGGATCGTTCTTGCGGCCCGGGGCCAGATCCTCGTGACCGATGATCTGCGTGCGCGGAATATCCAGCCGTGTGGTGAGGTCGGCCAGCAGGCGCAGCAGGCTGCCGATCTGGGCCGGGGCAAACGGTGAATGACCATCGTTGTCCAGCTCAATGCCGATTGATGCCGAGTTGAGATCGGTGATGGTGCCCCAGCGGCCGCCGCCGGCGTGCCAGGCGCGCAGCTGGTCGGCCACTAGCTGGTAGATGTGTCCATCGCTGCCGATTAGATAATGCGCACTGACCGGGCCGCCGCTGTTGTGGCTGCGCAGGGTGTCGAGACTTTCCTGGGCGGAATGCTGGTCGGTGAAATGGACCACGATCAGCACTGGCCGGCGGATGTCGTGATTGGTTGACGGCACCCAGGTTGCCAGCGAATTGCGTGGTGGCGCACTGGCGCATGCCGCAAGCAACGCGACGCACGACAGCAGGACGAGGCGGGTCAGGGAGCGCGCCATCAGGGAGTGTGAGCGAAGCGTTGGGGACATCGGTGAAGCATTCCTTCGTTGGCGCATCGAATGCGTGAAACTGCCCTGCGCGTGCTTGTTCAGTGATCGAGATAAGGCTGGGCGATCTTCAGCGCCGTCTTGTACGGCTCCGGATCATTGCGATTGCTGAGCAGGATCACCGTGAGATGCTGTTTCGGCCAGCGTACGATCACATTGCGAAAGCCGATGCTCTCGCCCGAGTGCCACAGGGTATCGCCGGTGATGCGCCAGCCGAAGCCGTAGTAGGCCTGATAGGGCTCACCGGTGACTTTCACGTAAGGGCTGAAGGCGAGCTTGCGCGACGCGTCACTGAGCAGGCGATCGTCATACAGTGCCGCATCCCACTTCGCCAAGTCGTCGATCGACGAATAGATGCGGCCGTCGCCGCGGGTGGCGCTGGTCACGCTTTGGTCGGTACGCGTCCAGTGACCGTCCTGCTCGCTGTAGCCGTAGGCGCGATGGTCGATCGCGGGACCGTCGGTCATGAACATCAGGGTGTGATCCATGTGCAGCGGCAGAAAGATGTTCTGCTTCAGGTACAGCGGCAGGCTCATGCCCGAGGCCCGTTCCACCACCAGTCCAAGCAACACATAACCAGTGTTGCTGTAACGGTAGGCGCTGCCCGGCGCGAAATAGGTTTTCGTCGTGTTCGACAGCATGCGCAGCACGTCGGCGTCGTGCACCTGTTCAGTGGTGCCGGACGGGATCAGGTCCTCGTAGTCGATCAGTCCACCGGTATGGCTGAGCAATTCGCGCAAGGTCACCTTGTCGGTGGTTGCAGGCAAGGACGGCAGCCAGTGGCGAATGGGATCGTCAAGGCGCAGTCGATCATGCTCAGCGAGCAGCAAAATCGCCGCCGCGGTGAACTGCTTGGTGATCGAGGCGAGGCGGTAATTGGTTTCTGATGTGGCCTTCTCATTTTCTTCGACATTGGCGAGGCCGTAGCCGCGACGGATCAGCGGTTGGCCGTCCTTGATGACCAGCACAGAGGCGCCGGGAACGTTGCCGTCGTAACGCTGCATCAATTCGTTCACCGTGTCGGTCCTGGTGTCCGCGGTGGCACAACCGCCAAGCACGCTGATGAGGGCCAGGTTGATGAGCAATTTGAGCATGGGTATGGTTCCTTGGTCATCGGCGTGGGCATGGGGTCGATCGGTTATCCGTAGAAGCGCACCCTGTGCGCGATGCTCCTCTTGATCTCGAAACGAAGAGCATC
>JBDTXA010000137.1:0-10028 GCA_040006415.1 Rhodanobacter sp.
ATTTTACAACATCAAATCATCAGAAGTCGTACGTGATACCAAAGCGGACATAGCGCGGGCTCTGTGCCGAATACGGACGCAGGTAGCTGACGTTCAATCCATCGATTGCACCCGTGTCTGCGTTCGGCTTGGAGTTACCATACCTGGCGTAGGTTTGGGTGGTCTTCTGCTGATCGAGTACGTTGAACACGAACACATTGAATGCCAGCTTCTTGTCCGCCCATGCCGGCCGATACTCTGCACCCAAGCTCAACGTATACAACCAAGGATTGTGCGTCTTGCCCGGCGACGACGGCTGACCGTTGCAGAAGTGGTGGTAGTCACCGTAGGCCAGGCCGGGATAGGTCTGATCGGCACCGTAGGCACCCAGACAGGTACGTGGGCTACCGGAGAGTACCGACAGATTGCCCGAAAGCATCCACTCCGGGGTTACCTGATAGGAACCGTACGCCTTGAGCTGATGGCGACGGTCGTTGGCCAGATCACCATTGGCATAATCCATGACGGCGGAGTAATCCCAGTCCACCGTGGCCGACACATCGGTTTGACCGATGTCCGAGCGCACCTGACCTTCGCTGTTGCCGTAGCTCTTCGAGTACACGTAGTCGAGCTTGCCGAACCACTTGCCATCAAACGGATGCTCCAGATACAGATCCAAAGCGTAGTATTTGCGCTTCAGCGTGGTGTTGAACTGGAAGTCGTCCTTCCAGACCATCGGCACCGCGTAGTAGCCGCCACCGACCTTCGGAACCTGCAAGGTGTTGGTGGAACCTGGGTTGATCAGGTAGCTGCCCTGGATCGCGCCGATCGTGGCCGGATCGATGCCCAACCTCGCCATCTTGGCAGCAACGATATCGCCACCACCGACATCGTCGATAGCATTGCGCAGGTTGCGGTAGCTGGCCTTGGCACCGTACACCCATGCGTCACCCAGCTTCTTGTCGAAACCGAGGATGTACTCGTCCTGATACTCAGACTTCAGATTTGTAGCCGCCGCCGTCTTCGGATCACGCGGAATACCGTATTCCAGATTTTTCGAGATCGGGCCGCCACGGCTGTTGGCAATCGGCGTCAATCCGGTCGGCGTACCGTTCGCATCAATGCCGCTATAGGTAAAGTACTCCTCGACATACAACGAGGCGCCGGCCGAACGCTGGGCTACGCTGGCGGGCATTGCCAGGTAATAACGACCGGCGTTGCCGTAAACCTTGAGGCTTGAATCACCATTCACGTCCCAGCTGAAGCCGAGACGCGGAGCCCACTGCGGGCTGGTCAGACGCAGGTAGGGAATGCCTACGCCGTTGTAATTGGTGAACTGGTCGTTGCGCAGGCCAGCCTTCACCAACCATCGATCAGTGATCTGCCAGCTGTCCTCAATGTACTGTGCCTTCTGCTTGACGCTTACCGAGGCACTGGCACTCTGGTTGTAGCGCGAGACGTAGTAGCCGTTTGAGGCGCTACCCGGCGCTGCAACATACGGGTCATCGCCCGGATTATTACCGGCAATGGGGGTGTTAGCGGAACCCTTGTAGTAGTTCCATGCATAACCCGGACCGCCCATCACGACGCCGTCGTTCAGGTCCGAGACGTTCTGGTTGTCGATACCACCAGTAATGGTGTGATCGCCCAGTCGGTAACTCAAATCGATACGCAGATTGGTGGTTGTGGTGCGATGGCTCGGATCGGTGATCTGCTGGAGCGTCTGGCTATTACGGATCGGGGTTCCGCCGTTGAACGCCGGATTCTGGTTTTCGGGCGTGATCAGGAACGTCTGGGATGGATCGTAACCCGGAGTGTTGCTATACAGGGTTCCCTTCATCTTGCCGTACATGGCCGTGAGCGTCAGATCATCGGTGATGTAGCTGGTGAATTTGCCCGAGTACAGATCAGTGCCGACCTTGGTCGAGGTGTCATAGCTGTTGAAACCCGTGTCCTTGTGCGTGTCCGGGCTCCAGGAGTTGATGCTGCCCTGGTAAGACGACTTGTCGGAAGCACCGGTCAACTCAAGGATATTGCTGTCGGTGATGTTCCAGTCCACCTTGGCATACCATTTCGGGTTGTCGTAGCGCTCGTGGGTGTCTTTGTTCGTGCTGCTCACGCCGCCGTATTGGGTATTCAGACCACCATGACCTTCCGTGCGCTCAGCTTCGACCGCGGCGAAAAAGAACAGTTTGTCCTTGATCAGCGGGCCACCGACGTAGGCATCCACCGTGGTTGTCCACGACTTGTTGTCTTTGCGGTATTGGCGGAGCTTGCCCTGGCTGCCCGCCTTGTCAGGATTCAGGTCAGCACGGGAATTCACGTAGTAAAAATTGCGTGGATCGCTCTGCAGATCGGTCGGAGTCCACTGGATGGCGCCACCAAAATGCCATTCATTGGTACCGCGTTTACCGACCTGACTGATCACACCACCGTCGGAGCGCCCGTAGGCTGCGTCGTATCCACCCGTCAGAATTTCCTGCTGATCGATGGCGCCGTAGGGGAGAGTCAGACCACCGAATCCGCTGATCGGATCAGTGGTGTTGAAGCCGTTGAGGTAGTAAGCATTCTCGGTGACCGACGAACCGCCAAACGAGATGACCGCCTGACCCTTGGCGTTGGTGAACAGGCCGGAGCCAGAGACCACACCCGGCGCCAGCAACGCAATCGCTTCAGCACTACGTGCGATCGGCAACCGCGCCAGTTGGTCGGCGGTAATGACCGTACGGGAATCAACCGCGCTTACATCGATGGTCGGCAAGCCGTTGGCCTGCACCGTCACCGCCGAAAGATTCTGCGCATTCTGCGCGGCAGCGAACGAAACGTCGGTACTTCCACCCACCCGAATGGTGACATTCGACCGCGAGTCGACCGTCTGCCCATTTTCCTGCAACGTCACGGTGTAATTACCGAGCGGCAGGGCATCGACAACATAGCGACCGCTTGCATCGACGGCAACGCTACGGCTGACACCGGTCGAACCGGAGACCATCACCGTATCGCCAGCTTTGGCCTGACCAACGATGTTGCCAGAGGTCGACTGCGCGAGCGCACCCGTACCAATGAGGCACAAGCCCAGTCCGATTGCCAGTGATGTGCGACGCAGTGGGAGCGTCCCTAGATTTTTACGCGAATTCATAAGTGGTAACTCCCCGAGGTTCAGCCCGATTCATCCGGGCACGTGAAACTTTTTGTGTGTTGGTAGCATCTAAGGACAACATCCCAAGCAAGTTGCCTAGCTCATGCCGATCCGCTTGATTTAATGTACGTTCTTGCGCGGTGTGCAGCACAAGTTACACTAACGTTAATTCAAGAAATCGTTAACGTCAACACTTTCATAACTTTTTTATGGCGATATATCACTTGACTTCTCGCGTATTTTAAGGCAAGCCCCTACTTCCCGCCGGCCACTTATGAACTCGCATGACAACCCAAGCTCTTCCGCCCCAGGCGCTTTCGCCGAACGCATCAAGCTTTTGATCCAACGCGTTGGTAGTGCTACCGAAATTGCCAGGAAGTGTGGTTTTTCCGAAGGCGTGGTGAGGAGTTGGCGCGACGGCAACACCGATCCTTCGCGGGCACGATGCGTGACGTTGGCTCGAACGTTGGGTGTGTCGCTGGTGTGGCTGGTGGCCGGCGAAGGTTCATTGCTGATCGATCCCAACACTCCGACTATCGACGAACAGTCCAGCTCGGAAAAGGCGCCCTCCCGCCGACTGCTCGGCCTTTCCGCGGGGGAGGGAACGCATCACGTTGGCCGCACTGTTGACGCCAAGCGTCTCAGTACAGCGGTTAAAATTCTTCAATCCGAACTGAGTCTGGCCGGGCGTGAGTATTCAATCGCCGAGCACACCGAGTTGCTCAGTGAGCTTTATGAAATTCTCGGCCCTGGCGGCTTGCAAGTTGATCCCATGGCGATGGTGACATTCAGTCACCAGCTTTCTGCAAGACTTCATCGCGAGGTGGGCGCCGCTTGAGCCGATAAGGCGCGCGAACGGCTTCACTCGCCTTATCCGTCTTTGTCGCCGCTTGTTGCTCAGAGCAGGGCGATATCGGCGATAGCACCGAACTGCGATTTCAACTGACCGAGCAGGGCAAGCCGGTTGGCGCGCACGGCAGGAGCATCGGCGTTGACCAATACACTGTCGAAAAAGTTGTCCACCGGCACCTGCAATTGCGACAGCCGCTCCAACACGGCGGCGTAGGCTCCGTTCGCCAGTGCCTCGGCCGTTTCTTCCCGCGCGGACATCAATGCTTCGGCCAGCTCGCGCTCCGCGTCCGCTTCAAAATGTGCGGGATCGACCACGCGGCTGATCGCCGGTGCATCGACTTCTTCGGATTGCTTGCGCAAAATATTGGCAACACGCTTGTTGGCCGCGGCGAGAGCGACAGCCTCTGGGCGGCGCCCAAAGTCGGCGACAGCGCGAAGTCGGCGATCAAAGTCTGCAAGGCTGGCCGGCTGTACAGCCAGCACCGCTTCGAACTGGGAGTTCTGGAAGCCCTGCTCAGCGTAATAGCCGCGCAAGCGGTCGAACACGAATGCATATAGTTCGTCGAGCAGAATCGCTCGGCGTTCAGGGGCGTTGAGCGCAGGTCGGCTACCATCTTTGGCGGCCTTGAGACCAGCGGCGAGCGCTGAATCGGGCAGCAGTTCCAACGCCTCGACCAAACTGCCGCGCAAATCGATCTGCATGTCAGCTTCGATCAGGGTACGGCCCAGGCCGAGAGCAGCGCGACGAAGGGCGAAAGGATCCTTGTTGCCGCCAGGCTTCAGGCCGACCGCAAAAATGCCTGCCAACGTATCCAGCCGTTCGGCCACAGCGAGTACCTGACCCAGCTTACCGGCGGCGATCGCATCACCGGCAAAACGCGGCTGATAATAGCTGTCCAATGCCTCGGCGACCTCGACCGGCTCGCTGTCATGGTTAGCGTAATAGCGCCCCATCACACCTTGCAGCTCAGGAAACTCTCCTACCATGCGGGTCAGCAGGTCGCATTTGCTCAGGCTGGCGGCACGCGTTGCATTACCGGCATCGACGCCGACGCGGTTGGCAATGACCCTGGCCAGTTCCGCCACGCGCACGCTCTTGTCCCAGAGACTACCCAGCGACTGTTGATACGTGACGCTCTTCAACTGCTCCTGATAGCTGGCCAGCGGCGTCTTGAGATCTTCGTCCCAGAAAAACTTCGCGTCGGCGAAGCGTGGCCGTATGACCCGTTCGTAGCCCTTGCGGATTTCGGCCGGGTCCTTGCTTTGTATATTGGCCACGCCAATGAAGTGCTCGGTCAGCTTGCCATCGGCATTGAACACGGGCACAAACTTCTGGTTGGTGACCATCGTGGTCACCAACGCCTCGGGCGGGACAGCGAGAAATTCGCGCTCAAAGGTGCAGGCGATGGCCACCGGCCACTCGGTGAGGTTGGCGAGCTCATCGAGCAGCGCTTCGTCCATCCGCGGCTCGCCACCGGTCTGCCCGGCGACCTGAGCGATCTGGTCGCGAATGCGCTGACGCCGCTCCTCGGGGTCGGCCAGCACTTTGGCTGCACGCATGTCTTGAAGCCAGCCGTCGGCATCTGCCACGTGAATGGGCTGCGGATGCATGAACCGGTGACCACGCGACTTCCGTCCGCTTTGCAGACCCAGGACGCTGCCGTCGACAATTTCCGCGCCGTGCATGATCACCAACCAGTGCACGGGCCGCACGAAGCTGTAATCGTGATCGGCCCAGCGCATCGGACGTGGAATCGGCAGCGCCTTAAGCGCTTCGTCGATAATCTCTGGCAGCAGCATCGCCGTCGAATGGCCGGGCTTGATCGCACGCCAGACAAACCATCCACCCTTGTCGGTCTCCAGTTTCTCCAGTTGATCGACAGTGACGCCGCAGGACTGCGCAAAGCCCAGCAACGCCTTGGACGGCTGACCTTCTGCGTCCAGCGCGGCACTGATGGCCGGACCGCGCCGCTCTATGCTCTGTTCCGGCTGAGAACGCGCCACGCCGGGAACGTACGCTGCCAGACGACGCGGCGACGCGTAGGCGCGGGCCTGGTCGGGTTCGGCTGCGATGCCACGCTTGGCCAGGCCATCACAGATACCCCGAAGGAAGGCGGCGGATAATTCGTCCAGCGCCTTCGGTGGCAGCTCTTCGCTGCCCAGCTCGACAAGCAATGACTTGGGGGCGCTCATGCGAACTGCTCCTTGTTGCTTTCGGAGGCATTCTTCAGCCCTGGAAAACCCAGTTTCTCTCGTTGCGCCACATAGGTTTCGGCAACCGCACGGGACAACGCCCTCACCCGCAGAATGTAGCGCTGACGCTCGGTCACGCTGATCGCGCGACGGGCATCGAGCAAGTTGAACGTGTGGCTGGCTTTCATGACTTGCTCGTAGGCAGGTAACGGCAAGCGGGCTTCGATCAATTGGTTAGCCGTTGACTCGCATACGTCAAACCAGCGCAGCAGTTCGGGCACGTTGGCGTGTTCAAAATTGTACGTGCTCTGCTCCACCTCGTTTTGCAGGAACACGTCGCCATAGGTCACCTTGCCGCGCGGGCCGTCGGTCCAGACCAGATCGTAGACGTTGTCCACGTTTTGCAGGTACATCGCCAGGCGCTCGAGGCCGTAGGTAATTTCACCCGTCACCGGGCGGCACTCAAGCCCACCGGCCTGCTGGAAGTAGGTGAACTGGGTCACTTCCATGCCGTTGAGCCAGACCTCCCAGCCCAGCCCCCACGCCCCCAAAGTGGGCGATTCCCAGTTGTCCTCGACAAAGCGCAAGTCGTGCACCAGCGGGTCCAGACCGAGTTCCTTCAGTGAACCTATATAGAGATCGAGAATGTCTTCGGGATTCGGCTTCATCACCACTTGATACTGGTAGTAGTGCTGCAGCCGGTTTGGATTCTTGCCATAGCGGCCGTCGGTCGGACGCCGCGATGGCTGAACGTAAGCCGCCGCCCAAGGCTCAGGTCCAAGCGCGCGTAGGAATGTGGCGGGATGAAATGTGCCGGCGCCGACCTCGGTATCGAGTGGCTGCAACAACACACATCCCTGCGCCGCCCAGTAGCGGTTAAGGGTCTGTATCACATCCTGAAAGGTGCGCGCAGACATGGCATTCCGTGACGATGGTTAAAGCGCGTTAGTATAGCCGCAGCTTGAATTTTCACTGGGCTGAAGCAGAAAAAGCGCCACGGGGGGCACTTTTGGATGGCCGCATCACCGCAAATTGCATCTCTGCTCGGCCGCCGCGGCCGATTGGAACTGGACGATGTGCTGGCGGCGCTGGTGGTCGACGGGTATCTGCTGGCTGACGATGCCAAGCAGGTGCGGATGGGCGCGCGCGCGGGCCGCAGCACGCTCGAACTGCATCCGCTGGTGCTGATCGCCAATGCCAAACTGGCCAATCAGCACGGAACCAGACGTCCACTGACCCTGGAGAGCCTGACCGAGTGGCTGGCAGGTCACGCTGGCTTGCCGTATCTGAAAATCGACCCGATGAAGATTCACGCCGCTTCGGTAACGCAGGTCGTGAGCCTCGCGTACGCCAGACGTCACAAGATTCTGCCCATCGCGGCCTCGCCCGGCGAAGTGACGTTTGCCTGCTGCGAACCTTTTGATAGTGGCTGGGCCGATGATCTGGGGCAAATGCTGCGGCGGGACATCAAGCGGGTGGTTTCCAGCCCGGTCGACATCAACCGGTATTTGCAGGAATTCTACGGTGTCCAGCGCTCGATCCAGATGGCACAGGATGCCAAGACCGGCAACGACGCCTCGGCCGCCATTCTTAACTTCGAGCAACTTGTCGAACTGGGCAACGGCGGTGAAGTGGGCGCGGACGACCGTCACGTGGTCCATATCGTCGATTGGCTGCTTCAATACGCTTTCGAGCAACGCGCTTCGGATATTCACCTGGAGCCCCGGCGGGAAACCGGAGGCATTCGTTTTCGCATCGACGGCCTCATGCAGAAGGTGTTCGAACTGCCCTCGCCAGTGATGACTGCCGTGACCGCCCGCATCAAGATCCTGGCACGCATGGATGTGGCTGAAAAACGGCGCCCGCAAGATGGCCGCATCAAGACCCGCTCCGCCTCGGGTCGAGAAGTGGAGTTGCGCATTTCCAACATGCCCACCGCGTTTGGCGAAAAGGTGGTGATGCGGATCTTTGATCCAGATCTCGCGGTGAAAGACTTTGCCCAGCTCGGCTTCAGCGAGCGTGAGGTCGCCAACTGGCGCAGCATGGTTGAACGCCCTCACGGCGTCGTTCTGGTCACCGGACCCACCGGTTCGGGCAAGACCACCACGTTGTATTCCACCCTGAAACACCTGGCTACGCCCGAACTCAATGTCTGCACAGTGGAAGATCCGATCGAGATGGTCTCGCCGGAATTCAACCAGATGCAGGTACACGCGGCGATCGATCTGGACTTTGCCGCCGGCGTCCGCACACTTCTGCGACAAGATCCCGACATCATCATGGTCGGTGAGATACGGGATCTGGAAACCGCGCAGATGGCGGTGCAGGCGTCGCTCACCGGGCATCTGGTACTGTCGACCCTCCATACGAACGACGCACCCAGCGCGGTCACCCGTCTGCTTGATCTGGGCGTCCCTCATTACCTTATCCAGTCGACGTTGACCGGCGTTGTCGCCCAGCGCCTTGTGCGCACCCTGTGTCCCCATTGCAAGCGAGCGACGACACAGGATCCCTTGGCATGGAATGTCCTTACTCACGGCTGGGACTTGCCCATGCCCGAGAAAGTGTTCAAGCCGGAGGGTTGCCTGGAGTGTCGTAACACAGGCTTCATGGGGCGTACCGGCATCTACGAAATGATGAAGCTGTCGCGGGGATTGCGAGGGCTGATCACCGCTCAACTTGATCTGGCTGCGTTTGGCCGTCTAGCGTTGCAGGAAGGCATGCGGCCACTGCGTATATCCGCTGCAGATCAAGTCAGCGCTGGATTGACCACGGTCGAGGAAGTGCTCACCGTGCTCCCGCCCATCGACGCCGCTGAAGAAGCTGACGGCTAGGCCATCGGTAAACGAGCTTCTTCTGCATGAAACCTGTTCTTGTCGTCTGCACTGGCAGAGCGCCGGCTGACATCGAGGCGCGTAACGGCGACTTTGCTCACTGGTTTCGGCAGGATTTGGGGCTGCGGATCGACCAGGTTCGCGTAGTGAATGTCGTTGCCGGCGAAGCGCTGCCTGCGCCCCGGGAAGTTGCAGGCGCGATATTTATAGGCTCGCGTCCATAGTCACCGATCATGCGTCGTGGAGTGAACATTGCGCTGGCTGGGTTCGTGGCGCGATGGATGTGGATCTTCCATTGCTGGGGTCTGCTTTAGTCATCAGTCGATGGCCCATGCGCTCGGTGGACGGGTTGGCTACCTGCCCGCTGGTCGCGAAATAGGCACACAGGCGATCGATGTTCTGGCGTCGGGTCGGGCAGATGATCTGGCACTGCCTCAAAACTTTCGTGCATGCACCACCCACGAGCAAAGCGTGCTCGAGCCTCCGGCCGGAGCCACGATTCTCGCCCGTTCTGCTCGTGATCCACATCAACTGCTTCGGTTTGGTCCAGGAGCCATCGGCATGCAGTTTCATCCCGAATTCAGTGCGGACATCATGCGCGCCTACATCAAGCGGAAACACGAGGACATGAGTCGCGAAGGTACCGATCCACGGGAGGTCTCCAAAGCGGTAGCCCACAAGTTCCGCAGTTCGCGGCCAGAATTCCGAGCGACTGGCTGGCGGGAGCCAGCAAATTCAACCGCTTGGCTATTGGTTGGCACCTGTCCTGCCTAGGTCGTGTTGTGTCACGTTTTAACGATATATGTAGTCACACAAGCATCGGTAGCCGGCTACCGTTGGCACATGTATACGCGCATCACACGTTCCGGTGGCCGCAGCTATCTGCAGATCGTTGAGGGATATCGCTCACCGGCCGGCGTACGCCAGCGCGTCGTAGCCAATCTGGGTCGGCTGGATCGTATGGACGGCCAAACGCTCGACCCGCTGATCCATGGCTTGCAGCGCGCCCTGGGTCGGGTGCCCGTATCCGC
>JBDTXA010000138.1:0-9985 GCA_040006415.1 Rhodanobacter sp.
CACGAACACGAAATCGATCGCGAGCAGCAGGCCAGTGCCGAATCCGAGAGTCTGGCTGAGGAGCTGGAAGCCATGCTGGCGTCCGGTGACCTGCCGGAAGAGGACGAAGAAGCGTCAGGCCCAGGCCTTCGCTACTTCGATGGCGAAGAACCGCCGCCGCTGCATGATGGCAACTTTGGCGAGCCGGTTACGTTAACCGAGAGCCCTGTGGAGTCGATAAACGACATCGACTCGGTCAATCTCGCTTTTGTCGATACGTCAGATGATTCATCCGAAAATCCGCTTCCCAAAACGCCAGCGGCGGAATATCGAATCGACCACCTGCAATTGTCCTCGTTGACCGATCCATCGGTCGCGACGATACCTGCAACAGCGGCTGAGCCGGTTATCGAGGACGCTCCTGCAGCAGTACGAGCTCCGGACAACTGGGCGTTGCTAGATGACGACGCCGAGCAGGCGCCTGCACCGGAGTCCGCACAAACGCAGCAGTCGGACGCTTTTGGCGTCCAGAAAATGAGTGCTGCGGACTTTCTCGCACCCGACGTAGAGTCGATTTCCGATGACGCCGAAGCGACCATGAGTCTCCAACTGGTGTCGATGGAAGATGCGATTGCTCCGCAGGCCTATGTGCATGAAAGTGACCACGAGATGGTGCTCGACGATCTCGGGTCCGCATTGAGCCGCATTGTATTGCTCGGCGCGGCGACCAGCGGTATCGACTCCGTCTGCGCGTTTCTGGCGGAACTGCCGGCAACCACCCGCCTGACCTTTCTGCATACGCAGCATCTGGGTGACCACCTGGATACGGCGCTGGTTGAAAAGTTTGCCGCCAGTTGCGCGCTGCCGGTGCGTCTGGCGAGTGCGGGTGAAAAGGCCGGATTTGGTGAGGTGCTGGTCGTGCCGGCGGGTCAGCAGGTCAGATTGCGCCGCGACGGCAAGATCGAATTGCAGGCAAAAAGTTCCGATGCGGTGCTGGATCCGTCCATCGACGTCAGCTTGACGATGGCGGCCAGTGCGTTTGGTCGTGATGCGCTGGCGATCGTCTTTGCCGGTCGTGGCAACGATGCTGTTGCGGGCGCGCAGGCGATCCATGATCGCGGCGGCCAGGTCTGGGTAGAGTCGTCGTCCGGGGAACATTTTGCCGACATGGTCAGCGGAATATTCGCCGAACGACTGGTCAGTTTTTCCGGTACGCCGCCTGAGCTGGCGGCGCACCTGATCGAGGTGTTTCCATGAGTGATCAGCTGCCGCGTGAAATCCGCTGCGTTCTGGTGCCGGTAGGCAACCTGCGTCTCCTGTTGCCGAATGCGACGATTGCCGAAGTCATCACCCAGAGCACGCCGGAGCCCGTGTCAGGTGCTCCTGACTGGCTGCTGGGCCGAATAGCCTGGCGTGGATGGCGTGTGCCACTCGTATCGTTCACAGCCTTGTCTGGCGCTGAAGAAGGCGATGCCGACCTGAGCGTCCGCGTCGCCGTACTCAAGGCCTTGGGAGACGACCCCAAGTTGCCATTCATTGCCGTGATCACTCAGGGTTTTCCGCGTTTGACCACGTTGAACGCCGAGCTGATCCTGCCGACCCACGATGGCAAACCCTTGCCGCCGGGCGTGCGCGCGCACGTCTTGGTTCGCGATGACGTCGCCATGATTCCCGATCTGGAATGGATTGAGGCGCAGTTGCTCGACCTATTGGATGATTCAGAGCTTACCGCAGCGCCGCAGGGTGATGACTCAACCGAACACTCCCAGTCGACCGATATCGAGCACTGACCCAGGGATATCGAATTTCGGCTGAGAGGCAGGAGTCTGTCGGACTCGAATTGCCCGGTCTGCGAATCCATCCGTACGGGCCAGTATCTGCCGCTCGTTGGCTGATGGCATCACCTTGGGCCCGCGAATCAACGCCGCCCTGTCCTCGTACCGCTGAATTCTCGCCCTGATCAGCAAAATCCGACTGCTCCTAGCCGTCGCCATGCCACGACTGCAATGCCGCCAGTGCCGCTAGTCCCGCCGTTTCGGTGCGGAGAATGCGCGGGCCCAGCCGCAATCCGTGAAAGCCGGCGGCGGTCAGGGCTGCAATATCGCGTTCGCCCAAGCCGCCCTCCGGACCTACCACAAGGATGCCCGTGTGATCGGGGAAGTGCAGGTCGCGCGAGGACTGTGTGCCCTTCGGAAGCAGGGCGAGCCGGAGCGTCCGATCCGGCGCAAGGCCATCCAGCCACGCCATAAGTGACACTGCCGGCAATACCTCAGGCAGGCGGGCGCGACCGCTCTGTTCACAGGCGCTGGCAACCACAGAACGCCAGTGTGCCAACCGCTTTTCTGCGCGGCTGGCATCGAGCTTTACCTCGGAACGTTCGGTCAGCAGCGGCACGATACGAGTGACCCCCAGTTCCGTTGCCTTCTGCACGATCATGTCCATCTTCTCCCCGCGTACGACGGCCTGCGCCAGCGTCAGCCGCAGCGGAGATTCGTTCTGGGCCGCAGTGGCGGATTCGATTCTTGCCTTCACCTCGCGCTTGCCGACCTCGAGGATGGTGGCCTGATAGTCGTGGCCGTCGCCGTTGAAAAGCGTCACGGGGTCACCGCCGACAAGGCGCAGCACGCGGGCGACGTGTTCGGCCGCTTGCGTGGGCAAGGACAGTTCCAGGCCAAGGCTGAGCGGCAGATCGACGTGGATACGGATGATGCGCATGAGGGGATGTCCCGCGGTGGATGTGGTCAGTGGCCGACGGCGCGCTCGATACCGGCCATGGCGGTATCCACCAACAGATCGATCTCCTGGGTGGTGACCACATACGGCGGCATGAAATACACCACGTTGCCCAGCGGTCGCAACAGTACGCCGTTCGCCAGCCCGTGCAGGTATACCTGCAGTCCGCGTCGCTCGCTGGCGGGGTAAGGCTTGCGGCTGAGCTTGTCGGCAACCAGCTCGATCGCGGCGATCATGCCGGTCTGGCGCACGTCGGCGACATGCGGATGGTCGCGCAACGGAGCCAGCCGCTGGGCCAGGTGCGTTGCCAGCTGGCGATTGCGCTCGAGCACGGGCTCGTCGCGAAATATCGCCAAGGTCTCCAATGCCACGCGGCAGGCCAGCGGGTTGCCGGTGTAGCTGTGGGAGTGCAGGAAGGCCTTGCCTGCATTGTATTCAGCGTAAAAGGCCTGATAGACATGCTCGGTGGTGAGTACCGCCGACAACGCCATGAAGCCGGCAGTCAGTCCCTTCGACAGGCACAGGAAATCGGGCGAGACATCGGCCTGTTCGCAGGCGAACAGGGTGCCGGTGCGACCGAAGCCGACCGCGATTTCGTCGGCGATGAAATGTACCGAGTATTCGTCACAGAGCGCGCGCAGTCCAACGAGATAATCGGGGTGGTACATGCGCATGCCGCCAGCACACTGGACCAATGGTTCGACGATCACCGCACAGGTCTCGTGCGCGTGGCGCTCCAGCAACTTACGCAACTCACCCAGACGCCGGGCGGCAACTTGCGATGGCGTTTCGCCCGGCTCGGCTTCGTAGCTGTCCGGTGATGGTGCGAGGAACGGCGTCAGCAGCAGCGGTGCGTAGGTCTTGCGATACAGCGCCACGTCGCTGACCGATAGCGCACCCAGCGTCTCCCCGTGATAACTGCCGCTGAGCGCGATGAAGCGGGTTTTCTCGCCATGGCCGCGATTGAGCCAGTAATGGAAGCTCATTTTCAGCGCCACTTCAATCGCGGACGAGCCGTTGTCAGCGTAGAAAACGCGATCAAGTCCCGCGGGCGTGACGCGCACCAGTTCTTCGGCCAATTCGATCGCTGGCGGATGGGTGAACCCCGCGAAGATCGCGTGCTCGAGCCTGCCCGCCTGGTCAGCCAGCGCCGCGGCAATACGCGGATTGGCGTGGCCAAACAAATTGACCCACCAGGAACTGACGCCATCGAGATAGCGCCGACCGTCTGCGTCGATCAGCCATGCGCCGTCACCACGAACGATCGGCACCATCGGTATGGTTTCGTGGTCATGCATCTGGGTGCAAGGATGCCAGACGTGTTTCAGATCGCGCGAGGCCAGCGCGGCATTGCTCATTTCGGTTCGACTCATCGGGCTATCATCGGGCTTGTGCCGCGGGGCCTCAAGTCCGCGCCTGCATCCTTCCGGAAATTGACGTTTGAAGTCTCTGCAAAAATACCTTCTTGGCCTCGCTGTGCTGCTGCTGGCTTTGGGCTTGTTGCTGTGGTTTCTTCCCGCACGCTGGGCGACGCCGTGGATCGAGACGAAGTTGCACGGACTGCGATTGCAGCAAGTCCATGGCACGCTGTGGCAGGGCCGTTCCGATCAGGTCGTCGCTGCCGACGGACAAACCCTGGGGAAACTTCAGTGGCAGCTCGCGCGTCGCGCGTTGTTGGGGCAGGCCCGACTCCACCTGAGCTTCGACGGACCGGCACTGACCTTTTCCGGCATGGCGGAAAAACCCTCGGAGCCATTGATCGATTTGCGGGATGTCACGATTCGGGCTGAACTCGACAGGCTGGGGCTTCCTGCGGTATCCCCGCTGGGTCAACCGCGCGGGAACCTGATGATCAACGTCAGCCATGCGCTGCTCCAGGCTGGCTGGCCCATGCAATTGCAGTTGCAGGCGCGATGGCAACAGGCAGTCATTCATACGCAAGATGATGACGTCGCGTTGGGCACGCTTGCCTTGAAAGCTCAGTCACAAGGCGGCGTCGTCCAGGCGCAGTTTCACGATACGGGCAACGGCCCCCTGGCTGCCGCAGGCGAGCTGCAGCTCAGCCCGCTGGGTTGGCGACTGGACGCAACACTGTCCAGTCGACAGACTGATCCAAAGCTGGATCAATGGCTGGCGACGCTTGGACCGGTATCGGCAGATGGCAGCGTGCACATTCAGCAACATGGCGGGCTGGCGGTAACTCTGCCTGCGCCTGAAGTGAAACAGGAGGCGAAACAACCATGACCGATATCACCCAGACAGCGCTCATCGCAGCGCGAGACGCTGCCGCTGCGGCAGCGGAGATCATCAGGCATTACTGGAAACGTGGCGTGGAGATTGAGTTGAAGGCCGATGCCACACCGGTCACCGTGGCCGACCGCGAAGCGGAGACGGCGATTCGCGGAATTCTGCAGGCGGCGCTGCCTCAGGCGTCCGTCTACGGCGAGGAATTTGGCCTGGACGGCGAGCGCGGTGGCTTGATGTGGCTGGTGGATCCGCTTGACGGCACCAAAAGTTTCGTTCGCCGCACGCCGTTCTTCTCCACCCAGATCGCGCTGATGGATGGCGACGAACTCGTCGTGGGCGTTTCGAGTGCGCCTATCTTCGGAGAGACCATGTGGGCCAGCAAAGGGGGCGGCGCATGGCTCGACGGTGAGCGCGTGCGAGTGGCTGACACCAGCGAGATCAACCAGACCTCGTTGTCGATCGGCAACGTCAAGACACTGACTGCGGATCACCGCTGGGAGGCGCTCGGTTCGCTGATCCGCGACAGCAACCGCATTCGCGGTTACGGCGATTTCTGCCATTACCATCTGCTCGCTCGAGGCAGTCTGGATCTGGTGGTCGAATCGGATGTGAATATTCTCGATATCGCCGCGCTGGCGGTGATTGTGCGCGAGGCCGGTGGTGTATTTACCGACCTCTGCGGCGCGCCGTTGACGCTGGATACGACCAGCGTGCTCGCTGCCACGGCCGCCCTGCATCCCCGGATATTGAAGCGCTTGCGCTGAGTCTGGCTGGCGCTGCGTCACAGGGCCTGGTACGCCACTGCGAGCCATGGCTGCAACTGCTCGCTGCCGTGGAAGTTGGTTTGCAACAAGTCCTGCGGTGCCGTGTGTCGCACCTGCGCGTCGCGAGTCGGTTTGCGGGATGGGCTCGGGTCGGGTTGAATAAGCGTTGCGCCGATCCTTCCGTCGCTCTGGTCGAGCTGCGGCAGCCCTTGGCCACGGCCTGCCCCACAATTTGGCGCTCTCGGCGCGGCGCGTGGCGGTATCAGCATGGGCTTCGCCGAGCTATGCAGGCTATCGCCAGGTGACCGACACTCGCCCCGAACTGCGCCCTCGCATTCTTTTGCCCGTGGCCATCTCAGGAAAAAGCATATAACTATCATGGCATTGCATTGCGCGCCAGACAAAGGTGGTATCGAGTGTTGATGGGTCATCTCGGGTTGCAAGCCGGGAAGGTGTGCGCCCCTACATCCTTTCCAGCGTGATTGGTTCCCGCCCTCGCGTCCGCCGTCACGATGCCTGGCGGTCAGAGGTTAGAATGTGCCGATGCGCAAATTACCGATCATCCACGCCATCCGAGACGTCACGGACAGTCGCTTCCTTCAGGTCGAGCAACTCGATCTGGAATTTTCCAACGGCGTCCGGCGAACCTACGAACGCCTGAAGGCGAGCGGGCTGGGTGCGGTGATCATCGTGCCAATGCTCGATGACGACACCGTGCTGCTGATTCGCGAGTATGGCGGCGGGCTGGGCCGATACGAGCTCGGTTTGCCCAAGGGGCGTCTGGATCGGGACGAAACTGCGGAGCAGGGTGCCAACCGCGAACTGAAAGAAGAGGTCGGCTACGGCGCGCGCAAGCTGACAATTCTGCATAATCTTTCGCTGTCGCCGTCCTACATGACGCATATGGCGCATGTGGTTCTGGCGCAGGATCTGTACCCCGAGCGGCTAACGGGCGACGAACCCGAGGAACTCGACGTGGTGCCCTGGAAAATGTCCGAGTTGCATACCCTGCTGGGTCGCGACGACGTCACCGAAGGCCGTTCGATTGCCGCACTGTTCATGGCTCGCGAGTACCTCGCCGGTCGGTTTCAGCGCTCGTGAGCGCCGTTCCCGCACTTGCCCGGGAGGTGAGCGACATCGCCCGCGCCGCAGGGGCTGCCATTCTCTCGGTCTACCACAGCGACTTCTCGGTGCAGACCAAGGCCGACGCGTCGCCGTTGACCGCGGCCGATCTGGCCGCCCATCGGGTCATCATGGCGGGCCTGTCCCAACTCGATCCGTTGTTGCCGATTTTGTCCGAAGAGGCTAGGGCCCTGCCCTGGGCCGAGCGTCGGCAGTGGTCGCGCTACTGGCTGGTGGATCCGCTGGACGGCACGCGTGAGTTCGTTAAGCGCAATGGCGAATTTACCGTCAACATTGCGCTCATCGACAACCACCAGTCGGTACTGGGGGTGGTTTTCGCTCCGGTGACCGGCGCGATGTATATCGCTGAAAAGGGTGCCGGTACGTGGTTGCAGAGCGACGCCGATGGGTCATGGCAACAGATCACGACGCGGCCGATGGCCTCACCCCCGACGGTCGCGGGAAGCCGTTCGCATGGTGGTGCGCAGAGCGCGCTGCTGGAACAGTTGATCGGCAGCAAGTTCGAGCTGCAGCCACTCGGTTCGTCACTGAAGTTTTGCCTGATTGCGCGCGCCGAGGCAGACGTCTATTTGCGACTTGGGCCCACCAGCGAATGGGATACGGCTGCAGCCCAGTGCGTGCTGGATGAAGCCGGCGGGGCGGTGCTGGATCTCTCCGGGCAGCCGTTTCGCTACAACCGCGGCGAGTCGTTGTTGAATCCGGAATTCATCGCCGTCGGCGATTGCAGCATCGATTGGGCGGTGCGACTTCAGGCGGCAGCCAGGGGTTGACCGGCATGAGCGACGCGACGCGATACAGTCTGGACGACCTGCTTGCCATCATGGCGCGTCTGCGCGATCCGGAGTCCGGATGTCCCTGGGATGTGCGGCAGGACTTTTCATCGATTGCGCCCTACACCATCGAAGAGGCCTACGAGGTCGCCGACGCGATCGATCGTGGTGATTTTGATGACTTGCGCGATGAGCTCGGTGACCTGCTGCTACAGGTGGTCTTCCACGCGCAGATGGCGCACGAGCAGGGAAGATTTGATTTCGCCGATGTAGCCCATGCCATCAGCAGCAAGATGCGCCGTCGTCACCCCCACGTATTCGGCGACGTGCGTTACGCGGATGCGACCGAACAGAGGCAGGCGTGGGAGACGATCAAGGCAGCCGAGCGTGCCGGGAAGGGTGCGCCCGAGGACGACAGCGCGCTGGCCGGTGTGTCGACCGGGTTGCCGGAATGGAAGCGCGCCATGAAACTGCAGCAGCGCGCGGCAAGCGCGGGATTCGCGTGGAGCGGCCCGCAGCCGGTACTGGACAAGCTGGCCGAGGAAATCGACGAAGTACGCGCTGAATTTGCCACCGGTGCCGACAAGCTGCGGTTGCAGGACGAAATCGGTGACGTGTTGTTCGTCATGGTAAATCTCTCGCGGCATGCGGGCGTCGATTTCTCGCAGGCACTTCGCCACGCCAACGCGAAGTTTGAACGCCGCTTCCGGCAAATGGAACGCTTGGCGAAAGCGGAGGGCGCCGTCTTCGAAAGTCGCTCCCTCGAACAGCAGGAGCAGTTATGGCAGCGCGCCAAGCAGCTTGAGCGGCAGCCATAAAAAACGCGAAGGGATGCATCGCCTTCGCGTCGTGGTCGCAGCGCAAAAAAAACTACTTTGCGGTAGCTGCCGGCGGCGCCATTCCGGCACCGCGGTGCTGCTGTCACGCAGCGAGCATCTTTTCATGCTCGGTGCGCATCTTCGCCTCGTTGGCGAGACTTTCATCAAGACTCTTGCGCAAGGTGGCGATGCCTGATCGCCTGATCGCCTGATCGACGTTGGCTGGCCTGGCCTGCAGGCGAGCCAGGTGATGATACGCATAGTCCCGCACGCGCGGATCCCGGGATTTTGCCAGCACGTCGTTGTAAACCGCGGCCAGATCCCTGCTGCGGCCGGCGGTCATGTACAGCTTCTCCAGTTCACGCAAATCGCCAATGACACTGCCGTTTCGGTGATCGAAACTGCCGGCGTGGCTTATCGCATGACCGTGGCCTTCGTGATTGCCCATGTCGGGTCGATGCGCGCTGCGATCGGCGGCCGAAGGCCTCTCGGGCTCCGGCGGAGGCGGCGTCTGCGCCATCACGAACGAGACTGATCCGGCCATCAGAGCGGTCAATACTTAAGCAAGCAGCGTTTTGTGATTCATGCGGACTCTCCGTTGGGGTGGCTACAAAAAATGCGCTCTCCGCTCAGGCGTTGACGTGCGGACGTCGCGGGCGTTGCAACCCTTTCCCGGTGCGCTGCATCGAAGAGAAGCTGATCAACCCAGGAGAGACCCCGCCATGCGTCATCTTTTAGCCACTGCCTTGCTGCTTGCGCCCTTCGCCGCTTTTGCCGCCAGCCCCTGCAAGTACCAGGCGCCCCGCAATCTTCAGCTTGATCTGGCCGGTGTTCACGAAGTGGAAATTTCAGTGAACAGCCAGGATCTCCATCTCACCGGCAGCGAAAGTGCAAAAGGCTTCAGTCTGAGTGGCCGCGCCTGTGCATCGGACAAGAGTGCACTGGAAGGTCTCACCGTGACGCATCGCCGTGATGGCGATCGGTTGCTGGTCGACATCGGCGGTGACAATCATTTTTCGCTGAGCCTGTTCGGCAGCAACTACGCCAACCTGGATGTCAACGTTCAGTTGCCGGCTGGGTTGCCAGTGATGGTAGGCGTGGGCTCCGGCGATGCGGACGTCTCTGGTGTGCGCCAATTGAAAAGCAATGTCGGTTCGGGTGATCTGCATGTGCGTCACATCTCCGGCGCAGTAAGCGCCAGCGTGGGCTCCGGGGATATCGACGCCAGCGATATCGGCAGCCTCGACCTTGGCTCGGTTGGTTCCGGTGATTTCAAGGGCGAGGGCATCCGGGGCGATGCGCGCGTCGGAAGCGTCGGTTCGGGTGATGTCACCTTGCTCCGGGTGGGCGGAAGCGTGCATGCGCAGACGCTGGGCTCCGGCGATCTGCAGGTCCGCGATGTCGCTGGCGACTTCAGCCTTGGCGCCAAGGGCAGCGGTGACGTGGATCATACCGGCGTGAAGGGCAAAGTCAGCGTACCGCATGACGATGACGATTGATTCCGTCCGTCGCGATGGATCGCTCTTTGTAG
>JBDTXA010000139.1:0-9840 GCA_040006415.1 Rhodanobacter sp.
GCCTGCACGACAAGGTGAAATCGATCGTCGACCAGCTGCTGCACGATTTCGACGATGACATGGGTATCTTCGAGCGTCTTCTAACGGATCTGCAGCAATTTCAGGACGTCAACAAGCGCCGTTCAGAAGTGGCAGAGCAACGTGTTGCCGAATCCACCCGCGGTCGTGAAAAACTGGAGCAGGCACGCCGTCGCGCCGCACGTGAAATCGTCGACCGCATCGGCACGCAAACACTGCCGCCGCTGCTGCACGGCGTGCTCGCACGCGCCTGGGCCAATCATCTTGTGCTTACCTTGTTGCGCCAGGGCGATACATCGCCGGAGTACCGCAACGCACTGCACTTCGTGGATGATTTCATCCTCAGCGCACAGCCTGCGCTGGATGCGACAAGCCGCCAGCTCCTTCAGAAGATGCTCCCCGGCATCGAACGTTCGTTGCGCCTCGGCCTGGCCAACGTCGCCTTTCAAGAACAGGATATCGAGCGTGTACTGGCTCAGCTGCATGCCTACTACTGCCAGCAGCTTGGCCAGACGACGCGTGAGTCCGAGGTCGTCACGTTTGACGAGGATGTCGCCATGCTGGCCATACCGGACAGCATCCAGCCGATCATCGACGCGACTCCGGCAGCGGAAGAATTCGTCGATGAAGAGATCGTCGAATTACCGCCTGACGGTCCTCAGTGGCAGCAGGTCCAGGCACTCCAGCCAGGTACCTGGCTGGAGTTTTCCCTGCCTGATGAACCGATGACCCGGGCCAAGCTGTCCTGGATCAGCCCCATGAGCGGGCGTTACCTGTTCGTCAATCGTCGCGGACTGAAAGTCGCCGATTACGCGCCGCAGGAACTGGCCGTGCTGTTTGCCGACGACCGGGCTCGGGTGCTCGCGGCCAACGCCCTGTTCGATCGAGCCATGAGTGCCATCGTGGGCAGGCTGCGCCAGCCTGAAGACGCATCGGCGCCACCCTCGGACGCCGAATGAACCAAGCTTCATCGTTTGCAACGCCCGACGTCCACCACATCGCCGACGACATCGAGCGCGCATTCGCCGAAGATCTGGGCAGTGGGGATGCCACCGCGGGCTTGCTGCCTCTCGAAAGCAAGGCCTACGCCCTGCTCACCTGCCGCTCGGCGGCGGTGATCGCGGGTACGGCCTGGTTCGACGCCTGTTTCAGACGGCTCGATCCCGCCGTCGCGCTCGAATGGGTGGTCAAGGATGGTGACCGGGTTGATTCGGGCGCGTTGATTTGCCGCCTTTCCGGCAACGCTCGCTCACTGGTTACCGCCGAACGCTCGGCATTGAATTTTCTGCAATTGCTGTCGGCCACCGCCACCGTCACCGCCGACTATGTCGCGGCCGTCGCCGGCACCGGCGCGCGCGTGCTCGATACCCGCAAGACGATCCCCGGTTTGCGGGTCGCGCAGAAGTATGCGGTGCGCTGCGGCGGCGGACACAATCAGCGGATGGGCCTTTACGACGCCATTCTGATCAAGGAAAACCACATCATTGCCGCCGGCAGCATCGAGGCAGCGGTGTCTGCAGCCCGACGATTGCATCCAGAGCTGATGGTCGAGGTGGAAGTCGAAAACCTGGACGAACTCTCACTGGCACTGGGAGCCGCTGCTGATCGCATCATGCTCGACAATTTCGAACTGCCTTTGATGCGTGAAGCCGTTCAATTGGCCGCCGGCCGCGTGCCATTGGAAGTGTCCGGCAATGTCGAGCTCGACACGATTGCCGAGTTTGCCCGCACCGGCGTGGATTTCATTTCAGTGGGCGCCCTGACCAAGCACGTCCACGCGGTCGACCTGTCATTGCGCTTGCAACTGGACTGATCTAAGTGTCCGATGTACCCGAATGCTTGCTCCCCGCGGGTGACGCCCACACACTGGGCGGATGAGCGATCTTTCCAACTTGTTGCTGCTGCTGGTGCTGGCGGGTGTCGTCGGACTCTGGCTCAAGCTCAGTGTCGCGCGCGAGCGCGCCATGCACGAAGCACGGCGCCTGTGCCAGCAACATGACCTGCAGTTGCTGGATGAAAGCGTCGGCCTGCGACGCCTGCGGGTGCGTCGCGTAAATGGTTTGCGGCGGATAGAACGCTGCTATGCGTTCGACGTGAGCATCGACGGCAAGGACCGCCAGCCTGGCCGGTTGTGGATGATCGACAACACCGTGACCAGCGTGAGCCTTCCTTCGACCCAAGCGGCGACGGCCGACACCATCGTCACGACCACGCCGTTGGTACAGATCACCGGCAACGTCGTGCCATTGCGTCCGCGCCCGCCAGGGGATCGGCGGCTGCACTAATGCGCACGTAATTGTGCACAAGTTGGTAAGAGCGCACCCGATGCTGCGAAAGCGTAAGGTTGCAAACACTCGGGCAGCCGGGCGCCCTATTTCACTACGCGCAAATGTGGCGCACCGCGTTTCGGTTTTTCATCCGAACCTGAAGTGGGTGGTGCGTCATCGATTTCAGGGGCGGAAGGTGGCGGCGTCTTACCGCCTTCGTCTTCGGCTGGAAACATCATGCCCTGCCCGTTTTCCTGGGCATAGAGAGCAAGCACCGCCTGCACCGGAATCTGGATCGTCTGACTGACACCGGAAAAGCGCGCCTGAAAGCTGATCCAGTCGTTGCCCAGATCGAGGTTCGATACCGCGCGCATCGCGAGATTAAGTACGACCTGGCCATCCTTGATCACCTGCGCAGGCACGCGCACGCCCGCAAAGCCGGCGTCAACCAGAACGTAGGGTGTCAGGTCGTTGTCGGTGACCCAGTCGTAGATCGCCCTCAAAAGATACGGACGGTTGGAGCTCATGGGAATTTCGTCTTTACTCATCAGATCTGCCGCATTTCCTTTTCCTGGTCGGTTAGGCTTCGCGCAAAACCCGGGCTGTGAAACAGCCGTTCACCATAGTCCATGATGGGCTTTCCTTCACGCCCTAGATTTACGCCGAGCCACGGCAAGCGCCAGATAACCGGTGCCACCAGGCAATCAATCAGGCTCATTTCCGCATTGAGGAAGAACTTCGACGCATTGAACACCGGCAGCGTTGAAAGCAACTCGTCGCGCAGACGCTTGCGAGCGGCATCCGCCGCCTTGCCACCGGCCTGGATGGTGTCGACCTCGGGCAGCCAGTCGTTCTCGATACGCACCGCCGCCACGCGCAATCGCGCGCGTGACTGGGGATCAATCGGCATCAGCGGCGGATGCGGGTAGCGTTCGTCGAGGTACTCGCAGACGACCGCCGTGTCGTACAAGGTCAGATCGCGATCAATCAGGGTAGGTGTATCGGCATAGGGATTGAGGTCGATCAGGTCGTCCGGTGGGCTGCCAGGGTCCACCAATACCCGCTCGTAACTCACTCCCTTGGCCGCCAAGACCAGCCGGGCGCGATGACACTGAATGTCATCGGCGGTGGTGTAGAGCGTCAGGACGGCACGCAAGCGAATGCTTTGAACCATGCTCGAATCTCCCCGTCGGTGAGATGATTGCGGCGGCCAACCAAGTGGCCGCCGCAATCGAATAGTGCTGCGCGCTTCAGTGCACGTCTTTCCAGTATTCCTTCTTCAACATCGCAGCAAGCAAGGTGAAGATTGCCAGGAACAGCAGCACCCAGATCCCGTAATGATGACGCTGCAAGGCAGCCGGCTCGGCGACGTATTGGAGAAAGCTGGTCAGGTCGCGCGTCGCTTGCTGATACTGGGCCGGGGTCATGGTGCCTGGATGCGACAGCACCAGCTTCTCCACGGAAGGATCCTCACCTGCCTTGACTGGCCTCATCACGGCATTCTGCGTGCCCTGCAATTCCCACAGCGGGAAGGGCATGGCGGCATTCGGCAACGCCGTGTTGTTCCAGCCGACCGGACTGTGCGGGTCAAGATAGAACGAGTTGAGATAGGTGTAGACCCAATCGGCGCCCCTGGCCTCCACTTCGAGCGACAGATCCGGCGGAGCCTTGCCAAACCAGGTAGCTGCCGATGCTTCCGGCATCTGTGAAATCACCGGATCGTCGAACTTGCCACCGGTGAAGTTGAGGTTCTGCATGACCTCTTTTTCGGTCAGGCCCAGATCCTCGGCGATGCGCGAATAGCGCATGTACTTCAGCGAATGGCAACCGACGCAGTAGTTGAAGAACAACCGGGCGCCGCGTTGCAGCGACGCCTGATTGCCCACATCGGCGCCGGACCTCATCAACGCGCCTTCGCCACCCTCGGCATGCACCGGCATGGTGCCGACAAGCAGGCCGAATGCCAGTGCAACGCTGGAAATAAAATACTTCATCGTATTCTGCCGCTTAGTCATGCGTGGTCACCCGATCCGGAACCGGCTTGGTCTTCTCCCAGCCGAAATGTGTGTAAGCCCAGAGGAAGACGAAGAAGCCGAAGTAGAGGAAGGTCATGATCCGGCCGAACAGGTTTTCCCAGAAGGTGAGGTCGACGTTGCCGAACCATTCGGGAATCACCTGCGCGGTGATTCCCGCACCCACCGCACCGAGCCCGAAGAAGGACACCACGAGCACACCCAAGGCGACCTTGTAGCCAGTGCCGCGATAGCGGATGGACTTGACCTGGCCGCGATCCAGCCAGGGCATGAAGAACAGCACGGCGATGGCGCCAAACATCGCCAGCACGCCCCAGAATGCCTGACCGAGGAACGAGGGAATCATCCGCACGATCGCGTAGAACGGGGTGAAGTACCACACCGGCTTGATCTCGGCCGGAGTCACCAGGTTGTTGGCGCGGATCGCGTTGTCGTGCTCCAGGAACCAGCCACCCAGAGTCGGCGCAAAAAAGATGATGAACGCGGCGATCAGCAAGAAAAAGCCCACGCCGACCAAATCCTTCACCGTGTAGTACGGGTGGAACGGAATGCCGTCGGTCGGCTTCAGGGCGTCCCAGCGGTTGCCCTTGGGACCTTTCTTGATTTCCACGCCGTCGGGGTTGTTTGAACCCACCTCGTGAAGTGCCGCGATGTGCAGCACCACCAGCAGCAGCAACACCAGCGGCAACGCGATCACGTGCAGGGCGAAGAAGCGATTCAAGGTGGCATCGCCCGGTAGGAAGTCGCCCATGATCCACTCGACCAGGGCATTGCCGATGACCGGAATCGTGCCGAACAGCGAGACGATCACCTTGGCGCCCCAGAACGACATGTTGCCCCATGGCAGCACGTAGCCCATGAACGCCTCGGCCATCAGCGCGAGGAAGATCAACATGCCGAGCAGCCACACCAGCTCTCGCGGCTTTTTGTACGAGCCGTACATGATGCCGCGGAACATGTGCAGGAATACCACGATAAAGAACAGCGAGGCGCCGGTCGAGTGCATGTAGCGGATCAGCCAGCCCCACTCCACGTCACGCATGATGTACTGCACCGAGTCGAACGCACCCGCCGCGCTCGGGTTGTAGTTCATGGTGAGGAAAATGCCGGTGACGATCTGGTTGACCAGCACCAGCAGCGCCAGCGAACCGAAGTAGTACCAGAGGTTGAAGTTCTTCGGCGCGTAGTACTCGGACATGTGCGCGCGATACATCGGCATCATGCCCGGCGCGCGCTCGTTGACCCAATCGCCGATGTTGCTGAATACATTGGCCATTACGCAGCTCCCTTCGGGTCGACGCCGATCTGGATGGTCGTATCGTCAACGAAGTGGTACGGCGGAATCACCATGTTCTTCGGCGCAGGCACGCCCTGATAGACCCGTCCGGCCATGTCGTAACGCGAATGGTGACAAGGGCAGTAATAGCCGCCCTGCCAGTTCGCGTCGAACGGCTCGGGCTTGATCTGGCCATAAAAGTCCGGCACGCAGCCGAGATGGGTGCAGATGCCGACCATCACGAGCCACTCCGGTTTGATCGAACGCGCTTCGTTCTGCGCGTATTTCGGCTGCTGGTCGACCAGTGATTTTGGGTCGACCAGGCGCGGATCCTGCGCCGGCAACACGGCCAGCTGCGCAGCCGTCCGATTGACGATGAACACGGGCAGGCTGCGCCAGCCCACGATCAACTGCTGCCCGGCCTCGACCTTTTTCAGCGACTGAATAACCGGAGCACCAGCAGCCTTGGCCCTGGCGCTGGGTTCCCACGACTTGATGAAGGGCACAGCTGCCGACACGATTCCAATACCACCAACCACCGCAGTGGTTGCTGTAAGGAAACGGCGGCGGCCGTGATCGACGACTTCGTTCGCCATCAGGCTCTCCGGTTCTTGCAATGTCATTCGTGGAGGGGCTTTGAGACCCCGTAAAAATCGCGTTAGTGTAGCGTCAGGGCAAGCCCCGTACAATAAACGGGATATTGGCGACGTCCAGTCGCCATCACCTTTCGTCCTGATCTGCCGGAACAACTTCTCCCGTCATGAAACATGCCGCCGGCACGCTTCTCTTCATTGTCCGTTTCGCCGTTCTGGGACTGGCGCTGGCCTTCGCGGTCAGTTTGTTCTGGCCCGGTAGTGGCGAACATCTGCGCGCGCGTTTCGGCCTGGCCCCCGCGATCCATCCCGCGCCAGTGGAAAGTCACCTCGGCAACGGGCCGGTGTCGTACGCCGACGCGGTGGCCGCCGCAGCACCGTCGGTGGTGAACATCTATGCCAACAAGATCGTCACCGAGCAGGCGGTGAAGATGTATGACAACCCGGTGCTTCAGCAGTTGTTCGGCGGCCAGCCGACCACCTTCCAGCATCGCGAGCAGACACTGGGCTCCGGCGTCATCGTCAGCACTCAGGGCAAAGATTATGTGCTGACCAACAACCACGTCATTGCGCACGCTGCCGACATTCAGGTGCTGCTCTTTGATGGCCGCATCGCCAAGGCAACGCTGGTGGGCGCCGATCCGGAATCGGATCTGGCCGTGTTGAAGATCGATGCCAGCAATCTTCCCGTCATCCGCATGGCCGGCGAGCCGCCGCGGCCGGGCGACGTCGTGCTGGCGATCGGGAATCCGTTGGGCCTCAATCAGACCGTAACCATGGGCATCGTCAGCGCGATCGGACGACAGTTGAACAGCTCCAGCGCCGAGGATTTCATCCAGACCGATGCGGCGATCAATCTGGGCAATTCCGGCGGCGCCCTGGTCAATGCCCGGGGCGCACTGGTGGGCATCAACACGCTGCTGATCGGCAAGGCCGCCGGCGCCGAAGGCATTGGTTTCGCCATCCCGGGAACCACGGCCAAAAAGGTGCTGGATCAGATCATCGCCACCGGCCATGTCGTGCGTGGGTGGATCGGCGCGGAATATGCCTTCGTGCCGGTTCCCGCCAACAGCGGTCTGCCCGCGGCAGCACGCGGGGCGCAGGTCACCAGTGTCTATCCGGGCGGTCCCGCAGCGCTTGCCGGCATCCAGCCGCATGACATCCTGCTGCGCGTCGGCAAAGACGACATTCCCGACCCCTCCGATCTGCGTCGACGCGAAGCTGCTCTCAAGCCGGGCAGCAAGGTTGAACTCTCCGGTCTGCGCAATGGCAGCGCCTTCCATGCCGAGATCACCCTTGCGCAACGGCCGATGATGAGTGCCAGTTCGTCCACATCGGACAATTGAAGCGAAACCTTTCGACTCAGCCGGGCCCGCTCAAGGCAAGCGGCGGGTGGCTCGCTTCCCCATAGCGCTTGCGCAAGGTGCCGACGCGCTCGACATACACCTGCGTCTCGGCATAAGGCGGCACACCCTTGTAGCGTTGAACCGCGCCGGGGCCGGCATTGTAGGCAGCGGCAGCCAGCCGTTCGTTGCCGTCGAAATCACGCAGCAGCAAGCTGAGATAGCGTGCACCGCCGCGAATGTTCTGATCGGAATCGAACGCGTCCAATACGCCCATGTCGCTGGCCGTGCCGGGCATCAACTGCATCAGGCCCTGGGCACCCTTGAGCGACAGCGCACGTGGATTGAAAGCACTTTCGGCATGGATGATCGCGCGCAGAAAAGCCTGGTCGACGCCGTACTCGATGCTGGCCGAGCGGATGATATCGGCATACGCGGTGAGGTTGAGCGAAACACTGCCCCAGCGCACCTTTGAATGCAGATCGCACGCGACGCAGGTGGCGATGTAGCTGAACAGCATGGTGACCGCCTGCCCCTTGCTGCTCGCCGCGCGCAGGTTGGTGTATTCAACGCTGCCGTCCTTGCGAACGATGCGATACACCGCACCGCGCAGCACCCGGCTGCCGGAAGCTGCCGCTGCGGCCTTCACCTCCGGTGACTGGTGCGATTCGTGATAATTCCATTGACCCGGCGTTCCAGCCGCCGCCGAGGCCAGTGGCAAGGGCGCGCTGGTCTCCGCCGAGCCCTTGACCGCAGCCATCGACTCACGTCGCATTTGCGCATCGCCCAGCCGTCGTCCGCTACTCTCGACGCTGCCCACCACGCGATCCAGGGCGATCGGGATCGAGCCATCAACCGCAAGCTTCCACGCATTCGTCTCAACCGAGCCGGTGACACCGGTGAGCGAGGGTTTCGGCGGTGGAGGTCGGGATGGCAAACGACGCGGCACGGGTTCGGCATAGGTGCTGATCACCTTGCAATCGTGGTAACCCGCCTTGCTGCTGCTGAATACGGCTTCCCCGCTGGCACCGATGCACTGATACAACGCGCCGGCCCGCGCAACAGGCGACCACAAGGCGCAGCAAAGCACGACCCCGGCCAGGATCAACCCGAGCAGGATCAACGATAGTGGGAAGCCCCCGGCAGGCCGATCGACGCTTCCCCCGAGCTGTGCGACGTCGAACATGGGCGCAGTGTGCGGCCACAGGCGGTTCGCGCCAAGTGCGTGCCATCCAAATCGTGCGCCAGGTCGTGTCTACCAAGGCTCCACGTATTTCGACGCGAATGCTGCTCGCAGCCACAAAGGCTACCCTGCCCATCGCAAGTGCTTGATCCATCATGCACATCGGCTGGCTAGCGCGGCCCCACGCGGGTAAGCTGTACGGTTAAGCGCGCCCCTCTGCTTCACGACCACGGTATCCACGCCATGAACGGCAAACCCGCTTCCATGAAACTCTTCATCAAGACCCACGGCTGCCAGATGAACGAGTACGACTCGGCCAAGATGGCCGACGTGCTCAATGCATCGCATGGGATGGAGCTGACCAAGGATGAATCCGAGGCGGACGTGATTCTGATCAATACCTGCTCGATCCGCGAGAAGGCGCAGGAGAAAGTCTTCAGCCAGCTTGGCCGCTGGAAGCAGCACAAGAAGGATGGCAAGCCGGTACTGATCGGCGTCGGCGGCTGTGTGGCCTCGCAGGAAGGCGAGGCCATCGTCAAACGCGCGCCCTACGTGGACCTGGTGTTCGGCCCGCAAACCCTGCACCGATTGCCCGAACTGATCGACAGGCAGCGCGCCAGCGGGCTGCCACAGATCGACATCAGCTTCCCCGAGATCGAGAAGTTCGACCGCCTGCCCGAGCCACGCGCCGAAGGCCCGACCGCGTTCGTATCGATCATGGAGGGCTGCTCGAAGTACTGCAGCTACTGCGTGGTGCCGTATACACGTGGCGAGGAACTCAGCCGTCCGTTCGACGACGTGCTGGTGGAAGTGGCACAGCTGGCCGCGCAAGGCGTGCGCGAAGTGAACCTGTTGGGCCAGAACGTCAACGCCTATCGCGGCCCCACGCACGACGGCGGCATCGCCGACCTTGCCGTGCTGATCCATGCCATTGCGCAGATCGAGGGCATTGGCCGCATCCGCTTCACCACCTCGCATCCGCTGGAGTTCTCCGACTCGCTGGTCGAGGCTTATGCCAACGTGCCGCAACTGGCGAACTACCTGCATCTGCCAGTGCAGGCCGGCTCCGACCGCATCCTCAGCGCGATGAAGCGCGGTTACACCGCGCTGGAATTCAAGCAGAAGAT
>JBDTXA010000140.1:0-9818 GCA_040006415.1 Rhodanobacter sp.
GCGTCGATCACGCTTTGCCGCAAGGCTTCCGGGCTGGCGGCACACAGGGTTGGCGGTGGCGTCGAAAGGGGAGTTGAGGAAGCTTCGGGCGCGCTCGCCACGACCGGGGTCGCCTGCAGCGAGGCGCAGGGCTGGTCAGTGAATACCGCGCCTCCGTTGGCGCCTAGACAGTGATGGATCTCCGTCTGCGCCTTGGCCGGAGAGGCCAGGGTGAGCAGGATCAGGCAGAGCAGGGCAGCAGAACGGACCATCCGCGCAGCATACCCGGCTGACCGGTCAGGAAAGTTGGCGCAGCACCGCCTGGGTCGCCCGGGCGCGATTGAGCGTGTAGAAATGCAGGCCCGGGGCGCCGCCATCGAGCAGGCGCCTGCACAACTGCGCCACCACCTCGGCGCCGAGTTCGCGCACCGAATCGGCGTCGTCGCCGTGGGCCTGCATGCGCTTGACGATCCAGCGTGGAATCTCCGCGCCGCACATGTCCGAGAAGCGCTGCAGCTGGCTGTAGTTGGAGATCGGCATGATCCCCGGCACGATCGGTATTTCCACCCCAAGCCGGCGGACGTCGTCGACAAAGCGGAAATACGCATCGGGATTAAAGAAGTACTGGGTGATCGCACCGTTGGCACCGGCGTCGACCTTGGCCTTGAAATGCTGCAGGTCACGCAGCGCGTCGTCTGCCTGCGGATGGGTTTCCGGGTAGGCCGCCACTTCGATGTGGAAATGATCGCCACAGTGCTGGCGGATGAAGCTCACCAGCTCGGCGGCGTAGCGGAAGTCACCGGCTGTCGCCATCCCCGAAGGCATGTCGCCACGAAGCGCCACGATGCGCCGGTAGCCGGCTTCGCGGTACTCATCCAGCAAGGCTGCCAGCTCGGCGCGGGTACCGCCGACGCAGGACAAATGCGGTGCGACGCTGAAGCCGTGTTCGGCGTGCAAGCGTGCGACGGTTTCGCCGGTATAACTAAGGGTCGAGCCGCCCGCGCCGAACGTGACCGAGGCGTACTCCGGCTGATACGCCTTGAGCGCTTGGGCGGTGCGATCCATCTGCGCGCGCTGTTCGTCGGTCTTGGGCGGGAAAAATTCGAAGCTGATCGCCGGCATCGCGGAGTTCCTTTTGAACGATGGGGGCGATTGTATATCTTTCTGTCGCGATGAAGCGATGGATCAAGAGCCACCCGACCCTAGCCCTCTCCTGCAAGCACGGATGGAGAACAACTCGGCTCCCCCGCTGTCTGCGCCGGAGAGTACAGCCTCGGCTTCTCTCCCCCGCGTGCAGGGCAGGGAATACAGACAGGCACGAAAATGGGGCGCATTTCCGGGAAAAGTTTGGAGCTGGTCGTCGGCACCACGTGGGTTTCTTTTGAACGACGCGGCCGACTGTCTATATTTATTTCGCGATGAAGCGATATATGACATGAGGCATTCATTTCCAGACCGGGTTGCGCCGCCAGATCAACAACTCCATATGGATACTCATCGAGATGGATACTCATCAGGGGAGATGGTCATGATCGAACTATACAAACTGCAGTGGTCGCACTACGTGGAAAAGGTGCGCTGGACACTGGATTTCAAGCAGTTGCCGTGGCGGGGTGTCGACGTCGTCGCGTTCAACAAGAAAGAGATGCAGCACTTTGACTGCGCGCAGACTTTCCCCTTGATTCACGACACCAGCACTGGCACGGCGCTCAGCGATTCCTCGCCGATCATCCGCTACCTTGACCAGACTTATCCGGAGCGATCGTTGCTGCCGGCCGATCCGGTCGAGCGCGAAGCGGTGTGGCAATGGATGCTGCGGCTGGATTCCACGCTGGGCCTGCATGCGCGGCGACTGGGCTATACGCAGGTGATCATGGAGTGTCCGAACATCTTGTCGCAGCTGTTCATGCCGGATGTATGCGGGGGACTGTTCACACGGCGGGGCTGGCGCGCGCTGGCGGCACCGGTATTGGGCACGATGCTGTCGCTGCGTTTCCGTTTCCATCGCAATCGCGAGGATGGGGTGTACGAGGCGTTGGAGGCGCAACTGATCCCGATCGCCGCGCAGCTCGAACGCGACGGGTTTCTCGTCGGCGGGCGTTTCAGTGCGGCGGATATCACGCTGGCCTCGTTGCTGCGCCCGCTGCGCATCGTGCCGCACTTCGTAAATCATCCGCGCTTGCTGTCGCTGTTCGCGTGGCAGGAACGGCTGTTCCGTGAGCATGCGCGCGATGTGGCGTTCCCGTATGAGTCGCTGATCCAGGCGCAGCGCGAGCGTCGCCGCAGCATGCGTGGTCGCGTGAGCTGGATGAGGGAAAAGGCTGATGTTGCCGCTGCAGCTGGCGATGCGCCCGCACTGGATGTGGCACGCAACGACATTCATTGGGTGAGTCGCTGGATGCTGATACCCGGCTTGCCGGCTTACCTGAAACTGCGCTGGTTCAGCGGCGTTCGACGCGTGCCGTATGTCCCGGTCGCGTCCGTTTCGAGCTGAGCTTTTCCGCTGCTTGAGACACGAAAAGGGCGCATTGCTGCGCCCTTTTCACCTACGAACGTCCGAAGCAGTCCGTAGCGATAGTGCTCCGGCTTTTACAGGCTTTCGATCGACACACGCGGACACCTGGTTTGCGCGTGATCGGGGTGGTCGCGCGGCAGCTCTGGATCTATTTGGCGTCCGGAGCCATCAGGTGGTAGCCAACCGGTACCCGGGTGCTGAAGACCGAGACATCCATGGGATCGTCCACCGACACATGCATCCGCTGGCTAAGCAAGGTGCCGCCGTTGATTTCCACCGCCCGCGGCAAGCCGTCGGAGTCGGCCCAGAGGGTAATGTTCATGCCGTTGGTATCCAGTGCCCAGCCGGTAGTCGGGCGACCATCGATGGTCCGCTGGTTCGGCAGTCGGATTGCCTCGCCCTGAAATTGGCGGATGGCATCCAGCCACGCGAGGTTGTCGGCGGGCTTGGCCGAAGCGATGACGGGCAGTGGCGTCAGCATCGCCATGTGTGAATCGTGCAACAAGGTGAGGATCCGGTGCTCGCCCGGATTGACCACCGTGGTGGTGGCGCTGCCCATGTCGCTGCGTACATCGCCATCATGGTTCATGCGCACATGGATGGTCGGCATGTCGATGCCCTGCGAGCGCTGCTCGATGGTCAGGCTGAGGGTAGTGAAATCCCGCAGATGCTTCTGCACCGTGGCGAAGGCGATGCCTTGCGAGGTGGGCAGCATCACCAGTGCAAGGACGATGCAGCCGGTGGCGGCAGCGGCGGCCCAGCCAAACCACGGACGTCGCACGATCGCAACAGAGCGCATTTTCGACAGCCGCGCTTCAAGCTTGCGCTGCGCTGCGTCGGTTGCGGCGTCGGACGGTGTCACATCGAGAGCCGACACATGTGCAGACAATTTCGAGGACAGTTCGGTAGTCATCACAACACCTCCGGGGACGTCGTGTTTTCGGATTCATTCAATCGCGCCTCAAGCGCACGCGCGGCGCGGTGCAGGCAGACGCTGACGTGGTTGACGGTCAATTTGGTGGCCTGGGCAATCGCCGCGATCTCCATCCCGTGCAGATGGCGCAAGGTGAAACATTCGGCCTCCTTCGGTTTCAGACGGCACAGGGCGAGCCGTAGCTGCCGGGCGCGTTCGGCCTGAATGGCGTCGTGTTCGGTACTGTCGAAGGCGGCGGGCACGCTGGCCCGCCACACGTGTATCAATCGCTGCCAACGCTGGTGCCGGCGCAGCCGGTCGATCGACAGGCGCGTCGCGAGCGTAGTGAGGTAGCCGGGCCATGAGGCGATATTGCCGACGGGCTTCTCGAGCAGGCGCAGAAAAACCTCTTGCTGTACGTCTTCGGCCTGACCGGCATTGCCCAGTACCCGATACGCGGCGCGGAACACCAAGCGGCCGTAGCTGCCGGCCAGGCTGGCAACATCGGTTGGCTCGGCTTCCGTCATCGGCTCATCTTGGCGGAACAATGAAAGGGACATCGGCACATCTCCTTGGGTGGTCATACCTGAAGACGTACGGGCAACGCCGATTCTTACAGATGGCAGGCGAACGGACACAAAAAAGGGCGCATCGCTGCGCCCTTTTTCGTTGCTCTCTGATTGAAACTCTCTCGCCGCAAAGGGAGAGAATCGGGGATCAGTAGCGGTAGTGCTCCGGCTTGTACGGGCCGTCCTTGGACACGCCGAGGTATTTGGCCTGCTCGTCACTGAGCGTGGTCAGCTTCACGCCGATCTTCTCCAGATGCAGACGCGCCACTTCCTCGTCAAGCTTCTTGGGCAGGATGTAGACCTTCTTCTCGTACTTGTCCTTGTTCGCCCACAGCTCGATCTGCGCCAGGGTCTGGTTGGCGAACGAGTTGGACATCACGAAGCTCGGGTGGCCGGTGGCGCAGCCGAGGTTGACCAGGCGGCCTTCGGCCAGCAGGAACATCGCGTGGCCGTCGGGGAACACGTACTTGTCGACCTGGGGCTTGATGTTGATCTTTTCCACGCCGGCCATGGCGTTCAGAGCGTCGACCTGGATCTCATTGTCGAAGTGACCGATGTTGCAGACGATGGCCTGATCCTTCATCCCTTTCAGATGCTCAAGCGTCAACACGTCCTTGTTGCCGGTGGTGGTGACGTAGATGTCGCCACGGCCCAGCGTGCTCTCGACGGTGTTGACCTCGAAGCCTTCCATCGACGCCTGCAGCGCGTTGATCGGATCGATCTCGGTCACCACGACGCGCGAACCGTAAGCGCGCAGGCTGTGGGCGCAGCCCTTGCCGACGTCACCGTAGCCGCAGACCACGGCAACCTTGCCGGCCAGCATCACGTCCATCGCGCGCTTGAGCCCATCGGCCAGCGACTCGCGGCAGCCGTACAGGTTGTCGAACTTGCTCTTGGTCACCGAGTCGTTGACGTTGATCGCGGGGATCAGCAGCTTGCCGGCTTCGGCCAGCTGGTACAGGCGATGCACGCCGGTGGTGGTCTCCTCGGAGACGCCCTTCCAGTCCTTGACCACGGTGTGCCAGAAACCGGGACGCTCGGTGTGTACGCGCTTGAGCAGGTTCTTGATCACCTGCTCCTCGTGCGAGGAAGCCTTCTCGTTGACCCAGTCCGAGCCGTTTTCCAGATCGTAGCCATTGTGGATCAGCAAGGTGGCATCACCGCCATCGTCGACGATCAGCTGTGGCCCGAGAAAACCGCCCTTGCCGTCGGGGAAGCTGAGCGCTTCCAGTGTGCAATCCCAGTATTCCTCCAGCGTCTCGCCCTTCCAGGCAAATACCGGCGTGCCGGTGACGGCGATGGCCGCGGCGGCGTGGTCCTGGGTCGAAAAGATGTTGCATGAGGCCCAACGCACGTCGGCACCGATGTCCCTCAGCGTCTCGATCAGCACAGCGGTCTGGATCGTCATGTGCAGCGAACCGGTCACGCGCACACCCTTCAGCGGCTGGGTAGTGGCGTGCTTGCGGCGGATCGACATCAGGCCCGGCATCTCCGGCTCGGCGATGTCCAGTTCCTTGCGACCCCAGTCGGCAAGCGACAAGTCGGCAACCTTGTAATCGTGGATTTCTACTTCTTTGCTGACAGCGTTCATGTGTATCTCCGGTTAGTTATATCAACCGGGCGCCGTTGTGGAACGTGCTCGCCGAGCCTGGCCGTCCAGATGATTTGCCCAGTCAGTGATCGACAGGCGGTTGCGGCTGAATTCGCAACATCATGATGACGGTCGCAGCGCCCCTCGGCGGGCAGTACAAGCCTCGCATTATACCGGGAGAATCGATTTGACGCCGCACATGCGTGGGATTGGTTAAGGTGGGGGCTTAATATGTTCAGGACCGAAGTTTATGGAAATCAATCGCGAACCCGACTTTCTGCCGCACGATGGACCGCTGCGCGAAGACGTCAGCCGCCTCGGTGCCATGGTCGGAAAGATGCTGGCCGAGCAGGATGGCCAGGCGTTCTTCGAGCGGGTGGAGCAGGTGCGGACGGCAGCCATTCGCCGCCGGCATGAGAGGGAGTCGGTCGGAGGCCTGGCCGACTCGCTGGCTGGGCTCGATGCCGAGCATGCCGAGGCGCTGGCGCGCGCGTTCGCCACCTATTTCCAGGCCGTCAACACGGCCGAGCGGGTGCACCGTATCCGCCGCCGCCGCGACTATCAGCGCGAGGGCGATGCGCCGCAGCCGGAATCGTTGCTGGATGTACTCGGGCAGCTGAAAGCACAGGGTGTTGGCGCCGAGGAGCTGCTGGGCTGGCTGGATCGGCTATGGATCGAGCCGGTGTTCACCGCGCACCCCACCGAAGCCGTGCGCCGCTCGCTGCTGGAAAAGGAGCAGGCGATCGTGGCGTCGCTGGTCGAAAACTTCGACCCCGAACGCACCCCGCAGGAACGCAAGGAAGACGACGACCGCATCTACATGGCGTTGTCCTCCGGCTGGCAGACTGCCGAAGCCTCGCCCGTGCGGCCGACCGTGCAGGACGAGCATCATCATGTCGGGTTTTATCTGGCCAATCCGCTCTATCGGATCGTGCCTGCGCTGTATGAATCGCTGGCCCAGGCCCTGCAATCGGTCTACGGCGTGGCGGTGGAATTGCCGCAACTGCTCGGCTTCGCCAACTGGGTCGGCGGCGACATGGACGGCAATCCGAACGTCGGTGCGGACACCATCGCCGCCAGCCTGGCCACCCAGCGCGCGCATGTGATCGAGCATTATCTTGCTGACGTGGCAGTGCTGGCGCGCCTGCTCAGTCAGACCGAAAGCCGGGTGGCGGTTTCGCCCAAGCTGCTGCAACGGCTGGACGACTACCGTGTGCGCTTTCCGCAGGCGGCGGCAAAAATTCGTCCGCGACACGAGGACATGCCGTACCGCGGACTGCTCACCTTGATCGGCGCGCGACTGGAAGCCAGCCTCGACGACACTCATGCGGAAGGCTATTCATCGATGCCGGAATTGCTCGGCGACCTGCAGCTGATTTCCGACAGCCTGGTCGAACACCAGGGGCTGCATGCCGGCGCTTACGCCGTTCAGCGCTTGATCCGCCGCGTGCGCACCTTCGGCCTGCATCTTGCCCGCCTCGACGTGCGCCAGGATTCACAGGTCCACGACGATGCGCTGGCAGCATTGCAGTCGGATGCGCAGTGGCATGAGCACGCTCCCGAAGAGCGCGCGCAACGCCTGCAGTCGTATGCCAGCGGCAGCGAGTCGTTCAGCGGAAGCACCGATGAAAGCGCCGAAACCATGCGCGCCGTCTTCGAGGCGCTGGGCACGGCGCGCAAGCGCTACGGCTCCGGCGCGGTCGGCCTGTACATCATCAGCATGGCGCGTACCGCAGCCGATGTGCTGGCAGTGCTGGCTTTGGCGCGCTACGGCGGACTGACCGTTGAAGCCCGCACTGACGGTGGCAGTTCGGCGAGCACCGGTCCCTCACCTCAATCTTCTCCCCGCGGGGGAGAGGCGGCGATCGCGAAGGACCATGTTCCACTGGACATCGCACCGCTGTTCGAAACCGTCGATGATTTGAAAAACGCCCCGGCAACGCTGCGCGCGCTGCTGGCCGACCCGGTCTATCGCCAGCACTTGGCATCGCGCAAGGATCAGCAGTGGGTGATGCTGGGTTACTCCGATAGCGGCAAGGACGGCGGCACGCTGGCCTCGCGCTGGGGGCTGCAGCGCGCCCAGGTTGAATTGCTCGAAGTGGCCCGGAGTTCGGGTATCGAGCTGGCGTTCTTCCACGGTCGTGGCGGTTCGGCCAGCCGTGGCGGTGCGCGCATCACGCCTGCGCTGATGTCATCGCCGCGTGGCTCAGTGGCCGGCGTGCTGCGGGTGACCGAGCAGGGCGAAGTGATCCATCGCAAATACGGCATTCGGGCACTGGCACTGCGCAATCTGGAACAGACCGTGGGCGCCGTGCTGCGCGCGTCGCTGCGTCCACGCGAAAATGAACCGCGCGAACCGCGCTGGCGCGAGCAGATGGATCAGCTCTCGGCTGACAGTCGCAAGACCTATCGCGTGTTTGTTGATCATCCGCATTTTGTCGACTACTTCCGCTCGGCCACGCCGATCGACGTGATCGAGCGGATGACATTGGGCTCGCGCCCGTCCAGCCGCCGCAGCATGCGCGGCGTGCAGGATCTGCGCGCGATTCCCTGGGTATTTGCCTGGACCCAGTGCCGCTCGATCCTGCCTGGCTGGTACGGCCTGGGCAGCGCGCTGGAAAAGGGTGTGGAAGTCTTCGGCAAGCCGGCGATGAAAGAAATGGCCAACGACTGGCTGTTTTTCAGCAACATGCTTGACGACGTGGAGATGGTGCTGGCGAAAACCGATCTGGATATCGCCGAAGCCTTCTCGACACTGTCCGGCCCGCTGCATGAGGAATTGTTCGGTTTGATCCGCAGCGAATTCGACCGCACCCACCACTGGCTGCTAAAGCTCAAAGGTCACGATGTGCTGCTGCAGGACTCACCACGTCTGGCCGCTTCCATCCGCCTGCGCAATCCCTACGTCGATCCCATGAGCCTGCTGCAGGTCGACTTGCTGCAACGCTGGCGTGCCGGTGATCGTGAAGACGACAGCCTGCTGCAGGCGCTGGTCGCGTGCGTCAACGGGGTCTCGCAGGGTTTGCAAAACACTGGCTGATCCGAATGGCACTGACATAAGCTCGTCATCCTCGCGAACGCGGGGATCCAGCGCCTACAGCCTCCCGAAGATGCCCGAAGTCACTGGATTCCTGCGTTCGCAGGAACGACGAAAAATTAAACATTGGGCTTAAGTCAGTGCCATTCCTGCGTGATCCCTTCCCGCAGATCGCAGGCGGTGTCGAAAGCGTACGTCTGCGGACATCAGTGTCCGGAAGCAGACTGACGTTTGCGCGGCTTCGGCTGTGGGAGTCCAGCAAAAACAGTAACCTGCAGAGATGCCCTCGCATGGCACGGCGTTTGCAACAACGTCAGCCATGGATATCGCCAACCCCGTCTTCAAACAGCAGAAGCGCCGCCGCCGACTGATCATCGCCGGCGGTGGCAGCTTGCTGTTGGTCGCCATCGTGATCGTGGTGATGCGGCTGGGTCCGGCCTTGCCGGTTCTGGAGCGGTCCAGTCTGTGGATCGATACCGTGCAACGTGGCGACATGCTGCGCGAAGTGCGCGCGCCGGGCACGCTGGTGCCACGTGACATCCACTGGCTGGCGGCACAGACCAGCGGCCAGGTGGCGAACATCGAGGTATGGCCGGGTACGCACGTCGAACCCGACACGGTGCTGCTGCGACTGAGCAGCCCCCAGGTCGACAACGACCTGCGCAGCGCCACCGTGCAGGTCGCCGCCGCCGAAGCGCAGGTCGCCGCCAAGCGCGCCGAACTGCAATCGCAACTGCTCGACCTGCGCTCGGCGCAAGCGCAGGCGCAGGCGGATTTCGCGTCAGCCAAGGTCAAGGGCGATGCCGATGCCAAAGCGATGACGAAGAACCTGATTCCCCGCGTGCAGTTCGAGCAGGAGCAGATCGCGCTCAAGCAACTGGAGCAACGTGTCGGTGTGGAGCGGGCGCGAGTGCAGGCGTTTCGTACCGGCATCGCGGCCCAGATCGCAGCCGCACAGGCGGAGCTGCATCTGCAGCAAAGCACTCTGACCCTGCGCCAGCGGCAGTCCGATGCACTCGAGGTGCGCGCCGGCATCAGCGGCACCTTGCAGCAGATGGCGGTGCAGGAAGGTCAGCAGGTCGCCGCCGGCGCTGACCTGGCGCGCGTGGCGCGAGGCGATGTGCTGATTGCGCGCCTGCGCGTGCCCGAGGTGCAGGCCAAGGACGTGGCGATGGGCATGCCGGTACAGGTCAATACCTATAACGGCATGATCA
>JBDTXA010000141.1:0-9775 GCA_040006415.1 Rhodanobacter sp.
GCTGCCGCGCAGAAGGCCGGCGAAGTTCGATGATCTTGTCGCGCCCTTCGACCATCATCGCGTGTGCCTGCGTTGCCGTGCGCTGTAGATCGCCGCGATGCTCCGGACCAAGGCTTGCGTCGCTGGACCAAGTCTGCAGCCGTAGCAGCATCCCCTGCATGCCCTGCATCAGCGTGTCGTGCAGTTCGTGGGCGATACGCTCTCGCTCTTCGTGACGCGCTTCCACTTTCAGCCGGATGCGGACTTTGAGCTGACGCAGACGCCAGAAAACAGCCAGCCACATCACGGCGAAGGCCGCCAGCACGCAAAGCGTCACAAACCAGCCCGTCTGGAAGAAGGTTGGTGCGACCTCGAATTCCAACGTCGCACCCGCTTTGTTCCACGTACCGTCCTGATTGACCGCGATCACGTTGAAGCGGTAGCTGCCCGGCGCAAGGTGCGTGTAGATCGCCTCACGGCGGCTACCCGCATCCTGCCACTGCGTATCGCCCCGATCGCCGTCGCTGACCAGCCGATAACGGAAGCGGGTACGCTTAGGCATGGTCAGGTTGAGCGCGGTGTATTCGAGATTCAGCGTGTCAATCTGCGGTGGTAGAAGGATTGAACCCACGGTGGCGTAGCTTTTGCCATCCGCCTGCAGCGACAGGATCAACACCGGCGGCGGGCGTCGTTCGACTTTCACGGTAGCCGGGTCGAGCCACGCCAGCCCATCCGTCGCGGCAATCCAGATCTTGCCGTCAGTTCCGTGCATCAGCGTGGGTAGCGGGCGAACCTGCTGCGCGCCCCCGGGCATGCCGTCGCTGCTGTCGTAAATGCGTACCGGCATCGCCGAAGCGCCGTGCGCGATTCCGCGCTTCAGTGCAGCCGCGCTCACATGCACCAGACCCGCGCTGCCGTTGACCCATAGATCACCGGAAACGCCGTGCAGCAGTCCGGTGATGCCGCTGAAGGCATCCGCCGGCTCGGAGAGCACTGGCCTGAAACGACGTCCGTCGAAGTATTCCAGCCCCAGTTCGCCGCCCGCCAAGGTGGGTGAACCCGGCAGCAGCGCGGTCACATTACCCAGCGACAGTCCATCGGACGGGCCGAAGGTCCGCACATGATCGTGATCGAGGATGGCGACGTGGTTGTTCTGATAAGAAAACCACAGCCGACCATCGGGCGCTGGCACGATGCGCTCCAACGGCAGCTCCGGCAAGCCATGAAGGTCGCCATTCACCCGCCATTGCTTGCCGTCAAACGCGTACAGCCCGCGTTTAACAAATGCCACCCACAAGCGGTCGCTGCCGTCGCGAGCGATGGCTTGGACTCGTGCATCGACGATGCCTTCGGGCCGCGGCATCGACACCATCTGACCGCCGGCGAACCGCCACAGGCCATCGTCGCCACCCAGCACGATGCTGCCATCATGCTCAGGCCACACCGCTGTTACGTCGTGGACAAAGTTCAAAAATCGCTTTGCCATTTGGTCTTGCAGCGTCCACCAGCCATTCAACCTTGAACTGGACGCGGTGCCCGTCCAGACTCGCCCCTGACCGTCGGCTACCGGAGAAAAATAAGCCACTGAACCCGGAAAGTGCACCACATGCACCGCGCGTAGGCGAAAACGATCCAGGCCGCGCTTGGTGCTGACCCAGATATTGCCGTCGCGGTCTTGCAGCATGGTCATGGCTGGGCCGCTGAGACCGTCATCGGGCGTGTATCGATGATCACGCTCGGAACACACGCTGTCGCTGATGGAAACGGACAGGCAAATTCCGCCGTCGCTCCCCGTTATTACCCACAAGCGTTCTCTCGCATCCAGCAGGAAGGTTAACGAAACGCTCAAATATCCTGACTGCGGTCGCTCGCCGGACGGATCATTCGACCTTGCCAGACGCTTTAACACTCCGTGAGCAGGGTTTCGCCAAACCTGGCCCGCACGGTCAAGATAGAAGTTTTGGTTTTTAGCCGGCTGGTCCTGATGAACGTGGTTGAAAAGAGTATCCCCTGCCGCGCGTCGAAACAGCTCGTGGCTGGTCATCGCCCAGAACGTGCCGCTACGGTCAGCAACCACGTCGATGATGTCGTCACGCGGAAGGCTCAAAGCGGCCTGGCCAACCCCCACCCATCTTCCGGCATCCAGCCGGTACAGCCTGCCGCTTGCCAAAGCCCACAGCAAATGATGCGCATCCTCGATGACCTGATCCACTTGGGTGGACGGTGGGAGACCCGGCGGGAGGACCGGATGCTGCGGGTCTGACGCCCTGCGCACCGAGGCACCGCCCGCGGCGTACATGACCCACAGATCACCATTGCCCAGCGCCGACAATGCGTGGACGGCGCGCGAAGCAACACTGCCGGCAGGTAACAGATCGTGCCGCTCGAAATGGATGCCGTCGAAACGGAACAGCCCCTGCGGGCTGCCTAGCCAGAGCCAGCCGTCGCTCGTCTGCGCCATCGTGTAGACGTCCGTCGGCGCGCCGTCTTTCTGCGTCCAGGCCACGTGATCGTAATCATCGAACGGCGAAGGCAGCGCCGCCTGCCGCGCCTGCGCGCCAACGCTCAGCAGGGCGAATGCCAGCAGGGCGAAACACTTCAGAGGCGACTTCCCTGAAAACGTTGCAGCGCATCGAGGCAGAATCATGATGTGAAAAGCCCGAGGTGACAGCGATCGCGTGGCCGCATGCAGGGCACGTCGCTATTTTTCTAGACTGCCACAACGTGATGTGGTGTACACATTCGAAGGTTCACGGCTACTACCGCCGGCGGAAATCATCGCAAGCAATCGGGCTTACCCTTTCGGGTATTGAACAAGACCAGTTCGGAAGAGGATATTTGGCGCTGCGAACTATCGCCGGGTTCTACGCGGTATTCGCATTGCTTCCGGCGCCAAGACACGCCATGCCATTTATCGAAAGGGATGCGCCGCCGTGAAAGATGACGAAAAAATCCGCGTACTCATCGTCGACGATCACCCGGTGATGCGCGACGGTTTGCGCGCGGCGATCGAGCAGGAAGCGGATATGCAGGTGGTCGGTGAGGCGGCGGACGGCGCTGTCGCGATCGAGCAATACCGTTTGCTGCAACCGGACGTGACCCTCATCGACCTGCAGATGCCGCGGGTCGACGGGCTGGAGGCAATCATGGGGATCCGCGCGGACTTTCCTCGCGCGGTGATGGTGGTGCTGACCACCTACCCCGGCGACGCGCGAGTGACACGGGCGATGAAGCTCGGTGCTACCTCCTACCTGCTCAAATCCGCCTGTCGCGATGAAATCCTGCATGCGGTGAGGGCCGCCGCGGCGGGGCGGCACGTCGTGGCGGCCGAAGCGGCGCAGGATATTGCCAATCACCTAGGTTCGGAGTCGCTGACCCTGCGCGAGCTTGGTGTACTGCGGCTGGTGGCCGAGGGCAAAAGCAACCGCGCGATTGCCGAAGCACTTTATGTCACGGAGGACACCATCAAGGCGCGGATGAAGAGCATTCTGGCCAAGCTTGAAGCCAGCGATCGCACTCATGCAGTAACGATAGCGGTACGCCGCGGGTTTCTTGATCCCTGAGTCCAAGAATTATCAGTGCCACCGGCCTTTTCAGGCGCAGGCAGCGTGGCGCCAGGCGCCGGGGCTGATACCCATCTTGAGCGAAAAAGTACGGGTGAAATGACTCTGGTCGGCGAAGCCGGACATCAAGGCCACATCCGCCAGCGCGTTGGACCGTTCACGCATAAGGTCGATGGCCCGATCAATCCGGCGCTGCAGCAGCCATTGGTGCGGCGAAATGCCAGCGCTCTTCTTGAAACCTCGCACAAACGCGCTGCAGGACAGGTTCACCGCGCTGGCCACCTGCGCCAAACCGATGCCCTCGACCACGTGGGCACGCAGCAGATCCATCGCCTTGCGCTGCTGCCAAGCCGCCAGTCCGCCACGGATGACGCATTCCACCGGCTTCTGACCCCCGTAAGAAGTAGCGAGGTAATCTCTCAGTGCAAACAAAACGTGATCGACGAAAAGCTGATGACCCTGCGTGCCTCGCCGCAGGATTGGCAGCAGGCTCTGGCCCAGGTAGTTGATTACAGGATCTTCGAGCGAGCTACTCGTGCCGTATACAAGATCATTCACCGGCGTGCTACCGCTCTGCGTTGAGGATGTCCTCAACGAGACCCGCGGCACGTAGAACTGCAGCGAGTGAAACGGTCCGCCGATATACGCAATGGGATCGCGCTTTAGGTCATAGATTGAGGTGGCACCGGCTGCGATAGCAGGCGAGTCGACGGCATTGCCGTCCAGCCACAGCTCGTGTTTATCCATCGAGCGCAGCTGCAGACCGAGCAAATAGGCATCGTGTCGCCCGATCGGCGAGGTCAGGCCTGAGTCTGCGCGGTCTCGACGCAGCTCGGTGACCGCGAGCAGGCCGTCGCTCGCCCGCAATGTCGGAGGATCGAGCACGTTGAACGAGCGGCCGAGGCGTTCGCCGTAAGCACCTGTCTGCATGATCTGCTCTCCCGCTGGAACCGCTGTTGCCTGCGACATTTCGCTGACTTCAGCCTCAGTCTAGGCGGGCTCAACTAGGGTCGATGCCCCCGATCGGGTAGTTTTCATGCCCTCGACAGAAAATTTCCGGGCCACTATTTTCTGCCTAGGACTACAGGCGAAATGGATGGCCACACCCCAGCAACGATCTACTCCCGAAGAGCTCTTCTGCATCCTGCTCAATACGCCATCTGCGATGCTGCATGACGCGCTTGCGACGTGTTGTCATCGAAACCGTCGAGAAGATCCCAGAGGCTATCCAGGTCGTCTTCGGCAATTGCCTCATAGGGTGTCCTGCCGCCCAACGACCGCTGATGCGACGCCATCCAGATCACCGCACGTTGACGCGTACCGACATGGTCTTGCACCAGTTGCGAGAGCTCGGCGTGGCGGCAATTCAGCGCGTCAAACGCATCGTAGATGAGCTGTTCACGCTTTGCGTTGACCCGGCTGATCTCCCTGACAAAGTCCAACAACTCGATATTTTTCTTGCTCATAATTTCATCCTTCACAAGCAGTCGAGCGTTAACGGGGAGCAGCCGCGATAGGCACTCCTCAATTGCGGCGGCCGTCGCGCACCGCGTACAGAAAGTCGATCACCGCCTGCGCCCGGCCTAACGCCACCAGTCGCTCGGCGGTGAGGTCGCCCAACTCGCGAATAAAGTCATGGCGATACCACTCTATTAGTTCACTTGGCGTTGGCTCTATCTCGGCGACCACCCGCAGGACCGCTAGCGCGACCGGAATCAGGCTGAACAAGGTGCTGTAGACATGCTCGCCGATCGGTGCGATCAGGCAATCACGCGGGTCGACACGGTAGGCGGCCGAAAGCAGGGATTGCAGAACTGGTGGCGACGTGGAGCGCAGAAAAGACATGGCTGACATGGCGGGCACTTCACGTGATGACGACTTCAAGATAGCCAGCGCGGGGCGGATCTGCTTGTTCGTTCGTGCCCTATTTTGCGTATTTACTGCTTTTGCACCGCGGCATCAGCGGCCTTGCAGATTAGCCGCCAAAAACGACCAGCGCGGTTCGGATCATTCAATCGGAGCCGCGCACGCGCGGCAAGAGGTGGCATGACGTTGCCCGGTCCCATCGCTTCATCCGCCGAAGTGTAGGTGTGTAGTCAGATCGCCCATGACGCCCAGCTCATCATAGGAGTAGACGCGCGAAATCCTTCGTGCAGCTTGAAAAATGCGTTGGTAGTTGGCCTTCACCAGAGCAGACAGTCGCGACCGGGATACAAAGGGTCGGTTGCCGTCGGTCAACATCCGCTTTCAGATCACGCAGGAGGCAGGCCGGGCGCGAATGCGTCGGGAGGGCGGCAAGTTTACCGACTGCGCAAAGTAGGCAGTTTGACAACATGCACGGCTGCTTCGTCGGCGGGTACGCCCGCAGCGCCGCGTCCACCAGATGACCCGGCGTCTATCGAAAATGCGCAACGCTCACGCCTCACGTTCGCGCCCGAAGCGTGGCAGGTTCCAGTGCAGGCGCAGCGACAGAAAGCGCAGGCCGAAGCAGAACAGGATCGGCAGCCAGGTTGCCCAGACGGACGGCCATTCGTAGCGCTCACCGATCACCGCTAGACTGGCACCGGCGAATGCTGCCAGTGCGTAGATCTCCTGCTCCAGCACGATCGATACGCGCGCCAACAGCACGTCCCGTGCCATGCCGCCACCGATCGCCGTGATCATGCCAAGCAGGATCGCCATCTCCGCATTGTGTCCAAGCGCTAGCGCCTTGTGCGCTCCATAGACTGCAAACAGGCCCAGTCCCATCGCATCGAATAGACGCACCGGATATGTCAGCCGTTCCACCCATCGATAGGCAATGATCGTCAGCAACGATGCGATGACGGCCGTCGTCAGATAGCGCCAGTCCGACAGACCCACCGGCGGTATCGCACCGAGACACAGGTCGCGGGCGATGCCGCCGCCGCAGGCCGTGATGAAAGCGATCGCGAGGATGCCGAAGAGATCGAGATGCGCGCGCCTGGCTGCCGTGGCGCCGCTGATTGCGAAGGCGAACGTTCCGGCCAAGTCGACCAGGTTGAATAGAAGGTGATCGTTCATGCGCCAATGTACCGCACCCGTGCCGGCAATCCTGCCCTCAGGGATGGGAGGGGCGCGTATGCCGTGGCAAGGTTTTCATGGCGAGGATCGTTGCGGAAGATGGCGGCGGCGTCGTGCGTTCTGCTGGCTTCCATTGACGCTCTCTTCCTTCACATCAGACATCAGCTCCGTCACACCGGCTCAATCGTACGCGTCGTGACATTTCCGCTCGCTGGTGTAACAGGTTTTCTCGTCCTGGGCGTTCTTCTGCACCCGGTTACCCACGTAGCCGTCAGCGGCATCACCACCCACCGTGGCAAACGTCTTGCCTTTCCCGCCGCCGACCTGATGACCGAGCGGGCCCCGGCAATGGCACCGATGCCGGTGCCGATGAGGCGATGAAGCGATGAGGCGATGATCGTCTTTCGAATCGTTGCGCTTGACGCGAACGTTCTCGCACACCTGATGATGATGATGCCGGCTCTGTGTCTGGACGGGTGCCGCGGCAAGGGCTGGAAGCCCCAGCGCGAAAGGAGAAATCACAAACAGGGACTTTTTTATGGCGCGCTTCTCCATCGCATTCGAAGCGCAAGAAATGAACCGTGACATGTGACGATGTGATCAAACATTTGCCGCCCCACATGACCGGCAAATAGTCGTTCAGTCGTTGCGACCGGCCTGCGCCATTCACTCGGCTCTAGATGAACCGGAAGACTGTATGCCTCTCCGCCAGAGCGTGTTCGTTGGCATGAAAAGCCTCATTTTTTCCTGGGCATATACAGGTCGGTGATCGTGCCCTCGTAGATTTCCGCCGCCATGCCGACCGACTCGCTCAGCGTTGGATGCGGATGGATGGTCAGCCCGATATCGGCCGCTTCGCTGCCCATTTCGATGGCCAGCGCAATCTCGGAAATCAGATCGCCGGCATGCACCCCGACGATGCCGCCGCCGACGATACGGTGGGTTTCCTCGTCGAAGATCAGTTTGGTGAGACCTTCGGTACGATCCATGCCGATGGCGCGACCGCTAGCCGCCCAGGGAAACTTGGAGACGCCGACCTTGAGACCTTTTTCTTTTGCCTCGCGCTCGGTCACGCCTACCCATGCAACTTCTGGATCGGTATAGGCCACCGACGGAATCACGCGTGCGTCGAAATGACTCTTGCGACCGGCGACCACTTCAGCGGCGACTTTCGCCTCGTGTGTGGCCTTGTGCGCCAGCATCGGCTGACCCACCAAGTCGCCGATGGCAAAAATATTTTCGACATTGGTCCGCATCTGGCTGTCGACGTCGATGAAGCCACGCTCGGTCACGGCAACCCCGGCCTTGTCCGCGCCGATCTTGCTGCCGTTGGGCGAACGCCCCACGGAAACCAGCACGCGATCGAAAACGGTGGTCTCGGGGATGCTGTCGCCTTCGTAGCTGACCTCGATACCCTTTTTCGTCGCCTTCGCTTCGACCACCTTGGTCTTCAGATGGATGCCCTTGAGACGGCTGCCGAGACGCTTGGCCAGCGGTTTGACCAGATCGGCATCGGCACCAGGAATCAGCTGATCCATGAATTCGACCACGGTCACTTCGCTACCCAGCGCCGCAAACACCGTGGCCATCTCCAGCCCGATGATGCCGCCGCCCACCACCAGCAGCTTCTTCGGCACGTCCTTCAATTCCAGTGCACCGGTCGAATCCATGATCCGGTCATCGTCCCAGGGGAACGAGGGCAGTTTCACCGATTGCGAACCGGCCGCAATGATGGCGTGCTCGAAACGAATCAGCTTCACACCATCGGCCGTCTGGACTTCCATTTCGTTCGCCGAAACGAAGCTGCCGACGCCTTCGACCGTGCGGACTTTTCGCTGCTTGGCCATCGAGGTCAGGCCGCCGGTGAGCTTGCCGACCACCTTGGACTTGAAGTCGCGCAACTTGTCGATGTCGATCTTCGGCTTGCCGAAGCTCACGCCGTGGGCGGCCATCGCCTCGGCCTCGTCAATGACGGCGGCGGCATGAAGCAGGGCTTTGGACGGGATGCAGCCGACGTTGAGGCAGACGCCACCAAGCGTGGCATAACGCTCGACCAGCACGGTGTCCACGTCAAGATCGGCGGCCCGGAACGCGGCGGTATAGCCGCCCGGTCCGGAGCCGAGTACCACCAGCTTGCATTCAATATCCGGCTTTTTTCCAGATAGTGCCGCCGCTGGCGGCACGACTGCCTCCTCTCCCCCGCGAGGGGATTGAGTTGAGGGGTGGGAGCTTGCGGAAGACTGGGCGGTCTTGGCCACTTCTTCGCTGGAGCTTTCCGACGACCGTGGCCCCTCATCTTCCCTGGGGGGAGAAGGTGACTTCGTGTCGGCTTCGCCAGATACCTCCAGCACGGCAATCAGCGCCCCTTCGGACACCTCGTCGCCGACCTTCAGCCTGAGTTCCTTGATCACGCCAGCGGCACTGGAGGGGATTTCCATGGTCGCCTTGTCCGATTCCAGCGTGATCAGGCTCTGCTCTTTCTCGACCGTGTCACCGACCTTGACCAGCACCTCGATCACGGGCACGCCGTCGTGACCGCCGATGTCGGGAACCTTGATTTCGAGGGTATTGGCCATGGCTTTTTCCTTGGATATTGCGGGACGTCAGTGCGTGACATCCGGATCATTGGAGGGTGTTGAAAGACGATCGCCTGATTTCTCTGCGATGTCGCGCTCGACATCGCGCGCGGCATCGTTTTCCTGCCTCGCTGGAGAAATGGAGGCGCTGGCAGCCGATGGCTTGTCGCTATCGGAGTCGTCGGGCTTGACCCAACTCCTGACATGCAGGTCACGTTGCGGAAAGGGAATCTCGATACCGTACTTTTCCAGCGCGGTATGCAGCGCCCAGTAATACGCGGCGTTGATCGCCCCGACGCGTCGGGTGGCCTCGGCGTTGAGCCAGACCACCAGTGAAAAATCAAGCGAGGAATCACCGAAGCCGGTCAGCCATACCTGTGGTCCGCGCGGGCCATTGAGACTGAGGGTAAACGGCACTTCGGCGGCCGCTTCGAGCGCGGCCTTCTTCACCAGTTCCTTGTCGGTGCCATACGCCACGCCGAAGGGAATCTTCTGCCGCCGGGCGACCTCGCGCAGGGTCCAGTTGACCACGCGCCCGGTCACAAACTCGGAGTTTGGCACCAGGATGTCGATGTCGTCGTTGGTGCTGATCAGGGTGGCGCGGATGCGGATCTC
>JBDTXA010000142.1:0-9768 GCA_040006415.1 Rhodanobacter sp.
TGACGCTTGCCTTGCAAAAAAAAGGGGTCAGCTGATTTCTGATGCTCCGCAAGAATGGGCTCAGGTTCTGAAGTTTCCCCACGAATCTCCTCGATCAAGCAGCAACTTGCATGACAATTGAAGGAACAGTGCACGCATGAAGCGGTTCTACCTGACCGGTTACGAGGCCAGAGAAGACCGCCGCGTGCGTGCCACTGAAACATGGCAAAGTGTCCGGGAGAATCACTGCACGCGAATCGATGCGCTGTGTGCTCGCGTGCTGATGCGCGCGGTCGAAGCCAAGATTTTGAGTCGCCGGCTGATCTTGATCGGCTTTCGCGTGCGTGGACGGATGCGCAACGCCTTCGCGCGCCGCTGGAGGCGTCGGATTGTCTGCTCGGCAGCCGTCATTTGGGAAAAAACAGGGGTCAGAGTGAAATGGCGCCTACTCGAGCGCAAACTCAAATTCCGGTCATTCCTGCGATAGCAGAAATCCTGTGACTTTAGGAGGTCTGAGGCGCTGGATCCCCGCGTTCGCGAGGATGACGAGTTTACTGTAGGTAAGTGCCATTCCACTCTGAACCCGGTTTCGCAACCGTCCAAGGAGATCAAAGTGACCAGAGAGCTTGTGTTCACTCCGAAGGCGGCAAAGCCGCCGGCGACATACAGTCAAGCGGTCAAGGCTGCTGGGTTGGTGTTCGTATCGGGTACGGCACCACAGGATCCGGCAACCGGCACAATCACGGGCACCACAATTCAGGAGCAGACTCGACAGTGTCTTGCGAATGTCGCCGCAATACTTGCGGAAGCTGGCAGCTCACTGGACAAGATCGTCAGTGCGACGGTGGTGTTGGCCGATGAGGACGACTTTGCAGGAATGAACGAGGAATGGTTGCGGTGGTTTCCCACCAACCCACCAGCTCGGCAAGGCGCCAAGCTCCCTGTCAGGATTCCAGGACTCAAGATCTCAATTGCCGTGATCGCTGAGGCGTGATCAAAACAGGGGAAACCGCGGGAAACCGGGACGCGTAATCCTGGTTCAGTCGCTGAGCATGTGTCGTTGAAGCAAGGGCTTTCGTGCGCCTTCACGAATCGTTTCATGGAAGAAAGGCATTTGTTTCAAGACCCTCATCCTCGCGGGAATGACGGAAAACAGGGCTTCCCGCTCAGGTACCTGACGTTCGGATCACGGACGATTTCTGATACTGCCGAGCCGCCGGTCCCCTTGACTGACAACTGTCTGAAGCAAGCGCTTTCGTGCACCTTCGGCTCGTGAGTAGCTTGCTCTCGCGTGGTCACGCTCTGCACATGGAGCGCAGGCAAACAGCGAAGCCGGCCCGAAGGGCGAAGGGCAAGCTCAGTCTGATCCGATCAACCCGGAGTTGCCGATACAAGGGAAAAGCGGGTGGCAAAGCAGTCGCACAGGGAGTGAACTGTCACAAACTCAGCGTCCATCGCCGGTTCAAAAGAGACCCTGTATTATCTCCATCCTTCGTTGAGTCGGGATCCTCATGTCTGTTACGCAGCGCAATAACGTCAGAGTGACCGGTGAGGGTCCAGTCACCTTGGTCTTTGCCCATGGTTTTGGTTGCGATCAGAGTATGTGGCGGTTGCTCACGCCGTCGTTTTCGCCGCATTACCGCATTGTCACCTTCGATCTGGTCGGCTGCGGTCAGTCGGATATTTCGGCTTACGATAGACAGAAATATTCGTCGCTCAGCGGCTATGCCGACGATCTGGTCGAGATCGCCGAGGCCTTCTCTGATCAGCCCGTGCTCTTCGTAGGACATTCGGTCAGCGCCATGATCGGTCTGCTCGCCGACATCCAGGCGCCCGAGCAGTTTGCCGCGCACGTCATGATTGGCCCGTCGCCCAGTTACATCAACGACGGCGACTACGTCGGCGGCTTCACCCGGAAGGACATCGACTCTCTGTTGGAGACGATGGAGGCCAACTACCTGGGCTGGTCCAGCACCATGGCGCCAGCCATCATGGGCGCGCCGGGCCAGCCCGAACTGGGCGTGGAACTTACCAACAGTTTCTGCCGCACCGACCCGGAGATCGCCAAGCAATTCGCGCGGGTCACCTTTCTGTCGGACAACCGCTCCGATCTCTCTCGACTGCAAAAACCCGTGTTGATTTTGCAGTCCAGCGAAGACATGATCGCGCCGCGCTCGGTGGGCGAGTATCTAAGCCAGACGATTCCCAACGCCAGCCTGCGAATCATTGAGAACCTCGGCCACTGCCCGCATCTGAGCGAGCCGGCGGCCAGCGTATCGGCGATGAGAGAATTTGTTGCAGGGCTGTCACTGTGACCCAACGACGATGAGCGTCGACGAACAGGTACGTGATAGCGGAGAACTTTTCGACAACGCCGCCTGTGGGCTGATGTCGACCAGTCACGACGGCACCATCCAACAAGTCAATCAGACCTTCTGCGACTGGATCGGCTTTCCCAAAAGCGAGCTGACTGGAATCAGAAAACTGCAGGACCTGCTCACCGTGGGCGGAAAAATATTTCATCAAACCCACTGGATGCCTTTGCTGCAGATTCAGGGCTCGGTGGCCGAAATCGCGTTGGATGTGATCCATGCCGACCAGCGTAAAATTCCCATGCTGATGAACGCGATCCGGCGAGAGCACAACGGTATGGTGTGGCATGACATCGCCGCGTTCATATCGGAGGATCGACGCGCCTACGAGCGCGAGATTCTCCGCTCGCGACACCAGGCCGAAGAGGCGCTTGCCGAGCAGATGCGCAGTCAGCGGGCGCTGGAGTTGGCCGAGCAGCGCCTACGGCTGGCGGTAGAGGCGGCCCAGCTTTGTCTTTGGGATGACGATGCGCGGCAGGGCGGACGCGTGTTCGATGATCGCGCGGCCTTGCTGCTCGGCTATGCGGAGCCGCGTGCGGTCAGCGCCGACGAGTTCGCGGCGGCGGTGGACGCATCCGGCGGTCCGTTTCCAAAGCAGGGCAGCGAAGATTCGTCCGAGCTGTATCGCCACGAATACCGCATCAATGGCATCGACGGCATCCAGCGCACCATTCTGGAAACCGGGCGCGCGCTGAACTCGTCGGATGCGCCGGCGAAACACGTCGGGGTGCTGCAGGACATCAGCGAGATCAGCCGGCAGCGTATGGCTGCCGAGGATCGCGCGCTGTTTGCCCAGCAGATGATCGGTATCGTCAGCCACGATCTGCGCAATCCGCTGTCCGCGATCATGCTGGGCTCGGAAATGCTTCTCAGCACTTCGCTCGAAGCAAATCAAAGCCGTTATGCGGGAGCCATTCTTCAGTCAGCCCACCGCTCGCAGCGCATGGTCGGCGATCTGCTCGACTTCACCTCCGCAAGATTGGGACGGGGCATCGCCGTCAACGCAGAGGCAGTTAACCTGAAGGCACTGGTGGATCGCTGTGTGGAGGAGCTCTCCATGGTCTTTTCGGGTCGCGTCATCCGCCATCTACATCATGGCGCCGGCCTTTGTAACGCCGACGCGGACCGGTTGCTCCAGCTGATCGGCAACCTCGTCGCCAATGCGGTGAAGTACGGCGCGCCCGAAGGCGCCGTTACCATCACGTCTGACATCCAGCCGACCGAATTTTTGGTCGCCGTTCACAACGACGGCTCGCCCATTCCACGCGACCTGATACCTCATCTGTTCGAGCCGATGTCGCGCGGCGAGCACGCGCCAGGCGAACAGCGCAGCGTGGGGCTCGGCCTCTTCATCGTGCGCGAGATCGCGCGTGGTCACGGGGGGCGGGTGACGGTGGAATCGACCGCCGACGCCGGGACGACCTTTACTTTACGCATCCCTCTCGAGCCTGATCCCGTTCCTGGTGCAAGCGGTCAATGGGATGCACGCCCGGATTAGGGCTAGTCGGCTATCGTGCCGTCCTGATCAAAAAGAATCACCGTGATGAAGATCTACGAGCCACCTCTGACCACGAACCCGCTGGCTCGGCTCTACCGCGTCGATAAAGGGATCAGCGCAGCCGAGCTGCGGCTAGATGCCGCTATCGATGCGGAGCGGCCTCACGCCAGTCAGAATCGGGCCCCGAAGTGCTTGAAGAGGCTCGCGAAGGGCTGAAAAAGCTGAGCAGATGCGGCCGCTCAAGATGAAGGAACTCGCGCAGAAAGCGGTGCAACAATGAGTCAGAGACGAATGGCGCTTACTTGAGCGCGTTCGTCCTGAGCGTAGGCCGCGGGCCGAAGTCTGTAGCACCTACAGGCGATGGGCTGTCCACGCGTGGGGCGCTTCGACTCCGCCCGCTACGCAGGCTACCCTCAGCGCGAACGGTTAAGAGTCCGGGGGTGATAAGTCAGTGCCATTCGACTCTGACCCTAATGGTAAATGGCGCTTCTTAAGCCCGTCATCCCCGCAAACGCGGGGATCCAGTGCCTCCGGCCTCTTCAAGTCACTGGATTTCTGCTTTTGTAGGAATGACTAAAAAAAGCAGGACCTTGAGGTTAGGTAAGTGCCCTTCGACTCTGCCCCTCGGAAATTGGGAAACACCAGGAGCGTCGGGGTAATTGCTACGCGTGTAGTCGAGCGCGCATAACGCCTCCCTGGGCTGGTCGAGCCCTCACTTTCCTATCGTGTCGCCACGACCGGCGGCACGTTGGACGCACGACGCGCCGGCGTCAGCACTGCGATCTGACCGAGCACGAGCATGGCAAGTACGCCTGTTGCCACGTAGAACAGCGGAAGGTGCAGCATCTCGTAATGCTTCATCAGCCATGTGTTGAGGCCAAGGGCACAAAGCGCGCCGATGACCGCGCCGCTCCCGACAATCAGCAAGTTCTCGATCTGGAAGTAAAGCAGTATGTCGATCTTTCTGGCACCAAGTGCTCGCCGCACGCCAATCTGCCGATGCCGCTGGCCAACCCAGAAACTGGTCAGGCCGACGATGCCCGCGGCGGTAACACTGAGCAGAATGAGACAAATAACGCCCATCAGCAGCGCAATGCCGCGCTCTTCGCGAAAGCTCCTGGCGCGCAGTTCGGAAAACGAATGGATGCCGGCCCAGGGTTCGGGCATGTGGCGCATCGGTTTCACGGCAAAGAGTGCCTTGTGGATTTCGCCGATCGCCTCCGTCGTGCGGCCGGGGCGCGCGCGCGCCGCATAAGCCGTCCACAAGACATCTTCCCGCAGCGGCTCCATCACCGAGTTGAACTCCCAGTTGGTGTCCTCCCCCATGGATGTCTGCAAGCGCTCGACGATGCCCACAATCGCAGCCGCCTTGCCGTCCTGATACACCGTCTGGCCCAGTGCGTTGCCATGGGGAAAGAGTTGATCGGCGAGGGTTTTGCTCACGATGACGACAGATGAACCCGGAAGTGCTTCTCCGTGTCGGATCTCGTTCGCGAAAAAGTCCCGACCAGCGATCAGGTGCAGGCCGAGCGTCGGCCGTAAGTGCTCGTCGCCATAGAAATATCCCGCGCGGGCGAATTTACCTTTACGATCCGCATCAAGAGAAATTTCGCCGGCGGCATTCTCCTGGCTGGAAGCCGCAACATCCTGCACATCCGACAGATTCCTTATCGTTTCCAGATCCGTACGTTGAAGGGCATCGATTTTCTCGGTAAGGGCATCACCGTCGACGCCCGACAAACCTGGCCACTTCTGCAAAATCACGATCAGGCCGTCTTCTTGCAAGCCGCTTGGGCGAGTCATGTGCTCGATGGTATGGCCGATGATGAAGAAAGCGTTGGCGACGATCGCCAGCGTCAGCGCGATTTGCAACACAATGAGAATTACGGAGACCTTGTGTCGACGCAATGCGATGAGGATGGGATAAACGTTCACGGCGTGATCCTCATTGCGCCTTGAGCTGCAACGCAGGCGATACCCGCGACGCCCGATACGCGGGATAGACAGCTGCAAGCAGAGTGGCTGCCACGGCAAGCAGCAGCGTGAGCAACAGCAAGCTGGGGTCGAGTCGCGCCAGCGCGGCGAGCTGTGCTGGCATTACCTCCCCGACACAGAGCACGCCGATGGCGGTGAACATGAGACCGAGCATGCCGCCCCCGGCGCCGATCAGTCCTGCCTCGGTGAGAAATTGAGCGTAGGTCGCCGCCCGTGAAGCGCCCAGTGCGCGCCGCACGGCGATCTCCCCGCTGCGCCGCAGGAACTTGGCCAGCAGTAGCCCCACCGTGTTCACCAGGCATACGGCCAACAGGCCTTGCGCCACCAAGAGCGACAGTCGGGTGTTGCTGGGGACCACATCCTTGTAATCGAGAAACGCAGGCACATCGCGCAGGCGATTGTTGGGTTTCCAATGGAAGCGGCCCAGCTGTTGTTGTTCGCTTGCATACGCATCGAGGTATTGACGATACGCCTGCACGGCGTCTGGATTATCCAGTTCAACCATGTAGGAGATCCATATGCATTCCGAACTCAGAAGCGCCACCAGGCCGGCACCCAGATCGCGGCCGTTGTTGCAAGTAGATCCCATGCTCTCGATGACGTGATTGGCAACCACGAATTGAAACGGTACAAAAAAGTCCGGCTCGTCGACCCGGAACTGGAGACCCTCAAAGAAATCCGGTTGCGGATTCCAGTACCTCACAACACCCACGACACGATAGTCGTGTTTGTCGATAGTGATGGTCTTGCCGACGCTGTTGCCGCCGCCGAACATCTGCTGATTGAAGTGATCGCTGATCACCACTAACGGGCGTTTGCGCGCGTCGTCGTCCGCACTCCAGGCACTGCCGTAGTGAAACGGCACGTCCAGCATGGGGAAGAATTCGCTGTAGACCGCATAGCCCCGGGTGTCGATCAGGCTGTCGCTTTGACCGGAGCGCGGCTGCGCTATCGACCGCCACATCGGAATGATCGCCGATTGGCGCGAGGCCCGATGCCGGCGCATCAGCGCCATGGCATCGATATAGGTCAATGCACTGGGCGGCTCGCCTTTTTCGCGGTGACCCGGCCCCCAGGGATCGATTTGCGGCACGAACAATTGTGACGACTTCCACGGAATCGGATCGGCGGACACGCCGCGGAATACCGAATACATGGTCATCGACGCCGCCACACCAAAGCCGATCGCCAGCATCATCAGTGCAGTAAGGCCAGGGCTGCGCCGCAAGCTGCGCACAGCCAATTCAAGATAATAAGCAAACACTCCGTATTCCCCTTGTGTCACCGACGCCGCGCTGATCGGGACTGACTTCGACCAACCGACCTTACAAGATGCATGCAAGAAAGGGTCCCGATTTGACTGCTACTTATTTAAGCTCGTCATCCTCGCGAGGCGCTTTACAATAGCGACGCTGGTCAAACGGTGATCCAGGGGCTCTAACGTCGTGCAAAACGCCGAAGTCACTGGATTTCTGCTTTCGCAGGAATGACGCTAAATGGAACTTTGCGCTTAAATAAGCGCCATTCGGCCCGGATTTAGCTATCCGCATGCGGAAAATGATCCTGATCTGAGTGGCGCTTGCCTGAGCTCGTCATCCTCGCAGGAGTGACGAAAATGCATGAGGTCGAGCTTGACCAAGTGCCACTCGGGCCTGTCCTTTTTTGCTCGGTTTCGATAGTACGGTTGTCGCGCGGCGTCAGTCTGCATGAGCAGCAAGGCGCAAGCGGGCTGTAGTCGCCGCTGGCTATTCGCCGTTTGCTTCATGGCCGCCTTGCGTCGCGACGAGTCGGGTGCCGCCGCGATCGGTCTGGGCACCATTGTCGGTTGGGTTCTCGTACCTGCCGGCGCGGCGCCGGCCGTCGCATCCTTTCTGCAGGCGGAGAAAAGCACGACGTGCTGACCGGAGCCTCGCGGGGTCAGTGCGCAGTGCGCGAATGACCTGCGTGTCGAGACGCCGCGCCCAGCGGCTGAGCATGCCGATGCCCGCCGAGGGAGCGCAAGATTCTGGGGGAAAAACGGATGTGGGGTTGTCCTCGAATGTTCATCTTCGGGTGTTTGAATGATCGGGTCGCGGCGGCGTGCTGTCGCGTCTCCGATACGGATTGGGGGAATCCGCGGACTTTCGGTCCGTTCATGGCCTGCATCGTCGCTTCCCTATCAGGAGTCTTTTCATGCACAGTCTTTCCATTTTCCGCAAGGCGGTCCTGCCGGCATCCATTGCCGCCGTGAGTTTTGCGTTTGCCGCCCTGGCCCCAGTCAGCGCCGCGCCCGGCCACGGCGAACCATTCGGCGGGAGCCCGTCGCGTCACGGCGCCCGGACCGCCACGCCGATCAAGCATCTGGTGGTGATCTTCGACGAGAACCGCTCGTTCGACCACTACTTTGCCACTTATCCGCACGCCGCCAACCCGGCGGGTGAACCGCCGTTCCATGCCCAGCCGTTCACACCGCAGGTTGAAGGCCTGGATGCCCGCCTGCTCAACGCGAATCCAAACAGGCTCAACGCAGCCAACGGTGTGAACGCAGTCAATCCGTTCCGCCTGGATCGTACCCAGGCCAACACCGAAGGCCAGAACCACGGCTATGCGGCCGAGCAGAGGGCCTACAACAACGGCAAAGCCGACCTCTTCCCGCTGTACACCGGCAACAACTCGGTCAGCAGCACCGGCACCTTCGGCACGCACGGCCTGGTGATGGGCTATTACGATGGCAACACGGTGACCGCGTTGTGGAACTACGCGCAACGCTTCGCCATGAACGACAACGCCTATACCGACACCTACGGCCCGTCGACGCCGGGTGCGCTGCACGTCGTCTCCGGCACCATTGCCGGCGCTGTCATCCCGGACGGCGCCACGCCGAGTGGCGTGACACCCGACGGTCAGGGTGGCTACACCGTGACCGGCGATCCTGATCCGGCGTTCGACATTTGCTCCAACGCGAAAAAGTCCGTGGAGATGACGTCCAGGAATATCGGTGACCTGCTCAATGCCAGCCACGTCAGCTGGGGCAGCTTCATGGGCGGGTTCGACCTTAGTTCGGCGAATGACAACGGCAGCACCGGGTGCGCCCGCAGCACCTACTCCGACGTGCTCGGTGGCTACAAGACCGACTACATCCCGCACCATGCGTGGTTTCAGTACTACGCGTCGACCGCCAATCCGACCCACGAGCGCCCGACCTCGCTCGCCGATGTGGGTCATGCCGATCCGAAGGACAGCACCGACGCGCCGGTGAACCACGCCTACGACCTGGAAGACTTCTACAAGGCCGTGAAGCGCGGAAATTTTCCGGCGGTGAGCTATATCAAGTCACCGGCGATCGGCGATGCGCATCCGGGCAATTCGGATCCGCTGGACGAGCAGGCGTATCTGGTGCAGGTGGTGAACTTCATCCAGAGCCAGCCGGACTGGAAGGACACCGCCATCATCATCACCTACGATGATTCGGATGGCTGGTACGACCATCGTTACGCCGCGCCCACCACCTCGTCGTCCGATCCGAGTGACGATCAGCTCAACGGTGCCGGCATCTGCACCAGTGCAAAGGCGAAGCCCGGCAAGGGCGTTGAAGGCAAGGTGGTCAACGGCCGTTGCGGCCCGGGTACGCGCATTCCGTTTCTGGTCCTCTCGCCTTATGCCCGCAGAAATCATGTTTCCAGCAACCGCCTGACCCAATCCTCGGTCGTCCGTTTCATCGAGGACAACTGGTTGCACGGCGAGCGTATCGGTGAAGGTTCGAACGACGCCGACGCGGGCAGCATCATGAACATGTTCGACTTCGGCCACGGCCGCGCGCTTGATAAAACGCCGCTGATTCTGGATCCGGACACCGGCACCCAGGTGTCGTCCTCGGACCCGGGTCACGGCCACGACCACGACCACGATAACGGCCATGGCCACGGTCATTGGCCGCGGCCGTGG
>JBDTXA010000143.1:0-9641 GCA_040006415.1 Rhodanobacter sp.
CGCTGTCGATGGAAAAGATGGTGATGTTCATCATCCTGTCGCTGATCATCCTGGTCGCGGTGATCAACCTGATATCGATGCTGATGATGCTGGTGACCGACAAGCAGGCGGATATTGCGATCCTGCGCACGCTCGGCGCCACACCGCGCAGCATCATGGGCATGTTCATGGTGCAGGGGGTGCTGGTGGGTTTTGTCGGGATCGGTTTCGGTGTGGGACTGGGCTCGCTGCTGTCGTGGAAACTGCCGGGCATCATCAAGTGGATCGAGCACACCTTCCACGTGACTTTCCTGTCGCCGGATGTTTATTACATCAGCGAGGTGCCGAGTCGACTGGACTGGCACGATGTGGGCTGGGTTGCGCTGCTGACCTTTACCTTCTCGCTGCTGGCGACCCTTTATCCCGCGTGGCGCGCTTCGCGCACGCAGCCGGCGCAGGCGCTGCGCTATGAATGAGAACCGCAAGATGTCGTCAAGCGAAAACGTGCTGCGTGCCAGCCAGGTTGCCAAGACGTATGACGAGGGTGGCCTGCGCACCGAGGTGCTGAGCGACGTGAGTTTCACCTTGAAGCGCGGCGAGACGATGGCGATCGTCGGCGCCTCCGGTTCGGGCAAGAGCACCTTGCTGCACCTCATCGGCGGCCTGGACACGCTTACCGCTGGCGAGGTGGAAGTGGACGGCCGCGTGCTGTCGACGCTGTCCGACGCCGAGCGCGGCCGGGTGCGCAATCGCTCGCTCGGTTTCATCTACCAGTTCCACCATCTGCTGCCTGAGTTCACGGCGCTGGAAAACGTATGCATGCCACTGCTGATTCGCGGCACTGCGATTCCCGAGGCGCAGAAGCGGGCCTCCGTTTTGTTGGAGCGCGTGGGGCTGGCGTCGCGCACCCACCACAAGCCGTCCGAATTGTCCGGTGGTGAGCGTCAGCGTTGCGCCGTGGCGCGGGCGCTGGTGACCCGGCCGGCCTGCGTGCTCGGCGACGAACCGACTGGCAATCTCGATGAGGCCAACGCGGCTCAGGTCTATGCGTTGATGCTGGAACTCAATCAGGAAATCGGTACCAGTTTCATCATTGTTACCCACGACACCCGGCTCGCGGCGCGGATGGATCGCACCCTGGTTTTACACAACGGAGCGCTGCAGGAAAGTCCGGCGGGCTGATCGTTGTCGGCGCACGCGTGAAGCTACGCCCGCGGCGCCTGCCTACAAGTTTTTCATCCACGCGAGATGGGACTGCACGCTAGGCTTGGCCTTGTCCAGGGTGGAGCGAGGCGCGCGGCATGGGGCGAGTGGTGGCAATGCCGACGGCGGTCTCGATCGCTTTGTCATCGTTGGCGGGCGTCCTGCTCGTTCAGGGCTGGCCCTTGCTGCCGCCGTACTGGTGTCCGATTTTGTTGGCGGTGGCCGGAGGTCTGCTGGGCTGGCGTTGTCCGCGCTGGCGCTGGCTGGCCTTTCTCCTGTTTGGCGTGGCGTGGGCGATCTGGCGCGGCGGTCTGGCGATGGACGCGCGTCTTCCGCGTACGCTTGAAGGTCGTGATTTCGAGGTGGTCGGCCGTCTGGTCGACCTGCCGCTGGTACACACCGATGCCAGTCGATTCACACTGCAGGTAGAACGCGCCACGCTGGACGGCTCACCCGTGCGCCTGCATGGCCGGGTGACGGTGTCCTGGTACCAGAATGCGCCGGTGCTGGAACCGTGCAGCCGCTGGCATCTGTTGCTTCGGCTAAAGCGACCGCGCGGACTGCTGGATCCCGGCAGTTCCGACAGTGAGCGCTCGGCACTGGAGCGCGGAATCGTGGCGAGGGGTTATGTGCGTAACGATCCGCGCAACGCACCATTGAGCGTGACCCCGTGGTGCATCGATGGCGTCCGGGATGCCATCGCACACGGTATTGCCGCGCGCGTGCCGAACCGCCATGACGCGGCCTTGCTCAAGGCATTTTCCGTCGGAGATACGCGCGATCTGGCCCAGCACGACTGGGCCGTGGCGCGCGCGAACGGTGTCTCGCACCTGATCGCCATCTCCGGCTTTCACGTCGGCGTATCGGCGATATTCGGCGTGTGGCTGGCCATGCTGACGTATGCGGTGTGGCCGCGCCTGGGGCTTTGGTTGCCGAGATCGCAGGCGCAGGCGGCAGCTGCCTTGATGGCCGCCGCGCTCTATTCCGCACTCGCGGGTTTCGGGCTGCCAACGGTGCGCACGCTGATCATGATTGCGGTCGTGGCACTGGCCCGCTGCAGCCGACGCAGCACCAGTGGGGCACAGTCTCTGGCGCTGGCCATGATCGCGATTCTGCTGGTTGACCCGCTGGCGGTGCTGTCAGCGGGGTTCTGGCTGTCTTTCGTGGGTGTGTCGTTCCTGATGCTGTGCCTGCAGGCGCGCGGACGAGGCTGGCGCGCGTTTCTGCATGAGTTGTCGGCCGGACAATTGTTGATGACGGTGGCGTTGTTGCCGCTCACCATGTGGTTTTTCGGTCAGGCGTCGCTGGTGGGTGCGCTGTCCAATCTGATTGCCGTGCCGTTGGTCAGCTTTGCGATCGTGCCGTGCGCCCTGTTCGGCATGGTCGTGATGTGGCTGTGCCCACCGTTGGCCGTGCCGGTGCTGTGGCTGGCGGCGCATCTGGCCCACGCGCAGTGGTGGTTGCTGGAACGGATGGCGCTGTGGCCGGGCGCCAACTGGTATCTGCCGTCGGTGCAACCGTATGCGCTGATGCTGGCGGTGTTCGGCGCGCTCTGGCTGTTCATGCCGCGAGGCGTGCCGTTGCGCTGGCTGGGACTGCTGCTGTTTTTGCCTTTGATCTGCCCGCCGCATCGACTACCGGCCGAAGGTGGCTTTCAGGTCTGGGTGCTCGACGTGGGACAGGGACTCTCGGTGCTTTTGCAGACGCACGGACACGCGATGGTTTACGACGCGGGGGCGAGGTACCCCTCGGGTTTCAACTTGGGCGAAGCGGTGGTGTTGCCGTCGCTGCATGCGCTGGGCATCGGCCGGGTGGACATGCTGATGATCAGCCATGGTGACAATGATCATGCCGGTGGGGCTTCGGTGGTAGCGGCAGCGTTTCCGCACGCCTTGCGCTCTGCGGGCGAGCCAGCCCGCATGCACTTCCCCATGAGGCAGTGCGTGACAGGCCAGTCGTGGCGCTGGGATGGCGTGACGTTCCGCGTGTTGAGCCCGGATGCGGGTTATGGCGATGAGGACAACGACAGTTCCTGCGTCTTGCTGGTCGAAGGGCGCGGAGGACGTTTGTTGCTGACCGGAGACATCAGTTCGGCGGTTGAGCCTTCGGTCGTAGCCCGGCTGGGAAAGGGGCGGGCACCGGTATTGGTGGTCCCCCATCACGGCAGCAAAACCTCGTCGGGGGCCGACTTCATCCATGCCCTGAGGCCGCCGCTGGCTGTGGTTTCAGCCGGCTGGCGCAATCGTTTCGGTCATCCGAGACCGGAGGTGGTCAAACGATATGCCGACGCCGGCGTGCCGCTGTTCAATACCGCTGTCGAGGGCGCGATTGCGCTGGACTTTCCCCCGAATGGACCGCCGCGCCGTGAGCCTGGCTGGCGTCAGCAAAAGAGACGCTACTGGCGAGAATGAAATGCAGAATGCCACGCGCGCCGCAGTACGTTCTGGCGAGACTGCTATCATGCGCGCTTCACATCCGGTCGTGCGGTGGGGTTGAAAAGTGCTGGAAATTCTGTTGGCTGGCGGGTGGGCGATGGTGCCCATCCTGATCTGTTCAGCGATTGCCTTGGCAATCGTGCTGGAACGTTGCTGGACCTTGCGTCGCAAATCGGTACTGCCGCCGGGGCTGGGTGACGAAGTGCGCCAGTGGGCACGCTCCGGACAGCTCGACCCCGGCCATCTGGAGGCCTTGTCCAACGGCTCGCCGCTGGGCGAGTTGCTGGCCGCCGCACTGGCGGTTCGCAAGCAGCCTCGCGACATCATCAAGGAGCGAATCGAAGACACTGGTCGGCACGTGGTGCATCGCATGGAGCGCTACCTCAATACCCTCGGAACGATCGCACTGATCGGCCCACTGCTGGGCCTGTTCGGCACCGTGATCGGTCTGATCCGCATGTTCATGGACGTCATGGCCGGCGGCATTGGCGACCCGGCCAAGATGGCCGGTGGCATCGGCGAGGCACTGATTTGCACGGCGTCGGGCCTCACCGTGGCCATTCCCGCTTATGTGCTGCATCGCTATTTTCGCTCGCGCGTGGCGGGTTACTGCGTGGACATGGAAAGGCAGGCTACGGCCTTGCTGGACGACCTGACCCTCACGTCGTCAGCGTCGTCAGCGGCGCGTGTTCGTCGTGCGCCTCCTCCGAGCGATAGCTGAGAGCACCACGATGCGTATCAGTAACGATCGCCGCGGGGATGATTTCGAGATCAACGTGATCCCGTTGATCGACGTGCTGCTTACCCTGCTGATGTTCTTCGTGCTGACCAGCACGTTCGTCCAGCACTCGCGCCTGAAGGTGACCTTGCCCGAGGCAAGCACCACGGACCGGGACATGAATGCGCCAGCGCTGACGATCATGGTGGATCGGGATGGCCACTTTTATGTCGGCAGCGATGAAGTGCTGGGCGAGGGCATCGAGGCACTCAAGCAGACCATTGCCCGCAATGCCGGCAACAACCGCGATCAGCCGGTGACCATCCGCGCCGACGCGATGACGCCGAACCAGAACGTGGTCACCGCGATGGACGCACTGGGCCAGCTCGGCTTCACCCGGTTATCGATCGCAACCACGCCAAGCAAGCGGGACGCGGCGCAGTGAGCCGTCCGAAAAGCAGATTGTGGAATGCAGAAAGCTGGGCCATCTACAAACGTTTGCTCGGCTATAGCCGCCGTTACTGGGCGATCGGAATGGTGGCGTTCGTGGGCATGTTGCTGGATGCCGGCGGATTGGCCTTGTTCACCAATCTGCTGAGGACGATGATCGACGGCCTGTTCGTGCGCAAGGATCCCTACCTCATTTTCTGGATGCCGATCTGGATCATCGGCATCTTCTTCGTGCGCTCGTGCGGCACCTTCGCCAGCAATTACGGCATCACCTACATCGGTCGCCACGTGGTGCAGTCGATCCAGTTCGACGTGTTCACTGCCTACCTGCGCCTGCCGGCAGCCTTTTTTGGCAAGGAGGCATCCGGGCAGCAGGTTTCCCGCATTACCTACACCAGCGAACAGGTGGCTTCGGCGGCCTCGGATGCGGCGAAAGTCATGGTGACCGACGTCGCCATGGTGATCTTCATGATGGCCGTGATGCTGCACAACAGTGCGTACCTCACCCTGGTGCTGCTGATCCTGGTGCCGGCCATCGCGTTGATCGCTACCATTGTCAGCCGGCGCTATCGGCTGATCAGTCGACACATACAGAACACCATGGGTTCGGTTACCGGTACCGTCGAGGAGTCGGTCGGGGCGCATCGTGAAGTGCGTATCTACGGCGGTCAGGTGCATGAGGCCAATCGTTTCGATGACATCACGCGTCGTTCCCGTCGGCTCAATCTGAAGATTGCCGTGACCAATGCAGCGTCAAGTTCCACCATCCAGCTGATGGGTGCGTTTGCCATGGCAGCACTGGTGTTTCTCGGGACCCGGCCGGATGTGCTGCAACATGTGTCGCCGGGCGTGTTCTTCGCCGTGTTGACGGCCATGGGCACCATGCTGCCAGCACTGCGGCGTCTGGCCAATGTCCAAGCGCAGATCCAGCGCGGCTTGTCTGCTGCCGAGGATCTCTTCGAGGTCATGGACCTCGATGCGGAGGTCGATCAAGGTACGCGCGAACTGGCACGTACACAGGGAGATATTCGGTTCGAGGGAGTCCGGCTGATCTATCCGCGAAATGATTTCCAGGCCTTGCGCGGGGTGGATCTTCATTGTGCTCCCGGTACGGTGACCGCGCTGGTCGGTCGGTCCGGCAGTGGCAAGAGCAGTTTGGTCAGCCTGTTGCCACGTTTCTACGCGCCTAGCAGCGGCCGCATCGTGCTGGATGGCGAAGACTATCAGAACTACACGCTGGCCTCGCTGCGCCGCCAGATCGCCTGGGTCGGGCAGAGCGTGGTGCTGTTCGACGACACCGTGGCCAACAATATCGCCTATGGCGAGCTGGCCGGTGCCAGTGAGGCAGACATTGTGGCGGCGGCTGAGGCGGCCAACGCGATGGAGTTCATCGCGCGCATGCCGCAGGGCATCCATACCCAGATCGGCCAAGGCGGCAACATGCTTTCCGGAGGGCAGCGCCAGCGTCTTGCGATCGCGCGCGCGATCCTCAAGGACGCCCCGATCCTGGTACTGGACGAAGCCACCAGCGCACTGGACACCGAATCGGAGCGACTGATCCAGCAAGCTTTGCAGCGACTGATGCGCGATCGCACTACCGTGGTCATCGCGCACCGCCTGTCCACGATCGAGGGCGCAGACCAGATCGCCGTCATGGATCATGGAGCGATCATCGAACGTGGCAGCCACGCCGAACTGATGGCGCTGAGCGGGCAATATGCCGCGTTGCACCGCATGCAGTTCCACGACGCCGCCGTCCATCGGGACGCCGACTGAGGATTGAGCATGGCGCTGATCGACACGCTCGAATCAGCCTGGTACGGCAATCACCAGGCACCGTGGTGGGCATCGCCGCTGGCCGCGCTGTATGGCGGTGTCGTGCGTCTGCGCCGGGTGCTGTATCAGGCACGATGGTTGCGCAGTGTGCGGCTGCCCGTTCCGGTCATTGTCGTCGGCAACCTCAGTGTCGGTGGCACCGGCAAGACGCCGTTGACGATTGCGCTGGCGGAGTCACTGCAGGCTCGCGGCTATCGTCCAGGGGTGGTCAGCCGGGGCTATGGAGGCAGCCAGCACGATCCCCTTTTACTCGACGAGGCGCCCGATCCCGCTCGGGTAGGTGACGAACCCTGCCTGATTCGTGCCACGGGAGTGCCCGTGGCGGTGGGCCGCGATCGTCCGGCTGCAGCGCGTCTGCTGACCGATGCCGGCTGCAATATCCTGATTGCCGATGACGGCCTCCAGCACTACGCGTTGGCACGCGACGTGGAGATCTGCGTCATCGACGGCCAGCGGCGCTTCGGCAATCAACGTCTGTTGCCGGCCGGTCCGCTGCGTGAGCCAATGAGCCGGCTTGCACGGGTTGACCTGCGGGTATGCAATGGCGGCTCCGCAGAGGACGGCGAATACTCCATGCAACTTTGCGATGGCGACGTCTTTGCGCTCAGTGACGGTCGTGGACAGCCGCTGTCATTTTTCCGTGGCCAGCGCGTGCATGCGATTGCAGCGATTGGCAATCCCCAGCGCTTCTTCACAAGCTTGCGCGATGCCGGTCTGGAGCTGATCGAACACGCCTTTGCCGACCATCATCAGTTCGTGCCGGACGATCTCACCTTTGTCGATGAATTGCCGGTGCTGATGACCGACAAGGACGCGGTCAAATGCCATCGCTTTGCGCAGCCAAATTGGTGGCGGGTGCCGGTGCGCGCGGAGCTTTCGCTCGCGTTTTACGACGCGCTGGACGAGCGCCTTAGAGCTTTCCGCCGCGAGATGGATTCGCCGCCAGCGTAGACCCTGCGTACGAGATTGCCGCCGATCCAGTAACACAATTGAGCCGGCTGTTGCGCATTCCATATCACCAGGTCGGCGCGCTTGCCGACAGCGAGGATGCCACGATCGGTCAATCCCAGCGCGCGTGCGGCGTTGACGGTGACGCCGCGCAGCGCTTCCTCGGGAGTCAGCCGGAACAGGGTGCACGCCATGCCAGCAGCCAGTCGCAATGAGAGCAACGGCGAAGTTCCCGGATTGCAGTCGGTCGCCACGGCTATCGGCACGCCGTGCTTGCGCAGCAGTTCGATCGGCGGAAGGCGGGTTTCGCGCAGCGCGTAGAAAGCACCTGGGAGCAGGACGGCCACGGTACCTGCGGCAGCCATCGCCTCGATGCCGGACTCACTCAGATGCTCCAGGTGATCGGCGGAAAGACCGCCGAATTCGGCGACCAGCGCGGCACCGTCAAGATCGGATAGCTGCTCGGCATGCAGTTTTACCGGCAGCCCAAGCTGGGTTGCACGCTCGAACAGCCGACGCGTTTCCGCCGGGCTGAAACCGATTTTTTCGCAGAACCCATCCACCGCGTCAATCAGACCTTCCGCGGCAAGTGCGGGCAGCATCTGGTCGCACACGAGGTCTACGTAATCGTCGCGACGATCACTGTATTCCGGCGGCAACGCATGCAGCCCGAGAAAGCTGGTGCGAACGGCAAGACCCGATTCACGACCGAGACGGCGAGCCACGCGCAACATGCGCGACTCGCTTTCCAGCGCCAGACCGTAGCCGGACTTGATCTCCAGTGTGGTCACGCCATCGGCGAGCAAGGCGCGTGCGCGCGGGAGCGCTTGCGCGAACAGGGCGTCCTCACTGGCGCAACGGGTTGCCTCCACGGTGGAAAGAATGCCACCGCCGGCATGGGCAATGTCTTCGTAGCTGGCACCGTTGAGGCGCATGTCGAATTCCTGCGCGCGGTCGCCACCGAACACGAGATGCGTGTGGCAATCGATCAGTCCCGGTGTGACCAGTGCACCATTAATCGACTGCACCTTGATGGCCAGCTCATCCGGCGCCGCCGGCAGGTCATCCATGCGGCCAATCCAGCTGATGCGGCCGTGCTGCATCGCGATGGCGGCATGCTCGAACAGCCCAAAGGGCGTCTCGTCGGCGAAGGTGGCCAGCGTCGCATTCAGCAGAATTCTGTCCCAGCGTGATTCGCTCATGCCGTGCCTCCTTTCGTCAGGAACTGGGTGGTGTCTGTTCGGATGCCGCAGCGTCGGTATCAACGGGTGCGGCCTGTTCATCGTACGCGCTGGTCTTTCCAACGTGTGTCTGCGCATCGAGGTCGGCGCGGGCTTTTTCGGCGTCCTTGGCGTGCGTCGCCTGCTGGCGCTCAAAGTCCTGCACCATGCGCTCGGCGAAATCCTTGTACACCGGCGTTGGGCAGAACAACGAGGCTGCGGCGCGGGCCAGCAGGCAGGCGGCCATGATCGGGATCACCATGTCCTGGTTGTCGGTCAACTCCATCGCGATTACCGCCGAGGTTAGCGGCGCGCCGGTAACACCTGAGAGATAGGCGCTCATGCCCAGCAACACCACGGTGCCGGCCGGAATGCTGGGCAGGAAGTAGGCAATGTTGTGACCAAGACCGGCGCCGACGGCCAGAGCCGGGGAGAAGATGCCACCCGGAATGCCGGCCCAGTAAGAGACGACATTGGCGAACAACTTGGCGACCCCGAAAGTATGGCCCGGGGTGACCGCAGCCTCCTGCACGAAGGCGCGGGCCTGGTCGTAACCAGTGCCGTAGACATTGTTGTGCGAGTACAGACCGATCAATGCCAGCGCCAGTCCGCAGCCAGCGGCGAACAGCACCGGCGCGCGCGCGCGCACCCGTCCGACATAGGCCAGCGGTCCGCTGCGGCTGAGCAGAATCAAACGCGCAAACAGTCCGCCCAGCAGTCCGCAGATGACGCCCGTCAGCAGCACCGCCAGCCATGCATGGCCCAGTGGCAGGCTGGCACTGACGTGGCCGAAGTACGAGTAATTGCCCATCACGCCGAGCGACACCACGCCGCCGACGATCACCGCGGTCA
>JBDTXA010000144.1:0-9535 GCA_040006415.1 Rhodanobacter sp.
TACGCACCCCGCGTAAAAGTCGTGCTGGCAGCTGCGGAAAGTGCCTCCGCGACGGCGGGCGCCTGGCGTTTGGGCGGCTCCCTTACAGGCGTGCTTTCGGCGCAGCGGCCCGGAAATATGGCTGATGACGTGACCTGGTTGCCGCTGGGTGCGGCCAGCGGTCAACAGGCTCGACAGCGGTATGCACAACTGCGCGAGGCCGATGCGCTGGGCCTGGACGTGCTGGTCGCCGTCATGCCCGCAAACGACGGTGTGGGAGTGGCATTGCGCGACCGCCTGATCCGCGCTGCCGGACTAAGCGATGGCCGCGTGTTTGCTAGCGGCTGGCGCCAGTCACGCAACGTCATCTGACCTCTCGCCCTGACAGTAGCCCTGGCTTGTGGCGCCGGTGCCGGCTGATTGGGACGCGACATAGATCGTTCGCTTATAGCGAACGATTCACCTAAGACAATGCATTTTTTTATTTGCCAACGTCTCGCTACCTTGTCGCCAGCCAACCCGCCCATGGAGATCCGCCTTGTCGCCTTTTCTGCTTCCGCTGACTGCACCGCTGCCGCTGCTGGTTGCCGCGGTGCTGTGCGCGCTTCGTCCCGGACGGCGTCCGCGTCTGGTGCTACGACTTGCCGAAGTTTGTGCCTTACTGACGCTGCTTGCTGCGCTGGGCTCGCTGGTGCTGCTGGTGATGCGCGGATCGGGTGACAGCACGATCATCGGCGTCAACGGCATCGGGCTGTCGGCGCGACTCGATGCGGTAAGCGTCAGCATGCTACTGCTGGTCAGCTTTGTGGGCTGGATTGTGGTGCGATACAGCCGCAACTACCTGGATGGCGAGTCGCGCCAGGGCGCTTTCACCGGCTGGCTGTGCGCAGCGCTGGCTGCCGTGTTGCTGCTGGTCGGTGCGGGCAACTTGATCCAATTGGTGATCGCCTGGGTCGCCATCAGCTTTGCGCTGCGGCGTCTACTGCTGTTTTATGCCGAGCGTGACGCCGCGCAACGCGCCGCGCGCAAGAAGCTCTTCTTCTCGATCCTGGGGGCTGTCGCGCTGATGCTCGCCGCCGGTTCGCTCGCGGTCGGCTACGGCAGCAACGACATCGCCACCATCAATGCAGCAGCCCGGGCCGGCCAAACGCCAGCCGTGGTCACTTTCGCGGCGGCGGCACTGGCGCTGGCTGCGCTGCTGAAATCGGCGCAATTCCCCACGCATGGCTGGCTGACCGAGGTGATGGAGGCACCGACCCCGGTATCGGCTCTGCTGCATGCGGGCGTGATCAATGCCGGCGGTTTCCTGCTGATCCGCTTTGCCGATGTGATGCTGCTGGCGCCGGGCGTGCTGGCGGTACTGGCGATGGTGGGCGGTTTCACCGCAATCTTCGGCGCACTGGTGATGCTGACCCAGCCCGCCGTGAAAACCTCGCTGGCCTGGTCGACGGTGGCGCAGATGGGCTTCATGACGCTGCAGTGCGGATTGGCCCTGTTTCCGCTGGCGCTGCTGCATATCGTGGCGCATTCGTTGTACAAGGCGCACTCCTTCCTGGCCTCCGGCGGCGCGGTCGAACAGGTCGTCGCCACCCGTCGACCGGGTCCGGTCGCGGTGCCCGATGGCGCGGCGGTCGGCCGGGCCTTTCTACTTGCACTGACCATCTACGTCGTTATCGGCACAGTGTTTGGCCTGCTGTTCGGGATGCAGCGTGAGTCGCCGCAGGCGCTGGCGCTGGGCGCGATCCTGATTTTCGGGGTGGCCTACTTGCTGGCGCAGGGGCTGGCCGATGCCGCGCCTCGGGCGCTGACCCGCAAGACCGCGCTGTTTTCCAGCGCCGCCGCAATCGGCTACTTCACCTTGCAAGTAATCGCCGGCTGGCTCACCGCCGGCACCTTGCCCGCCACACCGACGCCGGATCGGCTGGCCTGGACGCTGATGGTGCTGGCGATCCTGAGCTTTGGCTCGGTCGCGGTGGCGCAGGCGTTGCTGCCGCTGTGGGCGGAGCACCCGGCGGCGCGAGGCCTGCGCGTGCATCTATCGAACGGTCTTTACGTCAACGCTGCTTTTGAACGTCTGCTCGGCGGCTGGTCCACGCGCAAGGCCTCGTGAACACCTCAGCAAGGAACCCCCGCATGCCGATGTCCACCCTCAAACCTCATCTCGCCGCGCCGCTCATACATGACGCGGCGCGACGTGCCGCCGCTTTGATTCCGCCGTTGTGGCCGCTGGCCTGCAGCGTGGCGGTGAACCCGTACCTCGGGCATACCGATGAAACGCTGGCAATCACCTCGGTGCGCCTCGGTCGCGCGGCCGGGGTGCGCAGTACCATGCCGCGGCACTGGTATGCCGAACGCATGCACAACGGTGAGATCGGCGACGCCGATCTGTTAGCGGCACTGGGAGCGGCACCAACTATTTTTGCGAAAAAGCCGCTGGCGCAGCTGAAAGCAACGGCAGCAATCGAGCGAGCCGCGCCAGTGGCACTGCTCACGATGACCGAGCTGGCCAGCGAGTTCAGTGGCAAGGACTGGACCGGCATCGTTGCCGCGCGCATCAGCCACTGGGCCGCCGGCTACTTCGATCAGGGGCAGGCGCTTTGGGCTGCGCCGCGGGGCCGCGGGGCCTATGACGCGTGGCGCGGCGTCGCCAGCCTAGATCTGACTCCGGAAATCGCCGGTCTCAAAGGCTTCGCCAGCCAGGTATCGCATTTGCCCGAGACGGCGGAACAGGCGATCCAGGCATGCGTGGGCGATCTTGGTCTCACTGAGGCGGCGCTGGAATCCTATTTCCACCGACTACTGATCAGCCTTGGAGGCTGGTCGCAGATGGCGCGTTACCAGCAATGGCAGGCCGAATTGGCCGGCGAAAGCGACAGCACTGTGATCGACCTGCTGGCGATTCGGCTGGCGTGGGAGGCGGCGTTTTGGCGGCAACATGCCGCACGTGCGGAGCCGCGCTGGCGCGACGCGATTGCCGCATATGCCGAGCCACTCACGCCGACGCGCGATGACCTCATCGACGCCATTCTGCAGGAAGCGAGCGAGCGCGCCGAACAACGCAAGCTGGCCGCCGTATTGTCGTGCGAAGTGGACACGTCTACGCCGATACGTGCCTCGCTGCAGATGGCATTCTGCATCGACGTGCGTTCCGAAGTGTTCCGCCGTGCACTGGAGCGCGTCGACCCAACCATTCAGACCCTCGGCATGGCCGGCTTCTTCGGCATCGGGGTGGCGCACCGACGGTTTGCTTCAGATGTGGTGGAGTCGCGTTTGCCGGTGTTGCTGCAGCCGCAGCTGAAAAGCTGCTCCGGCGCTGACGACGCCAGCACGACCCAGCGTAATCATGATGTCCGCATCGGCAAACGGGCAACTCGCGCCTGGGGCCGCTTCAAGCTGGCCGCGATTTCGTCCTTCGCCTTTGTCGAAGCCACCGGACCGATCTATATCGGCAAGCTGGTGCGCGACGGACTTGGACTTCGACACGTGGCGAAGTCGGCCGATCCCGCACCGCGGATCGAGTCCACGTTTGAACTTGACGCGCGCGTCGCCACCGCCGAAGGCGCGCTACGGGCGATGTCACTGACACGCGACTTTGCACGTCTGGTGGTGCTTGCAGGTCACGGCGCGGACGTGGTCAACAACCCGCACGCCAGCGGACTGCGTTGCGGCGCCTGCGGTGGCAACGCTGGCGACGTCAACGCTCGACTGATGGCGGGCCTGCTCAACCATAAGGATGTCCGCACTAGTCTCGTCCAGCGCGGCATCGCGATTCCTGCCGACACGCTTTTCGTGGCCGCGCTGCATCACACCACCACCGATGTCTTGACCTTGTACGACAACGACCATTCGTCCACCGAACACGTCTCAGACCTCACGCAAGCCAGGCACTGGCTGTCCGCAGCAGGCCTGCACGCGCGCAGCGAGCGTATGCTGCGCCTGCCAGGGGCCAGCAAGGCTAGCGACGTCCTGCGCCGCGCCAGCGACTGGTCCCAGGTACGTCCCGAATGGGCGCTGGCCGGCTGCCAGTCCTTCATCGTCGCGCCACGTCAGCGCACCGCGGCTCGCAACTTGGGCGGGCGGGCGTTTCTGCATGACTATGACTGGCGCCAGGACGATGACTTCGGCGTGCTGGAAATGATCCTCACCGCGCCGGTGGTGGTCGCCAGCTGGATCAGCCTGCAGTATTACGGTTCCTGCGTGGCACCGACATTGTTCGGCGCGGGCAACAAGCTGCTGCACAACGTCACCGGTGGCATCGGCGTGGTGGAAGGCAACGGCGGCCTGCTGCGCGCGGGACTGCCCTGGCAGTCGCTACATGACGGCGAGCACTTGATGCATCAACCGTTGCGCCTTTCGGTGCTGGTGGAAGCGCCGCGCGAAGCCATCATCGCCATTCTTGAACGCCACGCCAGCCTGCGGTCACTGTTCGATCATCGCTGGTTGCACTTGTTTGCGCTAGACGAGCGCGGCCGGATGGCGTGGCGCTATGCCGGCAACCTGCGCTGGGAGCCAATGCAAGCTACCGCGACGAATACGTCGACGCCGGAGGTCGCGCTGGCATGACTGACCTTCCACCCAACCTGGCTGCGCTGGAAGCCGAAGCAATTCACATCCTGCGCGACGGCATCGCCGAGTCACGGCAACCCGTGCTGTTGTTTTCCGGCGGCAAGGACTCGACCGTGCTGGCGCATCTGGCGTTGCGTGCATTCCATCCGTCACCGCCGCCGCTGCCGCTGCTGCACATCGACTCGACGTGGGAATTTCGCGAGGTACTGGCGTTCCGCGATGCCTTTGCGGCGCGGCACGGCTTTCAGCTGTGGGTGCATGCCAACGAGGAAGGTCGCGCACAGTCGATCAACCCGTTCGAGCACGGCGATGTCTACACCACACTGATGCGCACCGAGCCGTTAAAGCAGGCGCTGCGGGACGGCGGCTACGACGTCATTTTCGGTGGCGCGCGCCGCGACGAGGAGGCCAGCCGCGCCAAGGAGCGCATCGTCTCCGTCCGCAGCCCCAGCCAGGGCTGGGACCCGCGAGCGCAACGCCCCGAACTGTGGCGCTGCTTCAACTGGCGTCGGGCGCCGGGCGAAACCATCCGTGCGTTTCCACTCTCTAACTGGACCGAGCAGGACCTGTGGGACTGGATCATGCATCGCTCTATTGATCTGGTACCACTGTATCTGGCACGCGAGCGACCGGTAGTGGTCCGCGACGGGCTGCGTATTGTGGTCGACGACCCCGACCGAATGCACTGGCTTCCGGGCGAGCGATCCCACTGCGAAAACGTGCGATTTCGCACTCTCGGCTGCTGGCCGGTGACCGCAGCGGAACCTTCCCGCGCCGACACCCTGGCGGCCGTCGTACGGGAGACGCAGGCAGCGCAGCAATCCGAACGAGCCGGCCGCATCAGCGACAGCGGTTCGCTGGAACGGCAGAAACGCGAGGGCTACTTTTGATGGCACGCAGCAGATCTGTCGACACCCCGGCGCCAGGCCTTGCCCAACCCTACGCCGGGGAGCGCGCCGTGCTTGCGGCAGTGCATGGCAAGCAGGCCGCGATAATACCCACCCTGCGCGATGCATTGGGGCTGATCGTCGACATGGCACCCGACCTTGATACCGACGCCCTCGGCACCTTCACTGGCGAAATCCCACGTATCGGCAGTATCCGCGAAACCGCTATCGCCACGGCACGACTGGGTATGGCGGCCACGGGGCTGCCCATCGGCATTGCCAGTGAGGGCAGCTACGGCCCGCATCCGCTAATTCGGTTTGTGGCGGGCGGCATCGAGTCGATGGTCTTGGTCGACGACGTGCGCGGCATTGTCGTTACCGAACACCTGATCGAAGATGCGCCGGTTTACGGGCACGCCGTTGCCGCGTGCCGGTACGAGCTGGATGGCTTTCTCGCCCGCCATCGCTTCCCCGGCCATGCACTCATCGTGAAGCCGGACGTGCCGACCTCGGAATCTGCACCGATCCACAAGGGGCTGAGCGATACCAAGGCGCTGGCTGACGCCATCACCGAGGTTGCCACCGCTTCGGCGGATGGCAAGGCGTTCGTCCAGACCGATATGCGCGCTCACATGAATCCGGTCCGCATGGACACGATTGCTCGCCTCGCCGGGAAACTTTGCGCGCGAGTGGCGGTGCCGTGTCCCGTCTGCGAAACACTCGGCTACGGCCAGGTCGACGTTGAACAGGCTTGCCCTGCGAGTGCTGCGGCTCGCTCACCAACCTGGCTCTTTACCAGATCCACGGCTGTGTCGCGTGCGCGCATCGCGAGTCCCGACCTCGCCTCGACGGCCGCAGCGAAGCCGATCCCGGCCATTGCCCGCAGTGCAATCCATGATCGGTGCGCACGACTACGCCGCATCCAGCGCGCCGTATCCAGCACCCCTACGACGGCACAGCTGATCCACCCACGACGGAGCAAGAGATGGAGCAGGAAGACAACCGGCAAGCTGCGGTGGACCAGCGGATCCAGTGGATCCTCGCGCATCCCGACATGAGTCCGTGGCTGAAAACCTCGGTTGCCAGCGCTCGACAACGTGAGCCGCTGGAGGTGCTGAACGATCTGGAGATTCTGGACTGCGTACTGCGGGCGTGGTGCGACGCCTCGCTGAGCTCACGCTAGTCTCTGGCCTGGATGGAACCGTTCGGATGTTCGGAACAGATACCAGGCAGCCCAGCGATGCAGAACAGCATTGACACCACCACGCTATCGGCTAACGTCGCTTTGATACGTCAGCCAGGGGCGACAGTGGCAACACTCATTCCGACCCGCAACAGTTGCCTGCCGCGCATGACCGGCGGCGAGAAACGCGTTTCCGAACGGCTGGAACAGAAGCTCGAGGACGACTACCTGCTGTGGTACGACGTGCCGGTCGGGCTGAAGCAGCGGCATCCCGATTTCGTGGTGTTCCACCCGCGCCGTGGTCTGCTGGTGCTGGAGGTCAAGGACTGGAAAGCCGACACCATCCGCCACGCCGACCGCACCCAGTTCACCCTGGTCACAGATCGCGGACTGGCCAAGGAAAACAATCCGCTGCTGCAGGCACGCGCCTACGCGCTGGAAATCGGTGTGGTGCTGGAGCGGGATCCGGCTTTGCGCCATCCAGATGGCTCGCGCCATGCCGGCAAACTGATCATGCCGTGGGCCTGGGGCGTGGTACTGGCCAACATCACTCGCAAGCAGTTCAACGACGGCGCGCTGGGTGAGGTCCTGCCCGAGCACCTGGTGATCTGCCGCGATGAACTCTACGAAACGGTCGACTCCGAGGCGTTTCAGGAACGCCTGTGGGCGATGTTTCCGCAGGTGTTTCCGGTCGCACTGACGCTGCCACAAATTGACCGAGTGCGCTGGCATCTGTTCCCCGAATTGCGGGTCGAGGCCGGCAGCGGCCAGTTTGGCTTGTTCGGACCGACCGACTCCGCGGTGCGGCCGCTGGAAATTCCCGACCTGATCAAGGTGATGGATGCGCAACAAGAGCAGTTGGCGCGATCGATCGGCAGCGAACACCGCGTCATCCACGGCGTCGCCGGCTCCGGCAAGACCATGATTCTGGGCTTTCGCGCGATGCAGCTGGCGCGTGAGCTGACCAAGCCCATCCTGGTGCTTTGCTACAACAAGGTCCTTGCCGCCCGACTGGCGCAACTGATCGGCGAACGCGGCCTGAGCGAAAGAGTGCAGGTCTACAACTTTCACAAGTGGTGCCGCACCATGCTGGTGGCATACCACGCACCGCTGCCCGAAGGCAGCGGCAAGTCCTTCATCAAGGACCTGCCCCCTGCGGTGATCGCTGGCGTGGACAGCGGGCAGATTCCGCGCGCGCAGTACGGAGCCGTGCTGATTGACGAAGGCCACGACTTCGAACCGGACTGGTACAAGCTGATCGTGCAGATGATCGATCCGGCCACCAACTCGCTGCTGGTGCTGTACGACGATGCACAAAACATTTACGGCAACGCGAACCGGCGCAAGATCAGCTGGAAAAGCCTCGGCGTGCAGGCGCAGGGTCGCACTACCATCCTCAAGCTCAATTACCGCAACACGCTGGAAATTCTCTCCGTGGCGCGAGTGTTCGCCCAGGATCTGCTCACCTCACGCATCGATGACGACGATGGCGACGGCGTGCCACTGATCGCCCCCGAAAGCGCCGGCCGCCGTGGCGCGGTGCCCGAATTGGTGCGCACCGATACCGCCCGTGCGCAGATGGACGTGCTGATCTCGCGATTGCGAGACGAGCACGCCCGCGGCCGTCCTTACGGCGATATGGCCGTCATCTACCGCAATCAGTGGGAAGGCGAGAAGCTGCACGAAGTGCTGAAAAGCCTCGACATCCCCAGCCGCCTGGCCGACAACGCCGGGAAGCACACGCTGTTCGTGGTTGGCGAGAGCGTCAAGCTCGTCACCATGCACTCCAGCAAGGGCCTGGAATTCCCCTTCGTGATCATCCCCGGCCTCGGCTCGCTGCCCAAGGAAGGCCAGACCGAAGCCGACGAAGCCCGCCTGCTCTACGTCGCCATGACCCGCGCCACTGAACACCTGCTGCTGATCCATCACGATGACTCCGTCTTCAGCAAACGCATCCGCGATTCGATCAACGAGGTGCAGGGGCAGTTGAACGAGGAGCCGTGAGGTCACGCGCGCACGCCCGTAGGAACGCATTCACGCGCGATGCTTTTCCGCCACCGACCGAAAGGCAACAAGCATGAATGCGCTCCTGCACGAACGTGAAGCCGCCGGTGTATCCTGATAACCGAATTCTGACCGAATTGAGGTATGTCGTGAGCGAACACATCCTGAGTCTTTCCGACTTTAAGGCCGATGCCAGCCAGTTGCTCAAGCGCATGCGCGAAGATGACTCCACCCCACTGGTGTTGACCCAGAACGGTCGCGCCAGCGCAGTGGTGCAAACTTACGAGGACTACCAGCAACTGCAGAAGTCGCTGGCGATGATGAAGCTGATCGCCCTCGGCGAGGCCGACATCGCCAACGGCAAGGTCACCCCGCAGGACAAAGTTTTTACCAAGGCGCGAGCACGACTGGTGGCACGCCTGAAGTCCCATGACTGAACGGCGTGTGGTGTGGTCGCACGCCGCGGAACATGACCTTGAAGCCATTGTCGACTACATCGCCGAACAGCAGCCGGCAACGGCGCTGAAAGTATTCGAGCGCCTGCGCGCACGCACCGATCGTCTTTCGTCACAAACCTTGCGGGGTCGCCGGGTACCCGAGTTGCGCCAGCTGGGTATCGACAGTCACCACGAAATCATCGAAGCGCCCTGGCGCATCATCTATCGGCCGGCCAGTGACCGCGTGCTGGTTGTTGCCATCTTCGACGCGCGCCGGGACATTCAGGGCGTGCTGATGGAACGCCTGCTGCAGTTGCGTTGACACCACCACCGAAGGAACGCCCCACGTGACCGAGATCCACCGCGGCGACGCCGAAGCCTTTATCGAAAAATGGAGCGGCGTCAGCGCCTCCGAGCTATCCAACGCGCAGAGTTTCGCGCTGGATCTGTGCCATCTGCTAGGCGTGAAGGCACCGCAT
>JBDTXA010000145.1:0-9502 GCA_040006415.1 Rhodanobacter sp.
TAGATAGCTTCTGCGAGGTGGTCAACACGGTGGGGATGGTGTTCTCGTTATTCTGAAAGGCAGCGAGAAACTCGTCACCGGCTGCGCTGTCATCAGCCGTCACCCGCACACAGTAATCCGGGTGTGTTATCGACTTATGCTGGTTGATCAGATCGCGCACGAGCAAGGCGTGCTGCTGTGTTGCGCAGAACACCAAGGTCTTTTCTTGCGGCCCGATCTCGGCCATGAACAGGCTTACCCGAAAGGCCTCGCGCTCGGGGATGATAATCCGCCGGTTGAAGTCACTTTCCTCGTAGCGCTTGCCCGCCACCACTGCGCCTTCGACCACCGCATCGTCTGGTGTGTAGGTGTAATCATCGATGGTGGTGGCGACTTGGCGCAGCTTGTAGGGAGTGAGAAATCCGTCGTTGATGCCCTGCTTCAGCGAGTACGTATATAACGGCTCGCCGAAGTACGCATAGGTATCAGCGTTCGTGCGGCGCTTGGGCGTAGCCGTCAGGCCAAGCTGCACAGCGGGTGCGAAATGCTTGAGGATGCCGCGCCAGCTACTTTCGTCCCTGGCACCGCCGCGGTGACACTCGTCGATGATGATGAAGTCGAAGAAGTCCGGCTCATAGTCGCCAAAATAGGGCGATTCCCCGGGGCCGCTCATAAAGGTCTGGAAGATCGTTGAAGAAGATGCTGCCATTGGTTGGCACGGCGCCTTTCTTGCGAATCTCCGATGGCGAAATCCTCACCAGGGCGTCTTCGGAGAACGCCGCAAATGCGGAAAAATCGTTATAGGCTTGGTTGGCCAGCGTGTTGCGATCGGCCAGAAACAGGATGCGCGGCCGCCGGCTCGGTTCCGTGCCCGCCTTCCAGTCGTTGAGGTTCCAGCGCGCCTGAGACAGCTTCCATGCAATCTGGAACGCTATCGATGTCTTGCCAGTACCGGTTGCCAGGGTCAACAGCATCCGTTCGCGCCCGGCACCGATGGCCTCCAGTGCGCGGTTCATGGCGATGTCCTGATAATAACGGATCTGCCAGCTGCCGCCCTTGTCGGGCGTCGACACTGCGGCAAAGCGGTCGCGCCAGACGTTGGCCTCCGTAATCGTGGTGCACCATAGGTCATCAGGCGCTGGCCAGACGTCCACCAGACCCTCCTCGCCGGTGAGCAGGTCGACGCGATAGATGTGTACGCCGTTGGTCGCATAGGCAAAGCGGACCTGCAGCTTGCATAGCGTTTGGCCTGCGCCAAACCTTCAGTGACCTCGGCGTCGCGCTTCTTGGCCTCCACCACCGCCAGTCGCTGACCACGGTGATTAGGATGTAGTCGGCAATGTCAGCCTTGCCGCGCTGACCTCGACCTTGCAGGCGGCCCAACGTGATGCGTTCTTCAACGACGTACTCGGCTGCCATCGACCACGCCCCAGCCCACACTTAATAGTGCCGGGTAAATCAGTTCGGCGCGCGTCTCGGCTTCGTTCTCAGCTCATCATTCCCTGACATTGGGAACGTTAGTAACGATTCGGGAAGATATGACCAAAGGCGCGATGGGCAGGTCTGACTTACCTGGCCGAAGCGGCCTTGGTCAGGATGAGCTGCTGACGCTCGGTTGCCTTCTGGAGAACGACTTTGTACACCTTCTTCTTTTCGGCGGAAGAGGCGTTGCGGATGAAGTCGGAGAAGGGCGTGGAGGCAACCTTCTTGGTTTTGGTACGAAATATCATGGCATCAAGCCTGGGTGAGCCCCAGCATCGTTCGCAGGGTCGGGTTATCGTATTTCTCCGGGACATGGCCGTCAATTTGGTCAACATTGTTCACGAAGGTGCGATTGCTGCCATCGATGTTCTTCAACAGAAGGTCAATCCGTATCTCGCCATCAAATCGACGCTTGAGTCAATTGACCACATCGCGTGCTGCAAAGTACTGATCTAAAAAGATTTCAGCGAAACTTCGCCGCCCATCCAAAGCCTCCCGAGCCTGCACGAATCGCCAAGCCTGGCCTGGCTCCTGATAGACATACAGCACCTGAACAGCCCGCCCTTTCTTCAGCGAACGCTCGATGTTGGCCACCGCCTTCTCGTAATTGGTCAACGTGCCATCAAGCAGGAAGCTCTAGGACTGCTGGAATGCTGTATCCAAGATGCGGTCGACCAGCACCGAGATTGCGCGCTGAAACAACCACGCATTTTCGCCGGTGTACCCGGGAAGCTCATCGCGTAATTCGTCCGGGTCGATGCGCAAAACCTGACCACCCAGGTTGGCAATCAGTTGAATCGATGCCTCAGTCTTGCCGGCACCGGGCGAGCCCGCCATGTACACCGACACCGGGCACTCCTCCGGCGGAAAAAGATCCGTGCTGACCCACCACGCCGCAATGGCCTTGCGGTTCGCGCGGGCGCATGCCAGCGCTTGGTCATACACCATCTGGTCGGTAGCACTGAGTTCCATCCAGATTCCTCAGACCAGCTCGCAGACAAAGTCCTGCGCGAGCTGGTCAGTAGATGAGGTCGCCGAAAGCATCGAAACAGCGCCTCCGCGGGTTCAGGCAGGGCTCGTCACCTGCACACGTCGACGGAACAACTACTCAGGACTGATCCGCTGGGGCAACGCCACAGCGTTTTTGCGGAAGTTGCAGTCATAACACTCGGCCTGAATATTTGAGATATCGCCCGTCCCTCCGTGTACGACTGGAATCTTGTGCCCCTTCGTCCAAGTACGCCGGTAGCGAGGGTCGGGACGGCTTGGCACCTGTTGCCAGGTACGACCGCATTCGGCACAGGTGGGGCTATTGGACAACAGACTCTTCCACTCCGCCGCCGTATGACGTCCCCCATTGGCCTTGATCCGTGACTGACGCACGCGTGCGCGTGCGTTCCTGCAGTCCATGCAGCGATCTCAGCTGTTGAAACGGACGCCGCCACATTTCGTGCAGGTCTTGGCGACAATCCTCTCCACGAGTCAGTGCGCTGCAGCTTCGTTGATCGGGCGCAGTTTTGCGCCTGCGACCCAGTCCGCCTTGCTCGGACACAGCCAGTAACCCTTGATCTGGCTACCCGCCAATCCAAGCGTATTGACCTGACCATCCTGCGGGCCGCCCTGTGCGACGGCACGGACGCCACTACCGTGGAGGACGACGGCTTGCACCAACGCCTTTTCGTCCTCGGTGTAATTGGCAGACGAGGCATCGTTACCCCTACCGACCGGGTGCACGGCATATCCGTAGCGCCCGCCACGTGCTGAAATCTTGCGCGGCACGCGGCGATGACCGTTACTGTCGATGAGTGCGAAAAAGACTTCCGAAGTTTCGTTCGTCATGAGGATGCTCCCTGTTCGTAAGGGTCACATCCTGCTGATCACCGAAACTTCCTACAACCTATTTCTTCAGGAAGTTCAGGCGCATTTTAGGCGCGATGTCAGAGTTCGCCGGCGAAGGCCTTGGCGAGCAGGGCTCGCTGGTACAACCTACATCCCTGTGCAGGATGTCGTCGATATTCTTGAACGCTTGCTCAAACACTGTGCTGAAATTCCTTGAGGTCGAACAAAGGCTGGGCCATGATCATCACGGTTTACGGCCGATGAATACCTTCCGTCTCGCCTGATGCCGGAACGAAGGTCGCGGCATTTTGGAAATACGGACCGAAAACGGACCAACCGATACCATTCCGGACCAACAGGCAAAAAAAACCCCTAAGTAAATCAATCACTTAGGGGCGGTTATTGGTGGAGGTGGCGGGAGTCGAACCCGCGTCCGAGAGTGCTAAATGCCCAGATCTACATGCGTAGCTCACCGTTCGATCTCGTTCCGCGACAAGCACGGTGTGCAAAGCGCACCGCGGAACCAGCCTGATTGATTTAGCCTAGAACCGCCAGGCGGCAGCGTTCGGCGATCTCGTGATAATGACCCTACACCGACAAGCACGAGCACAAGTGGGTTCGGGGCTTACGCCTTAAGCGGCGAGAGCGTAGTTGTCGTCGTTGGCAACTAGAAGTTTGCTGCTGGATTTACGAGGAAAGCTGCCCCCTCGGCATGCACCAAGTCATCTCACTACCCCCGTCGAAGCCAGGACACCCCCGGGGAAACGCTATGACGCTTGAAGTATATGGGGTGGGGGTTGCGTCAGCAATGGCGACAACCGTCATGGTGCTCAATTGTTCATGCAGGGCTGAAGATTCATCGGACATCTTGCCTATCGATCACACGGGCTTGCGTGCGGGGTTGGTCACAAGAGGGGCTGCGTGTTGTTCAGCTCTGGAAGCAACGTCTATACTCGTCGACTTGTATCACCCTCTACCCGCCGTATTCGTGGGAACGATCTCAATGACTCGATTGCAACTGCTTGGCCTGGTACTCGCCACAGCCTTCTTCGCCACCTTCAGCGCTCACGCTGAAGGTGACAAGGCTGCCGGCCGTAAATTGATCTATACGTGCGCGGGCTGCCATGGCGTACCCGGTTACACCAATGCGTATCCGCAATACCCCGTGCCGAAAATTGCCGGGCAAAACGAGCAATACATCGTCAACGCGTTGCACGGCTATCAGAGTGGTGAACGCGAGCATCCGACTATGGGAGCGCAGGCACAGAGTCTGTCCGATACGGACATTCAGAACATTGCAGCCTACCTCTCCAGCATCGCCAAGTAATTGCCAAGGACTTTCCGCATGAAGCGTGTGCTTACCGTTATTTCATTCGGCGCCTTCCTGGCGTTTGCCTCCACCCAGTCGATGGCCAATGGCAACATTGCCAATGGCAAGAAGAAAGCGACGACCTGCTTTGCCTGCCATGGCGTCGATGGAAACGCGACGGATCCGCAATATCCGCGCCTTGCTGGCCAATACAATCTCTACCTGCAGCAGGTGCTGCACGAGTACAAGGGCGACCATCGCGACAAGCGCAACAATGCGATCATGAAGGGCATGGTCGCCAACCTTTCGGATCAGGATATCGAGGATGTTGCCGCCTACTTTTCCAGCCTGCCCAGCAAACTCGACACCTTGCAGGGTCACATCCAGGGCGACAAATAGCCCGTCACGAGTGGTGACGGACAAGCAAAGGCCCGCTTTCGCGGGCCTTTGCCGTCATGGAGAGATATCAGCGGCTCAAGCGATCGCCGACGTGCCTTCCGGTTTGCTGTAATACGGCTTCTCGCCCTCCGCGTGGTCGGTGGCGTCGCGTACCGCCGTGATCTCGGGCACTCGCTCCAGCAATGTCTTTTCGACACCCTGCTTGAGGGTAACGTCGACCATGCCACAGCCATGGCATCCGCCACCAAACTGCAACAGCACGGCTCCGTCTGCGTCGATTTCCAGCAGACTGACCTTTCCACCGTGCGATGCAAGCTTCGGATTCACTTCGGCGTCCAGCACGTATTGCACCCGCTCGATCAAACCTGCTTCGGCGCCGGGGATGTCTCCCTTGATTTTTGGTGCTCGAATATTGAGCTGACCTCCCGTAACGGTCGGCTCAAAATCAATGGTGGCGTGATCCAGCCAACGAGCGCTTTCACCATCAATATGGAAGTTGAACTCGGTACATTCGATCGTCCATTCGCCACCAGCCAGATCAACGGGCTCGCAAAACTCCAACTCGCAGTTGGCCGCGGGCGTACCGGCATCGGTGACTCGCAGACGAATACTCAACCCTTCGATGCCCTGCTGGGCCAGCAAGCGCATGAAATGCTGTTGTGCGCGTTCGGAAATATCAATCATGCCAACTACTCCACGGTCTCATCGGTGCCGAGCCATCTTGTCGGCGAAACAGCACCATTTTAGTCCTATTTAGAATTTCATGCCTGCTTTGACATTTCCCAGCGCAGCTCCGACGCTTCGCATCCCGAGACTTTCCACATGGATGGAGAACAATATGAACGCCAATGACCTGTCTACCCAACACTGCCAGCCGCGCAAGGGCAGGGAAAATGCCCTCAGCAGCGCGGACATCGCTGATTTGATGCGTCGGCTGCCCGGCTGGGAACTCCACCACGATGGCACCGCGATCGCCAAGGACTTCAAGTTCGAAGACTTCCGCCACACCCTCGGATTCATCAATGCCGTGGGTTTCATGGCCAATCATGAGGACCATCATCCCGACCTGACCGCCGGCTACGGTCATTGCCAGTTGTTGTGGTCCACCCACGACGTGGGCGGGCTCTCGCTCAATGATTTCATCTGTGCGGCGAGGGTCGAGGCCCTGCTCGCGCGCTAGCCAATGGAGATTAGAAATCCGTGCGGGATTTTTCCTTCATCCATAGCAAGCGCTTGCCCTTGACCGCCAAAACATCGAGAAAAACCTTCAGATCGTCCGGCAGTGGCGTCGAGAAGCTGTAGGAGCGCCCATCCAGATCGAAACTCATGTGAGCCGCATGCAAAAACATGCGATTTAGGCCCATGTCCTTGAAACGCTTGTTCATTTCGCGATCGCCGTACTTGGGGTCGCCGGCCAGTGGATGGCCGACATGCGCGGCATGTACCCGGATTTGGTGAGTTCGCCCGGTGCCCAGCGTGGCCTGCATCAAGCGGGCGCTGGGATATTGGTCCATTTCACGGAAGAACGTCAGTGACGGCTTGCCGTTGTCAGCGACCCGTACCATACGTTCTCCGCCATGCAGCACCGATTTCAACAGCGGCGCATTCACATCGAATTTGGCCTTGGACGGATGCCCCAGCATCAGGCAGAGATACTGCTTGGTGACTGTCCCCTCGCGAATGGCGGCCTGCAAACCAATCAGGCCAGGTCGTGTGCGGGCAAATACCAGTACACCACTGGTATCACGGTCGAGCCGGTGAACCAGTTCGAGATGTTCCTGCGGCCGGGCAGCGCGCAAAAGTTCAATCGCCCCGTGGCTCACGCCGCTGCCACCATGGCTGGCGACACCTGATGGCTTGTCAATGACCAGGAAATGCTTGTCTTCAAAGATGATGGCATCTGCCACCGATGCCACCAGACCGCTGCCCGGTGCCCTCCCCTCCGGCCGTTCAGCAACTCTCACCGGCGGTATCCGCACCATATCGCCATCGACCAAACGCGTATCGGGTTTGGCCCTTTTGCCATTGATCCGCACTTGGCCGGTGCGCAAAATCCGGTAAATCATGCTCTTGGGCACGCCCTTGAGCATGGTCATCAGCGCATTGTCGATGCGCTGACCATCTCGCTCGGGACCGATCGCGACTTGACGTACACCGTGAGGTGCGTCGGGGGAAGTTACCGTCTGCATTGAAAAAAACCTGCTTAAATAGGATACTCGGCTGGCGCTACATTCTGCCCACCAAAGTACTGGATCGGGTCGAGTGCCCGCCCGTGACGTCGGCGAGGATTGCACCGGCTGCCTTCTGGCATTCGGTCGCGGCTCCCTTTCATCGTAACGGGTTGGGTCGTCGTTTGTCCGTTGCCACGAGGTGCCGGGAGCGACATGCGCAGCAGACCGAATCATCCCGACGCCAGTAACGGTGTCGGTTTTTTTGCCGCTTAACCGCAGCGGCGCGATCCCCGGCAGGCCGCCATTGAGGCGCCACCGTGGCACGCGACGCGCGGCCAAGCTGAGGATAACCACCATGAAACGTATGTTGATCAACGCGACTCAGCGTGAAGAGTTGCGTGTGGCCATTGTCGATGGCCAAAACCTGTATGACCTCGATATCGAAATTCCGTCGAGGGAACAGAAAAAATCTAATATTTACAAGGGCCGAATCACTCGAGTCGAGGCTTCGCTTGAAGCCTGCTTTGTAGAATATGGCGCTGAACGCCATGGCTTCCTGCCGCTGAAGGAGATTTCCCGCGAGTACTTTACGGCGGGCCTCGATCACCACAAGTCGAACATTCGCGAACTGGTCAAGGAAGGCCAGGAAGTCGTCGTTCAGGTCGAAAAAGAGGAACGCGGCAACAAGGGCGCTGCCCTGACCACGTTCATCAGCCTCGCTGGCCGCTACATGGTGCTGATGCCGAATAACCCGAAAGCCGGCGGTGTGTCACGCCGAATCGAGGGAGAAGATCGCCAGGCGCTGAAGGAAGCGCTGGATCACGTCACCGTTCCCGACGATGTCGGCCTGATCGTGCGCACCGCCGGCCTTGGCCGCGATGCCGAAGAGCTTCAGTGGGACCTGGACTATCTGTTGCAGCTGTGGAAGTCGATCTCCGAGGCTGGCAGCAAGCAAAAGGCGCCGTTCCTGATCTATCAGGAGTCGAAGCTGTTCATCCGCGCCTTGCGCGACTACCTGCGCAGCGATATCGGCGAGATCCTGATCGACGACGAATTGCTTTACAACGATGCGCGCGAATTCATGCAACAGGTGATGCCGAACGCACTGCGCAAGCTCAAGTTGTACAAGGACGACACTCCGCTGTTCACCCGCTACCAGATCGAAACCCAGATCGAAAGCGCGTTCGACCGTCAGGTGCGCCTGCCCTCGGGCGGCTCGATCGTCATTGATCAGACCGAAGCGCTGACCGCGATCGACGTCAATTCCTCGAAAGCTACCAAAGGTAGCGACATCGAGGAGACCGCGTTCAATACTAATTGCGAGGCCGCCGTCGAAGTAGCGCGCCAGGCACGCATCCGTGATGCTGGCGGTCTGATCGTGATCGACTTCATCGACATGGACAGCCCGCGGCATCAGCGCGAAGTCGAAGATCGCCTTAAGGATGCACTCAAGCTCGACCGCGCCCGTGTACAGGTTGGTCGCATTTCGCGCTTTGGGTTGATGGAGATGTCGCGTCAGCGACTGCGTCCGAGCTTGGGCGAGGCCACCCAGATCACCTGCCCACGTTGCGAAGGCCATGGCCATATCCGAGGCGTGGAATCGCTGTCGTTGTCGACCCTGCGGTTGATCGAAGAGCACGCGATGAAGGACAACACCGGCCAGGTGCTGGTGCAGGCGCCGTCCAGCGTCGTCAACTTCCTGCTCAATGAAAAGCGCGCCAGCGTGGTCGAGATCGAACTGCGCCACAAGGTGCACGTCATGATCGTTGCCGACGAAAAACTGCAGACGCCGCATATCGAGATCCAGCGCATTCGCGAAGCCGACATGGGCGAGCACAGCAAGCCAAGCTACGAACTCCTGACCACGGTCGAGACGCCGGAATTGCCCAAGATGGGTCAGACCCTTGGCAGCAGCGAACAGCCCGCCGTGAGCGGCATCGTGCCATCCAGCCCGGCACCGGTTCGCGAAGAAGTGGTCGCGCCCGCTGCTGCACCTAAGCCTGCTCCGCGTCACCGCGCACCGACACCCGCGACTGCAGCAAAGGCGGCGCCTACCGGCGGAATCATCGCCCGCCTGGTCGGCTGGTTCCGCAGTGCGGAAGAAGCCGCTCCCACACCAACGACACGCCAGGAAGGCAACGAGAGCAATCGCGCTCGTCGCGACGAGCGCACGGCGCGCAGTTCTGGCGGCCAGGGAAGTACGTCATCGCGGCAGCCACGCCGCGAGTCGACCCAGCAAAGTTCGGCGAAGTCCGGGCAGCAGGCGCGCGGTAATCGTCAACGCAACAACGATCCGCAGTCGCGCCAGTCGCAGGCTCAGTCG
>JBDTXA010000146.1:0-9429 GCA_040006415.1 Rhodanobacter sp.
CTGTCCTCGTACAGCCGAATTTTTGCCTCGACCACCAAAGCCCGACAGGCTCCTACAAGAGTTGTGCTCATGCCTGAACCTCGTAAAGGGACTCGATCAGCGTTGCGGCGGGGCCGTCGATGGGGGAGACCCAGACGTCGCTGTCCAGGCCGCCTTCGGCGAACGCTGCCTGCATGGATTGGCCGGCGGCTTCGGCGTCGGCACGATTCTCATACCAGCCGAACACGCTGGGCCCGGCGCCGGAGATGCTGGCGCCCATGGCGTGGTGATCCAGCGCGGCCTGCTTCACGCGGGCGAAGTGGGGGATGAGTGGCGCGCGGCGCGGTTCGATCAGCACATCCTTCAGACCGTCGCGTACCAGCGATGCGTCGCCCTGATAGCAACCGGCAAGCACCAGCGCGAGGTTGCTGCTCTGGGCAACGAATTCATTCAGGGCGTAGTCACCGGCGAGCGCAGCGCGGGCCTTGCGGGTTTCCAGTACTACATGCGGATGGACCAGTGCGCAGTGCCATTGGGCGGGTACCGGCAGGCGCAGCAGTCGGTCGTGGGTGGCCAGCACCAGCCCGCCGAGCAGCATCGCGCCGAGGTTGTCGCCGTGGCGGCTGCCGCTGGCGACGGCTTCACCATCCAGCGCAAAACCGTACAGCGACTCGCGCGGCAGCGGCTGCTTGAGCAGCGCGTTGGCGGCCACCAGCGCCGCCACGCACGACGCGGCCGAGCCACCCATGCCCGAGCCCAGTGCGATGCCCTTGTGCAACACCAGCTCGAAACCGTGCTGCAAACCAAGGGCCTTGCGCAGGGCGAGCAGGGCGGTGCCAGCAGTGTTCTGCCGCGGATCGGTGGGCAGCCCGGCAACGCAGCCATGGATGGCGGCGATTCGCACCACCGGTTCATCGATGCGGCGCACCTCGGCCTGATCGCCGGCACCGACGAGGCTGTGGCCAAGCAGGTCGAAGCCGACGCCGACATTGCCGACGCTGGCCGGCGCGAAAGCCGTGGCAACCTGAGTGTTTCTGGTGCGGCGTGACGACATTTCCGGTTCCAGCAGTGAGGCGTTCATGCGCGCACCGCCAGCGATTCGGCAATGCGCAGGAGGTCGGCAAACACGCCGGCCGCAGTGACTTCCGGCCCGGCACCCGGGCCTTGCACCAACAGGGGATTATCGCAGTAGCGGCGGGTGCTGAACTGCACCACGTTGTCAGTCAGTCGCGAATGCGCAAATGCGTGGCTTGCCGGAAGTACCACCAACCGGACGCTCGCGTGGCCGTGGCGGTCCAGGTGAGCAACGTGGCGAAGCACGCCGCCTTCGGCGCGGGCTTGGGCCAGCTTCGCGGCCATCGGTGCATCCAGTTCGTCCAGCCGTTCCATGAATTCGCCCAGCGGCAGCGACGCCAATGCCTCCGGCACCAGGCTTTGCAGATCGACATCCTCCAGCGACAGATGCCAGCCAGCTTCGCGCGCCAGGATCACCAGCTTGCGCGCCACGTCCAAGCCGGATAGATCATCACGCGGATCGGGTTCGGTATAGCCCAGCGCATGCGCCTCGCGAACCAGGTCGGCGAAAGGCTGCTGGCCGTCGTGGCGATTGCAAAGCCACGCCAGCGTGCCGGAGAACATGCCTTCCACCGCCAGCAGTTCGTCGCCAGTGTCGACAAGGTCGCGCAGGGTCTGCACCACCGGCAGCCCGGCGCATACCGTCGCTTCGTATCGGAAGCGCGCACCGCTGGCGCAGGCGGCGCGGATCGCTCGCCAGCGCGAAACGTCGCCGCTGCCGGCGAGTTTGTTCGGCGTCACCACATGGATGCCGGCGGCAAGCCAGGAGGCGTAATGTGCAGCGACGTCGTCATTGGCGCTGCAATCGATCAGCAACGCATCCCTTCCGTCGTCGCCGCGGACATGCGCCGCAAAGGCGTCCAGGTCATTCGGACGCCAGATCTGTGCGCCATGGCGGTCGTTCAGTTCGTCGTCATCGCAATCCAGCCACATGCGCTTGCTGGCCACCACGCCGCAAAGCTTAAGTTCGAGGCCGCTATCGCGAGCGAGTCGTGACTGCGCGGCACGAAGCTGTGCCAGCAGGGCGGTGCCGACGCGACCGGGACCGATCAGGCCCACCGCCAGCGTGCGTCGCTGACGTAGCATCGGCAAGGCGGCGTTGGGCAGTACCGGGCGTTCTACGAGTTGTGACACACACATGTTCACGTCGACCTCCTGGGAGGCCCGTCTCGTCTGGCGTGTCGGTGTGAGCCGGTCCGCCTGTCTGAGGGCGGGCCGTGGCGTTTAGAAACTATCTACGCGCGAAGACCCGTCCGGAATCGGTTCCGGTGGTAATCGTGGTGGTAATGGACGCGGTCATGACGCTATTCGACAACGGCATGCGCCCGGTGAAAGCCGGAACGAGGTGCATGCGAGCGGGTGCGTGATGGTGCGACATGGATTCGACCTTAAGCCGGATGTTGCACTGCGGTCAACAGATTCATTTGCAACTTTTTGTTCTGTCCATCACGGCGTCGCACGACCGGCCGCCGTTCGGGCGCAGTGCCGGATGCCTCTGCCGTGGGCGCCATTTGGCTTGATCGAAGCGAGTTCTGCGCCGATATGCCACACGAGCAAAGTCTGGACTGCGGTCTTGGGTTGGGCGCACGCTTGTCGCTTCACGGGAGCATTCACCTTGGACTCGAACATGATCCGAAAATCATGGCTTGCGATGGCTGGCGCGCTGGCACTCGGCGGCATGCCGCTGGCCGCGCGAGCCTGCGCCACCTGCGGCTGCACGCTGAGCACCGACGCGGCGACCGGCTATTCCAGCGCGAGTGGCTGGCGACTCAATCTCGACGACACCTATATCGACCAGAACCAGCTGCGTCACGGCAGCGGCAAGGCCAGTCCGCAGCAGGTGGTCAGTCAGCCGGCTGATCCGTCGGCTGACGGTGGCGAGATCGAGAAGGGAACGATCAACCGCTATGTCAATCTGTCACTGGCCTATCGGCCCAACGCGGACTGGGCATTTCATCTGTTGCTGCCCTACGTGGTGCGTGACCACACTACCTACGGCGACCAGGAGCAACCGTACGGGCCGACACAAACGGCGCCGGATCAGGTCAGCGGCGCCAGACTGGCCGGGTTGGGCGATATCAAGCTGCTGACCAGCTATCAGGGCTTTTTGCCGACCCATAATCTCGGACTGCAGTTCGGCGTCAAATTGCCCACCGGTCGCTATGGCGGTCAGACCGAAGAGGGCGCTATAGCGGGCCATCCGGTTCGCTTCACATCCGGCCCGGCGATCGGCGATGGCCTTGATACCAGCCTGCAGGCTGGCACCGGCAGCACCGACCTGATCGTCGGTGCCTACTATTACCAGCCGGTGAGCCAGAATTTCGATGCCTTCGTCAACGGCCAGTTCCAGGCTGCGATATCGCAGCGACTGGACACATCCGACGCCGATTTCCGGCCCGGCAATCTCGCCAGCATGAGTCTTGGCCTGCGCTATGAAGCGCATGCGAACTGGGTGCCGCAGTTGCAGCTTAACCTCCAGCACAAGGGCGCCGACCGGGGCGCGCTGGCCGATCGCCCCGATTCCGCCGGTACTGTGGCCTACCTGAGTCCCGGCATCAGTGCGAACCTGGGCCGGAACCTCCAGGCCTACGCGTTCGTGCAGGTGCCGATTTACAGCCAGCTGTCGGGCTATCAGCTGTTTCCGCACTGGACCGGCACCGTCGGCATCAGCATGGGGCTGTGAACATGCGCCCGCTCAGGTATGTCGTACGCCGCTGGCGTGCCCTTGGCGTAGTGGCGTTGCTGCTGGCGCTGGCGGCCGTGCCCGCGGCACGCGCCAACAGCCTGGTCGTCGGCAAGCTGGCACCGCCTATCACCCTGACCACGCTCGATGGTCGACGGATCAACACCGCCGACCTGCGCGGCAAGCTGGTGATCGTGACGTTCTGGGCCACCTGGTGCGGACCCTGCCGCGAGGAACTGCCGCTGCTGTCGCGCTACGCCAGCGAACACAAGTCGCAAGGCCTGGTGGTGCTCGGCTTCAGCCTCGACCCGCCGGACCAGCTCGACAACGTGCGCGCCGTGGCGAACACGCTGAGCTTTGCGGTCGGCCTGCTTGGCGATCCGCATGTACCGGGCTACGGCCGTATCTGGCGTCTGCCGGTGAGTTTCGTGATCGGCCGCGACGGCCGGCTGCTCGACGACGGCTGGAAAGACAAGCAGCCGGTATGGACGTCCAGACGGCTGCAGCAGGTGGTCACGCCTTTGCTCAAGCAGTCGGACTGATCGACGCCAGGCGTCGTCAGTCGCGTTCGGCCACGAAATCACCAACACTGGCTTCAATGTCTGGGGATGCAGCGGCTCGCGCCGTTCGACCAGGCGCAATCCGTATCGCTCGAACAACTGCCCCCAGCTTTCCAGCGTGCGGACATACCACGGTGCGGGATCGTGGAAATCCGACGAAAAGCCAGCCCATGACCCTTCGCGCCAGCCTTCGCCGTAGGGTGCGTCGCCACAAGCCACGCGCGGATGAAGCGTCTGCACCACCATATGGCCTCGCGGTTCAAGTAGCTAATGCATCGCACCGAACAACCCCTCGACGGATTCCTTGCCCAGAAGCGCGAAGTTGCACACCACGGCATCAACCGTCAGTTTCAATTCGCCTGCCGCGATCCTTTCGTACGACATCACTGCATGGTCGGCGGGCGCATCGGCGTTGTCAGCCTGTCTTGCCAGTTCGATCAGATCGGGCACCGCGTCGACTCCCGTCACCGAGATGCCTTCGCCTGCCAGCACACGCGTCAGCCAGCCTTCACCGCAGCCGATATCAAGCACCGACTTCGGAGCGACGCTCAGCACGGCCTGGATGATCGCGCCGTCCGTCACCAGGCGGCGGCTTTCGATCTGATGTTCGCGCACGGCGATCATCCACGGCGTGGCGTTGTTGTGCCATCAGGCCAGAATCTTTTTATCGCTGAGAGTGTTCATGGGCTTCCGGTTTGAGCCGAATACATGGCGAATCAGCATACCTTCAGCGCGGCCAGGCGGTTCACCGCGGACGAGCAAGAGGCAACAGTTAAACGCGCTTGTTCCGTCAGGTTGCGAAGCCCTTTCGTTGCCTGTGCCCATGCCCTAAAAAATTATACGAACGACTGAGGTAAAGCTCACTCGACGCTCGCGCGATCATCCGCCGCAGCGACGGACCCGTCGCGGATTTGCTGGATGAATATCGGTACCTCACGATTCAGCACGTCGGGACGATCGAACTGAATGTAGTGACCGCTGCCTTTGGCGATGATGCGTTGACCATGCGTGGACAGTTGGGCAAGTTGCTGCTGCAGTCCATCCCAGATCGTGTTGCCCCGCTGCCATTCGGCCGCCGTGACAGGTACAGGCAGCTGCGCCGGCCGCGGCTGCCGCGGGTCGCGCGAGAAGACCAGAATGGGCGAGTTACTGTACGGGCCTGTCTGGGCTGTCTCCGACAGGGAGGCTGACCAACTGGCCTCCTCGCGTTTGTAAATGTTGAGCTGCGCGGGGATGCATGCGTCCGCCTTCCACAAACCTGCCTGCGCTTCGAAGCCCGGCAACACCTGATCGCACAAGCCCATCGCGCGCGCGATACCCAGCCTTATCGTTGCCTTCAGCAACGCCACTTGAAAGGCGCTGTGTTCATCAAGTGCCTTCAAGGCGGGCGGCATGACAAGATTCTGCGTTGGCGAACTGGCATCCACGAACACCAGCCCGGCGACGTCGTGCGGGTAACGTGTGGCGTAGGCGCGAATATAGATGCCGCCGGCAGAATGGCCCATCAACACCAGCGGTCCTTCGACGTCCACTTGCCGCAGCAGGTCATGCAACTGGTTGGCGATATGAGCTGCGTCGCGCGGCCCGGGTTGCGGAGCGCTCCAGCCGAAGCCGGCGCGGTCGTAGGAACACACCCGCGTGGTGCGGGACAGGGCAGGTTGAACCTTGCCCCATACGAGGAAGTCGTCGCCGCGCCCTGATTCAAGTACCAGGGTAGGCGAGCCGGCGCCGCTGCAGTAAAGATGCATGCGTTTTCCGTTCACCGTGTACAGCTTGCCGGGCGGCGGATTGGCGTTGCGGTAATGACGGATGGCCAGGACATTCCATAAGGTGCCGGCGGCGCCGAGCACCAACAGCAGTACAACCAGGCTCAGCCCGATACGTCGCGCGATACGCCAGCCACGCCTGCCTCGTTGCGGATGCTTGTGCATGGTCTATCTCGCACGCGCGGTATCGAGGTTGATGCTGTAAACCAGTGCATTGATCTTCCAGCCGTTGCCGGTATTGATGAGCTGCCAGACTTCACTGCCATGGTTGGCCCGCTCGCCGCTGGCGAGAAAGACGTAGTCGAAGTACACCGAGGCTACGGTGCCATCGGTGTCGATTCGTACATTGGAGAAGGTCTCCTGCAAGGGTTCAGCGGTCTTGCAGACGAAATCGATGAAGTGGGCGTAGCTGTCCGGCATGAAGCGAGGTGCCGTGGGATGCTTTGCCTTGACGATGCGGTAGGTAGCCGCCGATGGCACCGCGATCCACGAGTTGTTCGTGGGCAGGAAAAGGTCGCCCAGCGCGGCACGGTCCTTTTTGATGACGGCCGTCTGAAAGCGCTTGATGACTTTCTGAATTTGCGCTTCCGCGTCTGGCCCGCCATCGGTTGCGAGTACGGAGCGTGCGGGGCTGGCGAGCGCAGCGAATACCAGCGCGGTGGCGATCCATGTCTTCATGAAGTATCTCCTGAGTGGGTGGCGACGCAGCGACGACTGCGCCCCGACTATAGGCAACGGCACGGCGTCAGGGCGACGTCATGCGCTGAAGCGGTGGATGGATGCGATGAGCCGGGTAGGATCGCGGCAAATACCGCTCAGCCGGTAGTTGTTGCGGGAATCAATCCAGCCAGCGCCGCGCGCAGGGCATTGACGTAGGTGCGGCTGGCACGCAGCGGCGTACCGTTGTTCAAACGCAGCAGGCTGTCGCGGTTGGGGAGTGCCTGGATCTCCGCGATGCGTGCCACCCTGACGATGGTCGAGCGGTGAATGCGCACGAACTGCGCCGGGTCGAGCCGTTGCGCCAGCCGATGCAGGGGTTCGCGCAGCAGGTGTAGTCCTTCGCCAGCATGTAGGCCGGCGTAGTCACCCATTGCCTCGATCCAGTCCAGCTCGTCCGCCGCGATGATTGTCACCTTGTGGCCGCTGCGCACGGCGAAGCGGGTCGCGTAGCGCGGACTGTCAGGTTGCGCAGCCAGCCATGCTTCCAGTCGTGGCTGATGCGAAGCGCTCTGGCGCGACGCAAGTGCCGTTCGCGCTCGCTCCAGCGCCTCGGCAAAGCGTTCGTCGTCAATCGGCTTGAGTAGATAATCGAGCGCATGCACCTCGAACGCGTTCAGTGCGTAGCGGTCGTAGGCGGTGAGGAATACAGTCAGCGGGCGCTCGTGCGGCGGCAGCAGGCGCAAGGTGTCGAGACCGCTGAGTCCGGGCATTTGCACGTCCATGAACACCAGGTCGGGCGCCTCGGCGGCGATGTTCGAAAGTGCGGACTCACCATCACCGACTTCGCCGACCACCTGCACGTCGGCATGCCGGGAAAGCCGCGAGACGATGCCGCGGCGCGCCAGCGGTTCGTCGTCCACCACCAAGACGCGCAAGCTCATGCTGCGAGCTTCTCCGCACGCAACAAGCCGTCCGGCAGAGGTCGGCAGGGCAGGTCGATCAATACCTCGCAGCTGCCGTCATCTGCGATATCCAGTGTAAAACGGTGATCGTCTTCGTATAGCCGCTGCAGACGCTCGCGCACGTTGTTGAGGCCGATGGCGGATTCGCCTGACTGCGGTGGCACCGGGCTATGTGCTACGCCGTCATTACGCAACCGCAAATGCAAACGCCCCAGCGTGCGTTCGGCGACGATGTCCAGCCGGCCGCCCTCGCGGCGCGGCGCGATCCCGTGGCGGATGGCGTTCTCTATCAGCGGCTGCAGCAGCAGATGAGGAATAGCCGCAGCCAGCGTGTCCGGCCCAACCCGCAGGGTGACGGTGAGTCGGTCGCCGAGACGGGCCTTTTCGATATCGAGGTAATGCTCAGTCAGCGCGAGTTCTTCGGCCAGCGTCACCTCGTGCGCGCCGCTGCCCTCCAGCGTGGCGCGCAGGAAATCGCCCAGTCGCGCGATCATCCGCGTGGCATCGTCCGTGCGCTTTTCCACCACCAAAGTCGAGATCGCGTTGAGCGTGTTGAAGAGAAAATGCGGGTGCAGTTGGTAACGCAGCGCACGCAGCTCGGCGTCGCGCGCCAACGCGGTGGCAGCTAGCGCACGGCGGCTTTCTTCCTGCAATGAAATGTAATAGCCGACCATCATCGACATTGCGCAGAACGCCAGCAGCACGAACCAGACGATCTCCATGCTTCCCAAGACGCCCATCCAGCGGAAGCCGCCAGGCATCCGACCGAAGTGCGCCATCAGCCAGATACCGGCACTGGTACTGGCAAACGCCAGCAAGAAGGACAGCGGCAGCAGCAAGGCAACACTGCGTTTCCACGAAACCTGCCGACGCCAGAGCGCACGTTGCGCCAGGCCGAGTGGAACGGTGGCCGGCGCGTAAATCAGCAGGAAAAAAGCGTGCTCGAGCATCTGGCCGGGATGCCCCAGCACGGTCATGGCAGCGATGGCGTTGCCGAAAACAATGGGCGCCCAGCCGATCAACAGGATCAGCCAGAAGGCAGGCAGCTTTTTAGAGCGTGTTGTTGGCATGCATGCATCATGAAGTTTGCGGTGCTTCTTTGCGAGCGGCTCAATGCGGCAACTAAAGATATGGCACGAAGTTGTCCCGGGAACTTGATCCGCGGTGAATGCATCGAAGCTAGCGCCAAGAGCGTTCGTTCTCCTGCGGAGGGCGAGGTACTTGAGAGAATCGAGTGCAATTCTGCCCACGCCCAGCGTGGTTCCTGATAGGCGACCGCAGGTGCGGGAGAAGTACCGCAAGACTGCGTTGCTGTGGCTGCCCAATCCGCATCGTCCATCGCTGCTGCTTTACGCGCTGCTCAGCGGGAATTGTCCTTGGCGACATTTCAGAGCAAGAGCTTTCGACCTCCTTCGGAGGGTGAGTCACTTTATCTCTGCGTGGCCAGAGAAAAGTAACCAAAAGAGAGGCCACCCCACTTAGCGCTTGACGGGCTGTGCCCGGCAAGTCCGCGAGCCGGGCCCGGGCTTTTCGGTCGGGCACCCTGCCCGTGCGAAAAGGAGCCGACATTCATGTCGACTCCCGCTCCGCGGCCTGTAGTCACGACTCACCGCCGCACAGGGGCGGGTAAAGCAGCGCGCAATCCTGACGCGCACTCGGTACGCAACCGCTGCGCGAGTGCGGGAATGGCGAAGACGTGAGAACTCACCGATATTTCTACCTTCACGAACATCTGGTATCGGCCA
>JBDTXA010000147.1:0-9301 GCA_040006415.1 Rhodanobacter sp.
CCCACGCCAAATCCCCATGCAATCAAGACTATACACGTCCCAAGGATTCCCCAAGCTTTTCCCAACACCACCCTCCCGATGCCCTCAAGACTGCGCCGCTGGACCACCGCAAGCTGAACCTGCTGAACCACCCAGCTCGGTTCCATCCAGCCCAGGAGTCACACCATGAACATTTCCGCCAAGGCCCTCATGACCGCCATGCTCGCCGCCGCGCTCCCGCTTGCCGCCGCCGTCAGCCACGCTCAGGGCAACCTGACCATCAGTTGCGCCAGGCCCCGACTACCCAGTCAGCAGGCGGTTGGCAAACTACTCGACCTGGCCAACTTCGGACAGGTCTACAGCGCGCGCGACCGGCTGATGCGAGACATTCACAAGGCCTGCCACCAAGGTGCGCAGCAAGTCGTCGTCAGCAACGACACTGCGGCAGATTCCCACCTGCGCTGGACGCATGCCGAATCCCGCTTAGCCAAAACAAAATACTCCGCCAGCGGAAACCACGCGCACTGAACGCGTCTACCGCACCTGTCCCCAGAGGCACTGCTTTCGACCCCGGAAGCCACTCGCGGCGGCGACCAGGCGCAGGATTGAAACTAGCCTAACCCGGGACGGGCCACGCCACGCGGCTGGCGTCAGTTCAACTGATCGATTCGGGAGTCAGTCCGACAACGCAAGCCCGGGCGCCAGTCGTTCGACGGCCTTGAGGCCTCGCAATGCACGCGAATTCCAACCGGAGCCGCCAAACACCCGCCAGCTGCGGCGGCGAAACCCGCGATGCGTCGCACTCAGTGCAGCATGGGTCGGGCGGAGCCACGTCATTCCGCAGCGCGCAACGACCGAGCTGCCGCAGGCCGAACGCCACGTGTACATAATTGACGAGGCAGTCGATGCCTTTCGGCTTCAACAAGATCATGCGCGACAGATCGCGGGCTACAATGGGCGGATGTCTCTAATCCAATTGCAAAGCGTCGACTTCAGTATCGGCGGCCCACTCCTGCTCCAACATGTCGATCTGTCGATCGAGGCGAACGAGCGTGTCTGCATCGTCGGTCGCAACGGCGAAGGCAAGTCCACCCTGATGAAGCTGATCGCCGGCGAGCTGCATGCCGACGATGGCGAGATTCGTGTGCAGAGTGGCGTAGTCATCGCCCGCATGGCGCAGGAGGTGCCCCAGGGCACGGCGGGCGACGTCTTTGATGTGGTCTCCGAAGGCTTGGGTGACCTCGGCCACCTGCTGGCGCGCTATCACCATCTGCTGCACGAGCTGAATACCCAGGCTGACTTTGACGCGCTGGGCGAAGTGCAGTCGCAGATCGAGGCGCAGCACGGCTGGGATCTGGATCGCCGCGTGACCGAGGTGATTACTCAGCTTGAGCTGCCGGCAGAGACCGATTTTGCTGCTCTCTCCGGCGGCATGAAGCGCCGCGTGCTATTGGCGCAGGCGCTGGTGCGCAAGCCGGATGTGCTGCTGCTGGATGAGCCGACCAACCATCTCGACATTGAGGCCATCGGCTGGCTGGAAAGCTTCCTCAAGCAGTTCGGCGGCTCGATCATTTTCGTCACCCATGACCGCAGCTTCCTGCGCGCGCTGGCGACCCGCATCGTCGAAATCGATCGCGGAGCGCTGACCGACTGGCCCGGTGACTACGACAACTATCTGCGCCGGCGCGAGGAGCGTCTGCACGCGGAATCGCAGGCAAATTCGCTGTTTGACAAAAAGCTGGCACAAGAAGAAGTTTGGATCCGCCAGGGCATCAAGGCCCGACGCACCCGCAACGAAGGCCGCGTGCGTGCGCTGAAGGCGTTGCGCAATGAACGCGCCGAGCGCCGCAATCTCATCGGCAATGCCAGGATGGCAGTCGCCAGCGGACCATCCTCCGGCAAGAAAGTAATTGACCTGCAGCATGTGCATCAGGCCTTTGGTGGCCGTGTGCTGATCGAGGATCTCTCCACCACCGTCATGCGCGGTGACCGGATCGGCATCATCGGTCCCAACGGCGCCGGCAAGAGCACCTTGCTGAAGATCATGCTGGGCGAACTGGAACCGCTGGGCGGCACGGCCGAACGGGGTACCAATCTGCAGATCGCCTACTTCGACCAGCACCGCCTGCAACTCAACGACTCGCTCAACGCGCTGGACAACGTGGCCGAGGGCCGCGAGTTCATCGAGCTCAACGGCCAGCGCAAGCACATCGTCGGCTATCTGCAGGATTTCCTGTTCTCGCCCGAGCGCGCGCGCTCTCCGATTACCCGGCTGTCCGGTGGCGAGCGCAATCGCCTGCTGCTGGCCAAGCTCTTTGCCCAGCCGTCGAACCTGCTGGTGATGGATGAACCGACCAACGACCTGGACGTCGAAACGCTGGAGCTGCTCGAGGAACTGCTCACCGATTACCAGGGCACCTTGCTGCTGGTCTCGCACGATCGCGCCTTTCTCGACAACGTAGTTTCCAGCACCCTGGTGCTGGAAAGCGAAGGAAGCATTGGCGAATACGTCGGCGGCTACACCGACTGGTTGCGCCAGCGCCCAGCGCCACGCAGCGCCGCGGTGCCCGGGAAGACGACGACGGCAACGCCCGCAGCCGCACCCGCTGCGGCAAAGCCCAAGCGCAGTTTCAAGGAACAGCGTGAGCTGGAGCAGTTGCCCAAGCAGATCGAACGACTGGAAACCGAGATCGCCGCCCACGGCGAGGCCATGAACGAGCCGGCCTTTTTCAAACAGGACAGCGCCGCGATCACTCGCGCCAACGAGGCTGTCGCCGCGCTGCAGGCCGAACTGGACGCGGCATATGCACGCTGGACCGCACTGGACGGCTGAAGCGTGGCTGACGATCCGTGCCAATGGATCGTCAGCGCTTTATTTGGGCAGGATCGCGCTGAAGCCGGGAATCAGGATATCGAACGCACGCTGCACCAGCCAGCCGGCCGCAATCACCATGATCAGCATCGAGCCCCAGCGCAGCAGGGTGACTTGATAGAAGCGTGTTTTGCGCAACAGGAACGCCAGCGGCAAAAAGGCCAGCACGATCGCTTCCTGACCGATTTCCACGCCCACGCTGAAGCCGCCCAGCGACGCTGCCATGGCGCCGGCTGGCAACTCCAGCCCGGCCAGTGCGCTGGCAAAACCGAGCCCGTGGATCAAGCCGAAACCAAACGCCACTACCCAGATGCGTTTGTGCACCAGCGGATAGACGTTGTTCAGCGCCGCCACCAGCACCGACAACGCGATGCCGGATTCAACCAGCCGACTGGGCAGATGCACGATACCGAGCACCGCCAACGACAGCGTGATCGAATGGGAGACGCTGAAGGCCGTGACAATCTTGATCACGTCCAGGCACGCCGGCCAGAAACTGGCGGTCGCTTCCCAGCGATAGCGCGTGCGATGACTTGCCAGCGCCATCATCGCACCGCTGCTGTCGGCAACACCCGCCCCCAGACGCACGTGGCGCGACGGCGCATCGCTACGGCGCCGTATAAGCACCGCCGGCAATAGCAACGAGAGCAGAAACAGGATGTGGTCGATCCCGGTCCAGATGTGCCAGATACCGTCGCTGAGAAAACTCGTGAACTCGCTCCAGCGCTCCGGCGCGTGGAGGTTCAGCGTAGCCACCGGACGGTCGGGCCCCAATACGGCGCCCGCCACCTTGTCGCCAGCATGGATGGTCACGATACCGCGATGGTAGGGATCGAGGTCGTACAGAAGACGGTAGACCACGGTGAGTTTGCTCGGAATGTTTTTGTCGCAGATCGCATCGAACTCGATCACGGCATAGGCACCATCGGTGTGTTGGTCGATCTTCTGGCCGGTCGGCTGCAACTCGCAGATCAGGCCGTCGCCCTTGATGTCCACACGCGCCAACGCGTATTGCTCGATTGCGGTACGCCGAGCCTGCACTTCGCCCCAGGTGATGGCACCGTCGTGGTTACCGTCAATACCGATCGCGAAATCGAGGTCGCGCAGGGCGATATCCCACTGCCCATGCAGGCGATGATGATCGGTCGCGTCCGTGCGCAGGTTGAGATAGGCATCGCTTTCCTTGTGCGCCAGCGCAGGCAGCGAGGTCAGCGTCATGACCAATGCAAGCCATCCCACCAGAATGCCGCGACCGCGCCTCATGGCACGCTCCGTTTCGGTGGTGGGGCGGTGACTGTCGCGGCGGTCGCCAGCGATGTCAGCTGCGTCCGTGCCCGGGCGGCCAAAGGATCGATGGCGACGTCCGAAAGATGCGTGCGTGCAAGAAAGTCGAGCACGGGCTGCGCCGCTGCCGGCTGGTTGGCTGCCAGCGCCGCCTCCAGCAGAATGCGAACGTCCGCAGGTTCTCGCTGCACCGTCCAGTTCTGCTGGGCGAGCGTCAGCGCCGACGACGGATCGTGAAGGACATGCAACGCAAAACGCGCCTGCTCGCGTTGGAAAACCTGACTACCGCGCGCGTCCAAGGCCGCAAATCGATCGCTCATCAGCGCGGTATCACGCGCTGCCTGCGGCTTGGCCAACGCCACTTCCGCCATCACCAGGCGCAGGTACGAGGTATCGGACTGGGCCTGTTCGCGTAGCAGGTGGATGACCTCGGCCGGACGACCCTGATCGAGCAGGAAATCGGCATAGTCGGCTAGTAGAAAATTGTCATCCGGAGCCCACTGCAACGCTTGCCGATAGTGTTTCTCGGCCTCGTCGGTTTCGCCCATGCGCGCTGCCGTATCCGCCTGCAGACCGGCGATCCACGCCTTGATCGAAGGCGGCGCCTTCTGGCCCGGATCCTGAACGATAGAAAGCAGCGCGTAGGCCTGCTTTGCCTGTCCGGTCAGCGATCGCAGCGACGCCGTGCACACCAGACCCATCAGATCACCGCCGTCGTTGGCCAGCTGCACGCAGGCGCGATTGGCGAGCACTTCGTCACCCTGCACCATCGCCACCGTGGCCAGCGTCAGCCAGGCCTGAACGTTATCGGGATCACGCTTGAGGATTGCATTCAGCTCCTCGCGCGATGTCTGAAAGAAGTGCCGGCTTTGCTGGATCGTGGCGTGTACCAGCAGCACCGGAATCGGAGGCGCTGGCTCGCGCATCCACGGTTCGATGACTGCCATCGCGCGGCCCAGAAAGCGCGCGTCACCGGTGGCGCGACCGTAATCAATATAGGCGTGCGCCAGCCGCACCGCCTTGCCCACATCACCGGGTTGGCCGGCAAGATCGCGGCGCAGCAAATCGAACTGGCGTACCCGAGGATCCGTATTTGGCGGTACCCGCTGTAGCACGACATCGGCCGAGGCCGGGACGTACGGTATGTTCTGCACCGCCTGCGAAAGGCCACTGACCAGTAGCAGCATCAACGCCAGCGCAAGGCGCGGCACGTTGCGATGGAACTCGCGCCCTGCGGCGCAGGTGTTGTAAACGTATTTGCGGGCATACGCAGCGTCATCGGCAATCGACTTTTTTCCGATGTTGTCGACCGGTTTCACGAACATGCCCGGGCCGCCAGTCGTGTTCGCCAGCCACGGGAATCTGCCCTGCTCATCGTGGCGCCCGTTCACGGTAGCGGTTTCGACACGATTGAGCGCACTCTGATCGCTGCCGGAGACCGAGCCGATATGGATTAGCGGTGCGGACGCCTGTTTGCCGCCCGCCGGCACCGCGAGATTCTTGTACGTAGCGGTGAAGGTGAACCGAAAGCTCAGTCCAGACAGGGCATCGCCATCGTTGTCGACCTTGAAATCGTAGACCGCGTTGTCATCGAGGGAATGAAAACAAGGTCCGCTGTACGTTTTCTGCAGCGGGTCGTCGTTGGCCGGCAAGCTCCCATAACCTGCGCGCCCCGGCTCGTAACTCATGAACATTTGAAAGTCGCTGGCACCCGCCTGCGGCATGGTGCTGATGAACGACGCCTCGCGATGGCTTGAGGCCAGCGCAACACAGGTAACAGTCCCAGTAGAAGCACGATGGGTTTCAGTTTCATGGGCTTACCTCGTCATCTTCAGATCGATCGCGTCCCGCGGGGACTTATGCTCTGACCCGATGCCAGCGCTACGCCCCGCAGATTCCCGTTACCCGTCCGGCTCCTTTGATCTGTTCAATATGCAGGCAAGCCTGCGCATGGGCCTTTCGTTGAATAGCTGATGCTTCGCTACCGCTCCCTCTCTCACCCTCCTTCCCTAGAAGACCTGTAGATGTACGCGCAGCGCGACCATCAGACGCTCATGCGGCGCTGGATTATTTATCAAGTATTCAGCTGAAAACTGCAACCTGTCAGCCTTGAGCCCAGGAGACGTCCTCAGGGAGCCTTAATCTGAATCTGAATGTGGCTGATAGAGCAGTACTCGAGGACCCAGTCGCGTCCGGCGATGAGATGGTCAGATCCGCAGGTACTAGCTACAAGCCGAAGGAGTTCAGATAGACGTGCAGGACGTTCTATCCTTTCAAGTTGTGCCGACAAACGTATCCGCATCGGCATCGTTTGTGTGCCCGAAATGGGCTAGCCGAAGCACCTTGATGGCAAGGATCCCTGCCTCCGCTGCCTTGCATGCAACCACTGTCCAACCGGAGAAATTTCGGACAGCAGGAGGCATGGGGATAAAAGCTGCCGGGATCAAACCTGGATGTCTTTAGAAGGAGACCGCTATTGCCTCGTGCCGCAGCAACAAATGATTCCGCCACCCTCAACGGCACCGCGATGGAGGCTGTAGACAACACGGTGATGACGCTGAATAACGAACTGAAAGCCGCCAGGAACGCCAGTCAAAATGGACGGCTGAGCGTCTTTTAGCGAAGAAGAGGCACCTTAGGCCTGGCCGACGTCATTGCTCAACCCATGCGCTTCCCGCACATAACAGACACAGAATCAGTCGTGTTGATCGGCTTTACGGATCTTGCGTGGCTTGACGTCGCGGTGCGCGAGCTTTGCGGGTTGTCGCACCTTGTGCGCGTGGACCCGGATGGCACACGCGTGTAACGCGCTGTCGCCTTTTCCGCACCGTGAGGACCTCGTCGTCACGCTGGCCAGAGCGGACGTTGTCTTCCGATGGCGCTTTGAATGTGTGGCACTGGCTACGCGGGTTGTCACCTTTGCTCGCTTGCCGGCAACGTGCCTGACCGCCTTCCTGTGGAACCTCGCGGCAGGCACAGCTTCGGCTTCTGCGATGCCAATCGGCGAGAGCGCAGCCAGTACGCTGCGATGCGCTGGCTTGCCAACCGCGGCAATGAGCGCAGGTGAGGCCTGCGATTGCTCAAACCCTTCGTCAAGCAACTGGCCCATCAGATTGTCACGCGCACGTGCCGAGTCGCCATGCAGCACCACGCCAAACAGGCGATGACCGTCGCGCATGGCGGTCGACGCGAGATTGAAGCCGGCCGCAGCGGTGTAGCCCGTTTTCAACCCGTCCATGCCGGGATAGCGCTCCATCAGATGGTTGTGACCGCGTACCGTCCGGCCTCGGAAGGTGAATTCGCGCGTCGAGAACATCGGTGCCCGATCCGGAAAATCCCGATACAGCGCAAGCGCCAGCCGACTAATGTCACGCGCGGTGGTGCTGTCATCCGGGTGCGGCAGGCCCGAGGCGCTGGCAAAGCGTGTATGTGACATGCCCAGCAAAAGCCCCTGCGCATTCATCGCTTCCACGAAGTGGGCCTCCGTTCCGCCCAGCTCCTCCGCCATCACCGTGGCGGCGTCGTTCGCCGATTTGGTTATCATGCCCAAAAGGCAATTCCGCACTGAAATCGTCTGCCCCGCGCGCAGACCGAGCTTGGTGGGTGCCATGTTCGCCGCATGCTGGGACACGGGCAGCTTCTGGTCGAGCGTTATTCTTCCGTCTCGCAGCGCGCGGAAGGTGAGATAGATCGTCATCATCTTGGTCAGCGAAGCCGGATGATTGAGCGCGTCCGCATGGTTCTCGCTGAGCACCGTACCTGTCGACGCGTCCAGCACCAGCGACGCATCTACCGCCTGGGCCGTTTGCGTGAACCCGCCGAGCAACAGCAGAACAGTGGCAAGGCGATGAATCCAGCCGCGGCCACGGTGAAAGCAAGGGATTTCGATATGCATGGGGTCCAGCCTCGATTGCGCTTGCAAAGATACCCGGCAAGATGGGTGAAAATCCACACATTTCACTTGAATCAGATGAAATAAACGCCTGTTTAACAAGAGTATTACCTCTGTCCAATTTCATACAAGCCGAAGCCAGATCGGGCCTTGCCCAAAGCAGAGGAAAGAAGTCTCGACGACACCGGTCGATGCCTGGTTATCATCCTTGAACTTCCACTCGGATCTATCGCCATGTATACGCTCTATTACGGTCCCGGCACCGCTAGCATGCTGGTGCATCAGGCCCTGCTCGAATGCGGTACGCGGCACGCCTTGGAACACATTGATCTTGAGGCCGGTCAGCAGCGCAGCGCGGCGTACCTCGCACTGAACCCGAATGGCGTGGTACCCACCCTGATTGTCGATGGCGTGCCGCACGGCGAGTCGGCCGCACTGGCGATGCTGCTGGTCGAACGCCATCCCGAGGCAGCGCTGGCACCGCCGCCAGGCACAGCCGGACGCGCCGACTACCTGCAGTGGATGCTCTTTCTGGCCAACTCGCTGCAACCGCGTTTCCGGCAATGGTTCTATCCCGGCGATGACCTGCCCCAGGCCAGCGAAAGCATCAAGGAGGCGGCGCGCATCGGCATCGAGGCGTGTTGGTCACGTATCAATACGCACCTTGCCACCCACGGACCGTATCTGCTCGGCGAGGACTTCAGCGTGGTGGATCTGTACGCCTTGATGCTGATGCGCTGGTCACGCAACATGCCGCGCACGGCGACCAACTGGCCGCATCTGGATACGCTGGCGACGCGCCTGAAGCAACGTCCGTCATGGAAGCAGCTATGCGAGATCGAGGGCCTGATCGAATGGGCGTAGCCGCATGAGCGATGCACTCGACGCGAAGGCATGGGCGGTGTATCTGCTTGAGTGTGCCGACGGCCGTGTCTACACCGGCATCGCGCGCGATCCCGAGCAACGCTATGCGAAACATCTCAGCGGCAAGGGCGCGCGATTTACCCGCTCCAATCCCCCGCGGCAGTTGCTGGGCTGGGTGTGGGTGGCCGGGCACGGCGAAGCGTTGCGACTGGAGATTGCGTGGAAGAAGCTGCCGCGCGCCGAGCGGATCGCGGCGCTCCACGATGCCGCGTTGGCACGTAACGCCGTGTAGGAGCGCGCTAGCGCGCGATGCTTTTGCTCCGATGCCACAACAAAAGCATCGCCCGCGAGCGGGCTCCTACAATGGAAGCCACAGCTGCGCCACGGCGCCCGGCCCGTCATCACGGGCG
>JBDTXA010000148.1:0-9221 GCA_040006415.1 Rhodanobacter sp.
CCCGACCTTGGCAAGGTCGTGCTCTACCAACTGAGCTATTCCCGCATTGGAGCCGGGCATTCTAATACGTGAAGGAAAATCGTCAAGCCCAAATCAGCAACGTGCCTCCCACAGGTGATCATGGTTCGTCGTTGGGAACCTGTGTCGGCGAGTCACCGCGCAACATCGGCCATGCTGCACGCAGGTAATAAAGACCGGACCAGATCGTCAGCACGCCAGCAATCACCAGCAGCCCTTCGCCAATATGGTACAGACGCAGTGCGCTGGCTTCCTTCTCGTGCTGCACGATCAGCACCACCAGCGCAATCATCTGCATCACGGTCTTGAGCTTGCCCACAAAGGCGACCTTGACCGTGGCACTCATGCCGATCTCGGCCATCCATTCACGCAGTGCCGACACGCTGATTTCGCGTCCCACGATGATCGCTGCGGTGACTGCCATGACGATGCCGGACCAGTCGGTCAGCGGCGAAGCCACACGATGATGTGATTCGACCAGCATGAACAGCGTCGTCCCCACCATCAGCTTGTCGGCTACCGGGTCGAGAAAGGCACCGAAAGCCGACGTGAGATTCATGCGCCGAGCGAGAAAGCCGTCAAGCCAGTCGGTTACCGCAGCCAGCACGAAGACGATCGCCGCAGTGATGTTGTGGCCAGGGAAAGGCGCGTAGAAAGCGAGCACCATGACCGGCAACAGGGCAACACGGAACAAGGTCAGCCAAGTTGGCAAATTGATTTGCATGATGTGTTCCCGGGATTTGCCACAGTTTCGCACGTCGCTGCGTAGCTGCCGAATGACGCGTGCATCTGATGTTCAGCCATGCAGGCTGGCGTAGATGCGTTGCGCCAGCCCGCGGTCGATGCCCTTCACCTGCATGAGTTCTTCGATGCCCGCATTCTCCACGCCCTGCATGCCTCCGAACGCCTTCAGCAGGGCTGAGCGACGTCGCGCGCCGATACCCTCGACTTCTTCCAGCACGCTTCGTTCGCGAGCCTTCTCACGCCGTTTTCGATGACCGCTGATGGCAAAACGGTGAGCCTCGTCACGCACTGCCGCGACCAGATGCAGCGCAGGCGACGAAGAGCCGGGATGCAGTTCCCGACCCGAATCGGCCAGCACCAGAGTCTCCTCTCCAGCCCGCCGCCCCGGACCTTTGGCGACGCCGACGACTTCGATACCGGTGACGCCGAGTGTCTTCAGTACGTCAAGTGCCTGTGCCACCTGTCCGCTGCCGCCGTCGATCAGAAGGATGTCCGGAGATGCGCCTTCTCCTTCGACCAGCTTGCGGAATCGACGAGTGAGCGCCTGGTTCATAGCGGCGTAGTCATCGCCAGGCGTGATGCCGGCAATATTGAATCTCCGATAGTGGGATTTCTCTGGCCCTTCGGGACCAAACACCACACACGAGGCGACCGTTGCCTCGCCCATCGTGTGACTGATGTCGAAGCATTCGATCCGCCGCGGCATGGCGTCCAGCTCCAACAGTTTCTTCAAGTCGTCAAAGCGCGTACCCAGCGTCTGGCGACTGGCCAGACGTGCCGTCAGGGAGGCCTGGGCATTGCGCTCGGCCATCTGCAGAAACTGGGCGCGGTCGCCGCGAACACTTGATTTCAATTCCACCGTGCGACCAGCGTGCTGGCTCAGCAACTCGGCGAGAATCCGCTGGTCGGCCAGCGTTTCACCCAGGATCAGCTCGCGGGGCACCGGGCGATCGAGGTAGTACTGCGCAATGAACTGGGTCAATACGTCCGCCGTCTCGGCGTCCAGCGGCAGTCGCGGGAAAAAATCACGCGTCCCCAGGCTGATGCCGTTGCGAAAGAACAGCACACTGACGCAGGCCAGACCCGATTCGATGCGGCAAGCGATGACATCCATGTCTGCGCTGGCACCCTGGACATGATGCTGTGCCTGCAACTGCCGCAAGGCCGCCACCTGATCGCGCAACTTGGCCGCTCGTTCGAATTGCAATGAGGTGCTGGCCTGCTCCATCGCTTCGGCCAGTTCATCGATCACCACGTTGCTGCGCCCCTCGAGAAACATTTCCGCGTAACGCACGTCGGCCCGGTAGTCCTCTACGCCGATCAGCCCCACACACGGCGCGGTGCAACGCCCGATCTGGTGTTGCAGGCATGGACGGGAGCGGTTGCGGAAATAACTGTCCTCGCATTGGCGTACCTTGAACAGCTTCTGCATCAGGCTGAGGCTTTCTCTCACCGCATAGGTGCTTGGGTACGGTCCGAAATACCGCCCCGGCAGATTGCGCGCCCCTCGATGAAAGGCCAGGCGCGGATAGTCCTCGCCACTGGAAAGGTAGATGTAGGGATAGCTTTTATCGTCGCGCAGCAGGATGTTGTACCGCGGCTTGAGCGACTTGATCAGCTGCGATTCCAACAGCAGCGCCTCGCCCTCGGTGCGCGTCACGGTGATCTCGACCCGTGCGATCTGCGCCACCATCGCGGCAATGCGCGGTTCCATCCGCGGCTTCAGGAAATAGCTGCCAACCCGCTTCTTGAGATTGCCGGCCTTGCCGACATAAAGCAGCTCGCCCGCCGCATCGAAATGACGGTAGACCCCGGGCGACGAGGTGAGGTTTCGGACGAAGGACTTGCCATCGAATGGGACGGGTTGCGCGGACTGCATGCGTCATTCCAACGGTTGGGCACGATGGCCGGGTGAACCGGCGTCATCGACAAAAGTGGTGGCTCAGTGCTGCGTTCGCAACCACTGCCCGGCACGCTCGAGGTCGGCTTCGGTGTCGATACCGGGCGGGAACGGCTCCGGGGTAAGCCGCACCGCAATCGCGTGGCCATGTTCGAGTACGCGCAACTGTTCCAGTGACTCGGTCTGTTCCAGCGGCGTGCGCGGCAGCGTGGCGTAACGGCCAAGGAAGCCGGCGCGGTAGGCGTAGATACCGATGTGACGCAAAAACGGAAGCCCTGAGGGCAGCATTTGCCGACTTTCGGCAAAAGCGTCGCGAGCCCATGGTAAAGGTGCCCGGCTGAAATACAGTGCCCGCCCGGTTACCGTGCGAACCAGCTTGACGACATGGGGATCGAACAGTTCCTCCGCGTCGATGATCGGTGTCGCCAGCGTCGCCATCGGCGCGTCATCGCCCAGCAGCGCCTGCGCCACGGCGCGAATACCTGCCGCGGGAGCGAACGGCTCGTCACCCTGGAGATTGACCACGATCGTGTCGTCCGCCCAGCCGTAATGGGCCGCACATTCGGCCAGGCGGTCGCTGCCCGAGGCGTGGTCACTGCGAGTCATGCAGACGTCGACATCCTGACTTGCCAGCGCGTCGGCAATCCGCTGATCGTCCACCGCCACCACGACCTGCGCCGCGCCTGCCTGCAGCGCACGTTGCGCCACGCGCACCACCATCGGCACGCCGTCAATCTCCCGCAAAGGCTTACCCGGTAGCCGGGTCGAGCCGTAACGGGCCGGAATGGCCACCACAAACGGGGGCACAGCGTTGGACATGACTATCCTTCAATAGTGCAGCGAGACTTGGCCGCCACCATACACGCAGAGGAGCGCCTCAGAGCGTCCCACGCAAGGCGAAGCCACAACCATTGGCCAGCGCCAAAAAGCCCGGAAATGATGTGGCGACATGCCCGCAATCGTTGACGCGCACCTCACCGCGGGACACCAGTCCTGCCACCGCGAAGCTCATCGCGATGCGATGGTCCAGATGGGTCTCGATGTTGCCTGCGCTGATGAATCCGCCATTGATAAGCGCGCCGTCCGGGGTCTCTTCGATGGCCACGCCGAGCGCACGCAGTCCAGTTGCCATCGCCGCGATGCGATCGGATTCCTTTACCCGCAACTCCGCCGCACCGCTGATCGTCGTGCGGCCACCGGCGACGGCGGCAGCCACAAACAACACGGGCAACTCGTCAATCATGTCCGGAACAAGCGCCTCCGGCAGCGCGATGCCATGCAATGGCGCATGTCGCACCCGCAGGTCGCCCACCGGTTCACCGCCGCTTTCGTGCTCGTTCTCGATCGTGATGTCGGCTCCCATCAGGCGCAGCGCGTGCAACAGGCCCGTCCGGCGTGGATTGAGGCCTACCGCGGTAAGCGTGAGGTCGGAATCGGGCACGATGCTGGCAGCCACCAGAAAGAACGCTGCGGACGAAAAATCGGCGGGAACATCGACATCCATAGCCTGCAGGCGATGCCCGCCACTGAGGCTTGCCCGCCCCGGCGAAAAGCTGATCGGGTAGCCGAATGCGGCCAGCATGCGTTCGGTGTAGTCACGGGTGGGATGCGGCTCGATGATTTCCGTCTCGCCCGCGCCATACAAACCAGCCAGCAGCAGCGCCGACTTCACCTGGGCGCTGGCAATGGGCAACTCGTAGCGAATACCCGCCAAGGCCTGTCCGCCATGAATGTGCAACGGCGGCATGCCTTCCCGTGTATCGATGCGGGCACCCATCTGCGTGAGCGGATCGGTGACCCGGCGCATCGGCCGCTTCGACAACGAGGCGTCTCCGACAAGCGTGCTGTCGAATGCCTGGCCCGCCAGCAACCCGGTGAGGAGGCGCATGCCGGTGCCGGCGTTGCCACAATCCAGGGCTTCGGTTGAGCGGCGCAGGCCATTGACCCCTGCGCCGTGCACCACGCGCTCGCCCGCCGAGGGGGTTTCGATCACGACACCGAGCCGCGCCAGCACGGCTGCCGTGGAGCGGGTATCCTCGCCTTCCAGGAAGCCTCGTATATGCGAACGACCGTCTGCGATCGCGGACAACATCAACGCGCGGTGGGATACCGATTTGTCACCGGGAACCGCGACGCTCCCGCGTAGCGGTTGGCCGGAACGACTGATCCAGTCAAGACGACTCAAGAGACGCTCTCCACGCTGTTCAGGGCAGTGCCACCGGGTAAGAACCCAGCACGCGCAACGAACCAGCAGAGTCTTCGATCTCCTTCAATGCGGCACTCACTCCGGCATCGTTCACGTGGCCGGAGACGTCGATGAAAAACGCATACTGCCACTTGCCGGTGTGCGCCGGTCGCGATTCGATCCGGTTCATGCTGACCTGATGCTTCGCCAACGGATTCAACACGTCATACAACGCGCCCGGCTTGTCGTTGACGGTCACCAGCAGGGACGTCCGGTCATTGCCCGACGGTGGAAACAGGGTGCGCCCGATCACCAGGAAACGTGTGGTGTTGTCGGCCCGATCCTCGATCCCGGTAGCGACGGTTTTCAGGCCATAGATCTTGCCTGCCGTCTCGCCAGCGATGGCGGCCGCGTCGTCGGCGTGGCGGGCCATGCGCGCCGCCTCGGCGTTACTGCCGACAGCGAGGCATTCGACGCCAGGCAGGTTGATTCGCAGCCACGTCTTGCATTGCTGCAGCGACTGCGCATGCGCGTAAACGAGGCGGACATCATCGAGATTACCCGTCAGTGAGTGCAGACACTGGTGCACCCGCAACTCGACTTCACCGCAAATAACCGCCTCGGAGGTGAGGAACATGTCCAGCGTGACCTGGATCATGCCCTGCCCGGAATTCTCCACCGGTACCACGCCGAAGTCCGCGTTACCCTCGGCAACCTCCTGGAAGACCTCTTCGATGCTGCCCAGGGGAAGACCGTAGGCAGCGTGACCGAAGTGCTTGCGTACAGCCTGTTCGCTGAACGTACCTTCCGGGCCGAGAAAGCCGATCTTAAGCGGATCTTCCTGCGCCAGGCAGGAGGACATGATCTCCCGGAAAAGACGCACCATTTCGGTGTCCGACAGCGGGCCTTCATTTCGATCTACCACCATGCGCAGCACGTGAGCCTCGCGCTCGGGTCGGTAGTACTCGATCGCGGAAAGTCCCGAACCTTTCACCTGCGCAACCGTACGTGCGTGGTTGGCGCGATCGGAGATGAGTTGCTGGATCTGTCGATCAATGCTGTCGATGCGCTCACGCATCTCGCTCAGCGGTGTCTTTGAATCGGTCATGCTTTTAGCCGCCTAAAAGTAAAGAAGTCCGTCGCCGTGGTTGCATCTTGCCTGAAAGACGGAGCACGTGGCCAATCATCCATGTCGGGCGGAAAAGTCACACATGAAACTGGTCAGTGCCTGCACCGCTTCCAGCGGCACCGCGTTGTACAGCGATGCTCGCATGCCGCCCACGGCCTTGTGCCCTTTCAGCGCAAACAAGCCGGCAGCCTCGGATTCTTTCAGGAACAGCGTATCGAGCGCGCCATCGTGCAGGGTGAAAGGGACATTCATGCGTGACCGTGCCGATATCTCGATCGGATTGCGATAGAAGCCCCCGGAATGATCGATCGAGTCGTAAAAAAGGCTCGCCTTGGCGTGATTGTTTTTTCCGATCACCGTGAGTCCGCCCTGATCCTTCAGCCACTGGAACGTCAAACCTGCGAGGTACCAGCCCCACGTATTGGGTGTATTGAGCATGGAGTCGTTCGCCGCATGCTCGGCGTAACTGAAGATGCGTGCCATCGGACGACCGGCGCGCTGGAGAAGGTCGCGACGGATAATCATCACCACCAGGCCGGAGGGTCCGATGTTCTTCTGCGCGCCCGCATAGATCAATCCGAACCGCGACACATCCACCGGTTCTGACAGGATGTTCGAGGACATGTCGGCCACGAGCGGCACGCTTCCAACTTCCGGAACATCGTGAAACTCGACTCCGTGGATTGTTTCGTTGGTCGTGTAGTGGACATAGGCGGCGCCGGCGGTCAGCTGCCAGCGGTCGCGCGGAGGCAGCCGACGGTAGCCGTCGGCCTCACCGCTCGCAGCTACGTTTACCCGCAAGTAGGGCCGCGCCTCGGTGACCGCCTTCTCGCCCCAGTGACCGCTGACAATGTAATCGGCGATGTCGCCTTCGCCGGCCAGATTCATCGGAATCTGCGCGAAATGCTGGGTTGCGCCGCCTTGCAGGAACAGGACGGCATAGTCAGCGGGAATGGCCAGAAGGATGCGGAGGTCGGCCTCCGCTTGCGCCGCCATCTCGATGAAGGGTTTTCCGCGATGCGACAGCTCCATCACGGAGGCGCCGGTGCCATTCCAGTCCAGCATCTCGCGTTGGGCGCGTTCGAGTACCACTTGTGGCAAGGCGGCCGGACCGGCGCTGAAATTCCAGACTCTGCTCACGTGCGTACCTATCCCGAAAAGAGAGCAGGCATTATGGCGCAGCGCAGCGAGGGGCCGTCAACCAGCCCGAAACCTCGCGGGACCTGGACAGGTGGATCCCTGCGCGTGGATCTAGAAGCGGATCAGCAACACGAGTGCGATGCCAAGGGCCAGAACCGCAGCAGTGACAATAAGCCACCACACCTCGCCCGAGGGACCGGCAGCATCTTCGGGCAGATTGGCATGCGCCGGCTCGGGCTCGCTCCACTCCGGCTCTGGTTCCATACCCGGCGCGTCGAGCACGAAGCGATGCATGGCCACGCCAATCTGGTCACCGGGTTGCAACGACGCAGTTTCGATGGCAACCCCATTGACTCGCACTGGATGGTGCTCGCAGCGCTGGGTTGTCTCAAGCAGCAAGTTGCCGTCGCGCCAGAAAATTCTCAACGCGATGGTTTCGCCGCGCGGCAACTCCAGCGGACACCGCCCCGGCGGCCCCAGCTCAATGCTGTCGCCCAGGGCAAACACCTTCCCAGACAACGGACCGGAGACGGCGCGAAGAGCGGCCGTGCATCGTCCCTCGATGGGAATGGTGACTGGAGCGCGATTTTCAGGTTCTTCGTCGGAGCGCAGCAACATCCGACAGTCGCCCACGCTCACGACATCACCGGCGCGCAACAGTGCCCGCTCACGTACCGGACGTGCATTGACATGGATACGGTCAGCCGCTGGCAACACATCCAGCACCCATCCGCGATGGTCCTGCTGGATCCGCAGATGTCGCGCCGACGCTTGGGTGGCAGCCAGCACGAGATCGTTGTCTGGCGCACTGCCTACACGCAATTGCGCCTTCGCCCAATGAAAATCCTCGCGAGCGGCATTGGGGAATTCGATACGCATGTGTAAACCAGTCTATAGACTGCGAAACTCTAGCATGCAGCCGGACTCGCGCCAGCGCCCGGGGAGTTCTAGCATGCAATGTTTCAACCGGAGTGAGTCATGCCAAAGATCGATATCCATCGTCCGCATCAATTGACCATTGCTGAAGCCCGCGCGGTGGTCGACAAGGTGGCCGAGCGCATGCAGGAAAAATTTGCCATGAGCGGACAATGGCAAGGCGACACATTCCAGTTCTCGCGCTCCGGCGTCAGTGGCAGCATCGCCGTCGAGAGCAACGCTATTCGAGTCAAGGCCGAGCTGGGCATGATGCTTTCGCCCCTCAAGGGAATGGTCGAACAGGAAATTCGGCGCAAGCTGGACGAGCACTTCACCTGATCACAGGACCCGATGGGCATAAATCACCGGCCCATTGTTTAATCAAATGCCTATCCATGGCATAATCGTCGGCTTGGGCAGCCACGATGGCTGCGAGTGAACCCGGGACAAATGGCCAAAGACGACGTCATCGAAATGGAAGGCACGGTCCAGGAGACTCTGCCCAACACCATGTTTCGCGTTCAGCTTGAGAATGGGCATGTCATCATCGCCCACATCTCTGGTCGTATGCGCAAGCACTACATCCGTATCCTCACGGGCGACAAGGTCAAGATCGAAATGACCCCGTACGACCTGAGCAAGGGACGGATCACCTACCGCATGAAGTAAGCGGTCACCGACCTCTGCCGCGCCTGCGCGCAGCGAATCGGATTTGGGGTGAAGTGGTGGACATGCAAAAAGGCGGCGCAATGCGCCGCCTTTGCTTTGCCTCGCGTTCGGGATTACTCGACGACGGCTTCGGGCATGGGTTCGGCCGCCTCGCAATCGACCTTCAGCTCGCCATCGTTGACGCTCAGGTGCACCACGCCACCCTCTGACAGCTTGCCGAACAGCAACTCGTCCGCCAGCGCGCGCTTCACCTTCTCCTGAATCACGCGAGCCATCGGCCGCGCACCCATCTGTGGATCGAATCCATGCTCGGCCAACCAGCGTCGCGCATCGGGGGCCACTTCCAGGCTGACATGCTTCTCGGTCAACTGGCTTTCCAGCTCGATCAGGAACTTGTCGACCACGCGCAGGATATGCTCGAAATCGAGCGCGCCGAACTGGATGATCGCGTCCAGCCGGTTGCGGAACTCCGGCGTGAAGATGCGGCGAATCACTTCCATCGCATCCGACTCGTGCTTCTG
>JBDTXA010000149.1:0-9168 GCA_040006415.1 Rhodanobacter sp.
GAACACCATGATGGTGTCATAGGCCAGCGATCCGCAGATGACGGCAGACATGATGAGCGGGAGCCCCTTGGCAAGGTGGTAGGGAAGCCGCGAACGCTCCTGTCACCGGAAATCGGACAGTGGGCCGCGGCCAAAGGAATGAATCGTACCGCCATCGCTCTCTTTTGGCGACTTTTCCGCCGGCGCTCACGCTGGAGTAAAATCAGCGAAACCACGCTTAGGCTGGTGTTGTGCAAGGATTTCTTAACGTAATTGTCCTTGCGCATGATCTTCACGCTAACTAGACTGGCGAGCTTACTTTTCAGCGCAGCTGAGTTACGGCGAATCCATGTTCAAGAAGTTTCGCGGCATCTTTTCCAACGACATCTCCATCGACCTCGGTACCGCCAACACGCTGATCTACGTCCGCGGCCAGGGCATCGTGTTGAACGAGCCCTCCGTCGTGGCGATTCGACAGGATCGTGGCCCTGGCGGCCCGCGCACGATCGCGGCCGTCGGCGGGGATGCCAAGCGAATGCTGGGACGTACGCCGGGCAACATCGCCACCGTGCGGCCGTTGAAGGATGGTGTCATTGCCGACTTCACGATGACCGAGGCGATGCTGCAGCATTTCATCAAGCAGGTGCACAAGTCGCGCTTCCTGCGACCAAGTCCCCGCGTGCTGGTCTGCGTGCCGTGTGGCTCGACCCAGGTCGAGCGCCGTGCGATCAAGGAGTCGGCCGAGGGTGCCGGTGCGCGTGACGTGTTCCTGATCGAGGAGCCGATGGCGGCGGCGATCGGCGCCGGTATTCCCGTGCACGAGGCACGCGGTGCGATGGTGCTGGATATCGGTGGCGGCACCTCCGAGGTCGCGGTGATCTCGCTCAACGGCATTGTCTACTCGCAGTCGGTTCGGGTCGGTGGCGATCGCTTCGATGAGGCGATCATCAACTACGTGCGTCGCAATCACGGCACGCTGATCGGTGAATCTACCGCAGAGAAGATCAAGCTGCAGATTGGCTGCGCGTTTCCGCAGAGTGAGGTCAAGGAAATCGAAATTTCCGGGCGCAATCTCGCCGAGGGCGTGCCGCGCAGGTTCACGATCAACTCCAACGAGATCCTCGAGGCGCTGCACGAACCGCTGGCCGGCATCGTGGCTGCGGTCAAGTCCGCGCTGGAACAGACCCCGCCGGAACTGTGTTCGGACGTCGCTGAGCGCGGAATTGTGCTCACCGGTGGTGGCGCGCTGTTGCGCGATCTGGATCGCCTGATCTCCGAAGAAACAGGCCTGCACGTGCAAGTGGCAGACGACCCGCTTACCTGTGTGGCACGTGGTGGTGGCAAGGCGCTGGAGCTGATCGATCAGCACGGCAGTGATTTTTTCGCGCCCGAATAACGCGCGCTGATCGGGGGCGGCCATGGCCCGCACGCGCGACGAGTCCTCGCCATTGTTTGCTGGCAACGCCGCGGGTACGTTGCGGCTGATTGTTTATCTTTCGCTGGCCTTGGCGCTGATGGTCCTCGACCATCGCAATAACTGGCTTTGGCGCCTGCGCTACACCGCTGCTGTCGTGGTGGAGCCGATATACCGTTTGGCCGGCTTGCCCTCAGCGGGCATTCGCACCGCAAGCGTTGCGTTTGCCGATCGTCAGCGACTGACCGAGCAGAACCAGCGTTTGCGCGAAGATCTGTTGTTGGCCAATGCCAAGCTCAATCGCATGGGCGCCGTTGCCGAGCAGAATCTGCGCTTGAAAGAGTTGCTTGATACCCAGCACAGTCTGAAATTGCATGTGCAACTGGCGCGGGTCATTGGCGTTGATCTGGGTGCCTATCGCTATCAGCTGACCCTCAATGTCGGTGCTCGGGACGGGGTCAAACCCGGCCAGCCCGTGATCGATGCGCACGGCGTCATGGGCCAGGTGAAATCCGTACTCCCGACAACATCGACGGTGATGTTGATCACTGATCCGTCGCACGCCATACCGGTGGTGATCGAGCGCACCGGCTTGCGCACGGTTGTTTATGGCTCGCGCGAAGGCGATCAGCTGATACTGCCCGATATTCCACTCGCTGCGGACGTGAAAAAGGGTGACACGTTGCTGACTTCCGGACTCGGTGGTCGATTTCCACGGGGCTTCCCGGTCGGCGAGATTGTATCGGCGGCGCCGGCAGCGACCGGCATGTTCTTGCTGGCAAAGGCGCTGCCGGCAGCCGATATCGATCGCAGTCAGGATGTATTGCTGTTGCACGATCAGGCAGAGCCGGATGGCCCGCCCGCTCCCATCACGCCCATGGGTCCGCCCAGTGATCTGGCGCCGGCCAATGCGCCATCGTTGCCTCATGGACCTGCCGGTGGCGCGCATTGAACAAGTATCGATTGAGCTTGTGGTGGTTCGTCGGCACGCTGGTGTTTTCGCTGTTGGCGATGCTGGTGCCGCTACCGGGGGTGCTTGAGCCGTTCAAACCGTATTGGCCAGCTCTGGTGCTTCTGTACTGGGCGCTGGAATCGGAGGATCGAGTCACGCTGGGGCTGGCCTTCATGGTCGGCCTGGGAGCGGATCTGCTCAACGGCGTGGTGTTGGGAGAGCAGGCGCTGCGTTTGTGCGCGCTCGTCTTCATCGCGCTGCGTTTCCGTTCCCGGCTACGCTTCTTTCCGATCTGGCAGCAGACGCTTGCGGTACTGGCATTGCTGATCAACGATCGCATCCTGCTGATGGTTGTGCGCGTATTGGCGGGCGATTCGTTGCCACCGGCCAGTTGGTGGATTTCGCCCTTCGTCGGCGCCGCGCTGTGGCCCTTCGTGTTTCTGATGCTCGATGATCTGCGCGCTCGCCTGCGCATTCAGTGACATGAAAATACAACGATCGATCAAGGACCCTCGGGGCGAAAGCCTGTTGTTTCGCCGCCGTGCGCTGGCCGGGTTTGTGCTGATTGTGCTGAGCCTCTGCTTGCTGGTGAGCCGATTCGTCTTTCTTCAGGTCACGCATCACGACGAGTTCGTCACCCGAGCCCAGGCAAATCGCGTCAAGCCACGGGCCATTCCGCCGGCGCGCGGCTTGATCTACGACCGCAATGGGGTACTTCTGGCCGATAATGTGCCTGCCTTCCGGCTCGAAGTGGTGCCCGAGCAGGTCAAGGACATGCCGAAGTTGTTGTCTGAACTGGGCCAGGTGGTGCCACTGGACAAGGATGATCTTGACGCATTCCAGAAGCAGGTCACGCAGAGCCGGCCTTTCGAGAATGTGCCCCTGAAACTGCATCTGACCGAAGACGAGATCGATCGCTTCGCGGTCAACCGCTGGCGTTTTCCCGGCGTGGATGTGGTGCCGTATCTGACCAGACGCTATCCGTATCGCGGCCTGTTTTCGCATTTGGTGGGTTATGTCGGGCGCATCGACGCTGACGATCAGGCGCGGCTCGATCCAGCGCGTTACAAGGGCACCAGTCATGTCGGTCGCAGTGGGCTGGAGCGCTCGTACGAAGATGTACTGCACGGCAGCCCGGGCTATGAACTACTGGAGGTCAATGCCGACGGGCGAACCCAGCGGGTACTCGAAACGCATGCGCCCACGCCGGGCAAAAACCTTTACCTAAGCATCGACGTGCGCGTGCAGAAAGCAGCCGAAGTGGCATTCGACGGACGTCCCGGCGCTGCGGTCGCCATCGATCCGCGCAATGGCCAGGTGCTGGCGATGGTCAGCGTGCCGACCTTCGACCCCAACCTGTTCGTCAACGGTATCAGCCAAGTCGACTACAACGGGCTGATCAAGGACCCGCAGAAACCCTTGTATAACCGTGCGCTGCGGGGCGTATATCCGCCGGGCTCCACGATGAAGCCACTGATTGGCCTGGCGGGTCTGGAAACCGGCTTTCGCACGCCGCAGGACACGGTGGTTTCCACCGGTATTTTTTACATTCCTGGACAATCGCGTGGCTACCGCGACGATCAGCGCGGTGGCGTTGGGCGCGTTGACCTCATCATGGCCATCGAGCAGTCGGTGAACACGTATTTCTACAAGCTCGCGCTGGACATGGGTATCGATCGGCTCAGCGGGTATCTGGTCAAGTTTGGCTTCGGTAGCCCCACCGGCATCGATCTTGTGGGTGAATCGTCCGGCGTACTCCCCTCGCGCGAGTGGAAGCGGGAAAACTACAACAAGCCCTGGTATCCCGGCGAGACGGTGATTGCCGGTATTGGTCAGGGTTTCTGGGCAGTCACACCCCTGCAACTGGCGCACGCGATCGCGACGTTTGCCGGCCACGGTATTCCGTACAAGCCTCGCCTGGTGATGGCTACCCAGAATGGAGTGGACTCCCCAAGGGTCCCACTGCCCAACCCGCCGGAAGGGCCTAGCGTGATCAGCAAGCCGTCAGACTGGACCGCGGTGGACCAGGGCATGCAGCAGGTCATGTATGGGGACAAAGGCACCGGGCGCACGCTGGTCGCCGGCTTTCCCTACCGGCTGGCGGGCAAGAGCGGCACCGCCGAGCGCTACTCGCGAACCACCAAGGCCTACGATGATCGCAGCAATCTCGCCTACCTCGCCACCCGCAACCGCGCCTGGTTCGAGGCCTATGCGCCCGCTGATGATCCCCAGATAGCGGTGGCCGTGCTGCTCGAAGCCGGTGCGTGGGGCGCGTCGTCATCCGGCCCCATCGCACGGCATATTCTGGATGCGTGGGTTGAGCAAAAGGGCAGCGACGCACCGCCGCTTACACCGTTTCCGCTTGACCTGGCCCACACGCCGGGAACGGACACCATGAAGGCGCTGAAAAGCGGGCAGAGCGTGCCGCCATGATCAACGCACTCGTGACACGAGGGCGTCGGTTCGTGCGTCGGATCATGAGCCGGCCTCGGATCGATTTGCCGCTGGCGTTCGGCTTGTTCATCCTGGCATCGATCGGGCTTGTCACGCTGTACAGCGCAGGCGATGGCAGTTTGTCACTGGTCGGCGGGCAAGCGGGCAGATTCGCACTTGGCGGCGCGCTGCTGCTGGTGGTATCGCGTATTCCGCCGTCGGTTCTGCGCAGCTGGACGCCATGGCTCTACGCCGCCAGCACCGCGCTGCTGGTCGTGGTGGCCATTCTCGGTGAGGGTCGCGGTTCGATGCGCTGGCTGGATCTGGGCGTGATGCGCTTTCAGCCATCGGAGCTGTTGAAACTGACCATGCCGATGATGGTGGCCTGGTATCTCCACCCGCGCCAGCTTCCGCCGAGTTGGAAAGACACCCTCGTCGTGGGGATTCTTATCGCGATCCCCGCCGGACTTATTGCCGAGCAGCCGGATCTGGGTACGGCGGTGCTGGTTACCGCGGCGGGCGCGTTTGCGTTGTTTCTCTCCGGTATGGCGTGGTGGCGCATCGGTGCCTTGATCGCCGCCGTCGGAGCGATGATCCCCGTCGGCTGGCATTTCCTGCACCAGTATCAGCGTGATCGCGTGCTGACCTTGCTCAATCCCGAGTCCGATCCGCTCGGCAACGGCTGGCACATCATCCAGTCGAAGATCGCGGTGGGTTCCGGCGGCATATTCGGCAAAGGCTGGCAGCACAGCACGCAGTCACGTCTGGACTTCCTGCCCGAGCACACCACCGACTTCATCTTCGCGGTGTTCTCCGAGGAGTTCGGGCTGATCGGCGTATGCGTGCTGATCGCGCTGTACACCTTTATCATCGGTCGCTGCCTGTGGATCGCGATGGAAGCGCGCGATACGTATTCGCGACTGCTTGCCGGCGCCATCGGGATGAGCTTTTTCGTTTACGTATTCGTCAATGGCGGCATGGTCGCCGGCATGTTGCCGGTGGTCGGCGTGCCGCTGCCGCTGATCAGCTACGGCGGTACCTCGGCGGTGTCGCTGCTGACAGGGTTTGGCGTGCTGATGTCGATCCACGCCCATCGCAAGACCCACATCTGAATGTGCCCGCCGCCCCTGCCACCAGCAGCCCGAAGTCACCGCGATGTGCGTGTTAGGCTTTTGATTAAATACACTTTCTGCAGCGAAAAACCCCCAATGATAGTCGATTCAGCCCCGTATCCGATTCGTTTTCTGGCCATCCTGAGTTTGCTGTGGATCGCCATGCTGACGCCCGCGCTGGCACAGACGCACCCCGGGCAGGCTGAACTGGTTCGCGAGGTTGCCCACGACACCGGCAAGAGCCCGGCAGCGCTGAACAGATTGCTCGACGGCGCGACCAGGCAGCAGAGCATTCTCGACGCGATCAGTCGTCCAGCCGAGGGCAAGCCGTGGAAGGACTATCGACCGATTTTCGTTACCGACAAACGCGTCAATGACGGTATCGCGTTCTACCGCGAACACCGGACTCTGCTCGACAGTATCGGCAAGAAATACGGCGTCGCGCCGCGATACATTGTTGCCATCGTCGGTGTGGAAACCAGTTACGGCCACAACACCGGCAGCTACAAGGTGCTCGATGCGCTGGTGACCCTTGGTCTTTATTATCCGCCGCGGGCGAAATTCTTCCGCGAGCAGCTGAAGGAGTTGCTGGAAATGCCGGCCGAGCATCTCGGTGGCCCGATCGACACCCTCACCGGTTCCTACGCTGGTGCGCAGGGCTGGGGTCAGTTCATGCCCACCAGCATCCGCGACTACGCTGTCGACGAGGATCACGACGGTCATATCGACTTGCAGAATTCGATGCCGGATATCTTCGCCAGCGTGGCCAACTACTTCGCCAGACACGGCTGGGTTACCGGCCAGCCGGTGGCTGCGCGCGCGCAGCCCGATGCCTCGGCGCAGCCAATCACGGTGAAAGCCGCTAAGCCGCAGTGGCCGATCGAGCAACTCGAAGCGCAGGGCTATGCACCGTTGCAACTGCTTTCGCCCGCGCTGATGAGCAGCCTGCAAACTCTGGATGGACCGAACGGGCCGGAGTTCTGGTTCACCTTTCAGAATTTCTACGTGATCACGCGCTACAACCGCAGTCCGCTGTATGCGATGTCGGTCAATCAACTGGCCGATGACATCGCTGCCGGTGCTGACCAGGCGGACGCCGCACAATGAGGCATGCCGCGGTTGCAGGAGTGCTGCTGACGCTGGTGCTGCTCGCCGGCTGCAGCACTTCAAACACCCGGGCGAGCCATGGCCGCGCCGCATCGAGGACGGTGTCCGGCCAGCGCGTCAGTCGCGGCGATCAGCAGCCAGACAGTTTTCGAGATGACCTGAGCAAGCCGCAGAGCAGTCGCTATCGTGCCAACGACGACAGCGTGCCCACCGCCGAACTTGATGTCAGCAAGCTGGTCGAGCCGGTACCGAAGGTCGAGCCGCTTTCGTTGTATGGGAATAAATCGCCGTACTCCGTCCGCGGACGCAGCTATCGGGTGCGGTCCTCGGCGCGAGGGTATGACGAGCGTGGCGTTGCCTCGTTTTATGGCAACAAGTTTCATGGCTACAAGACGTCCAGCCTTGAAACCTATGACATGTACAAATTCAGCGCCGCCAGCACCACGCTGCCCTTGCCCAGCTACGCGCGGGTGACCAATCTTCAGAACGGCAAGAGCGTGATCGTGCGGATCAACGATCGCGGCCCCTTTCACGAGGGGCGGCTGATTGATCTGTCGTACGCGGCCGCTGTAAAGATTGGCATCTGGCCCAAAGGGACAGGTCAGGTCGAAGTAGTGGGCATCGACCCGTCCAGTGCTGCGCCGGAACTGGCGCGGACGCCTGTGGTCAAAGGTGCGCAGCCGGGTATTTTTCTGCAGATAGGCGCGTTTTCCGATCTCGACAACGCGCAGCGATTGGCCTCGCGTCTGCGCGAGGCCAATCTGGGCGAGGTCCAGTTGAGCGACGTTCTGGTCAACGGCCAGTCCGTCCATCGTGTGCGTATCGGGCCATTGGCCAATGTGAATCGCGCCGATCAGGTCAGCGACCGGATTGAGCGCATGGGTCTGCCGCGACCGCGGGTCGCGGTAGACTGAGCAGGATTTGCTGCCCCTTTTTCACCCGGTCGGCCCTTGCATAGCCGACATTCTCAGAGACTGGATTGACTGACACGATGAATTTTTTCCGCCGCACCCTGATTCCTTTCGCCGCCGTCATGCTCATCGGCACAGCCGTCGCTCAAACGCCGCCACACCCGTCGCCCGTGCCGCGTCCCACCGTGCCGGACGCCCCGGTGCCACCGCCGCCGGATGTCGACGGCAAAAGCTGGGTGTTAATGGACTACGCCACCGGACAAATCCTTGCGAGCAAGGAGCCGGACATGCGCGTCGAGCCGGCCTCGATCACCAAGATCATGACCGACTACGTGGTGTCGGCCGAAGTGGCCAATGGCAAGATTCACATGACCGATCCGGTCACCATCAGCGAACACGCCTGGCGCGGTGGTGGCGCCGGAACGGACGGCTCCACCAGCTTCCTGAAGCTCAACAGCCAGGTACCACTGAAAGATCTGTTGTACGGCATGATCATCCAGTCCGGCAACGACGCCGCGATTGCCCTCGCTGAGCATACCGCCGGCTCGGAAGGGTCCTTTGCCGGCCTGATGAACGCCTACGCCAAGCAGCTGGGCATGGTCAATTCGAACTTCGAGAATGCCTCGGGTTACCCGATCGAGAACCATTACACGACGGCGCATGACATCGCGATCCTGTCGCGCGCACTGATCCACGATTTCCCCACGGACTACGCCATCTCCGCGGTGAAGGAGTTCGAGTGGAACGGGATCAAGCAGCACAACCGCAATACATTGTTGTGGCGCGACCCCAGCGTCGATGGCATCAAGACCGGCCACACCGCGGCCGCCGGCTACTGCCTGGCCGCATCGGCCAAACAAGGTGAGTCGCGCATGATTGCCATCGTGATGGGAGCCAGCAGCGAGCCGGCGCGCGCCAATTCGGCGATGGCGCTGCTCAACTACGGCTTCCGTTTCTACGAAACCCACAAGCTCTATGACGCCAGCAAGCCGCTGGCCACGCCGCGGTTGTGGAAGGGAGCCTCAAATACGCTGCCGCTCGGTGTCACCGAGAACGTGCTGGTCACGGTCAAGCGCGGCGAGTACGACAAGCTCAAGGCGACCATGGATGTTCCGTCCACGCTGATCGCCCCGTTCAAGAAGGGCCAGCAAGTCGGCACCTTGCGCATCACGCTGGACGGCAAACCGGTGCAAAGCGTGCCGCTGATTGCCATCAACGACGCGCCCAAGGGCGGATTTTTCTCGCGCCTGTGGGATAGCA
>JBDTXA010000150.1:0-9103 GCA_040006415.1 Rhodanobacter sp.
ATCGTGTTGCCGTGTCACCGGGTGATCGGCAGCGACGGAAGCCTTACCGGGTTTGGCGGCGGCCTGCCGACAAAGCAGTTCCTGTTGATGCTGGAAGGGTGTCACGCATGCGACGATCTCTTCGCGTGAACTTATACGACGAGCTGCAGCTTAGCGGTCGCCGCTGTCCTGATCCGGCTTTGGCAAGTCCTTGGGTACCACGCGGGGCAGAACGGGCGTCTGACGGTATTGGTCCAGCAGATCCTGCTGCCGTGCACGATCACGCTCAAGCTGCGCCTGCTCGGCCTGATCGTCTTGCTGCAGGTTGGGATAGGTAGCAGCGGGAAGTCGGGCATTGCTCGCTACACCGCGATGCAATTGCTGCTCGAGCTGACTTTGTTGCAGTTGATCGCGCACCTTCTGTTGCTGCACCACCTGTTGAAAGCGCAGGTTGGATGGCGGCAAGACAAGTACCGGTTTCGCCGGCTTGATCGGCGGCGGTGGCGGTGGCGGGGGCGTCGACTGCCAGGCACTGGCCGAACCGGCAAAAGCCAGCACCAGCAGGCCGACAAAAAAGCCGTTCGTAGTGCGACGGCGTCGAACAATTCGTGAATTGGTCATGACTGTGCGCGATGATGTGGGGACGACCCGCATTATCGTAAGGCTCCACGTATGAAATTCCTGTTTCGCGTGCTGCTCTGTTCCTGGGCAGCATTCAGCGTCGGTTGCGCCACGCAGCAGACCAGCCAGCAGCCCACCAGACCAGTTCCTGCCGCCTCTTCTGCCAACCAACCCGCGCCCTTCCTGCTTATATCGATCGACGGCTATCGCAGCGACTACATCGCCCGCGGCCTCAGCACCACCCTGCAGATGCTGGCAAACACCGGTGTGCACGCGGATTCGATGCAGCCTTCGTTCCCGTCACTCACGTTCCCGAATCACTACACCCTGGTCACCGGGTTGAGGCCCGACCACCACGGCATCGTCAACAACACGATGTTCGACCGCGACTTGGGCCACTTTTCGCTGAGCAACCGCGAGGCCAGCAGCGACGGTCGATGGTGGGCCGAAGGCACCCCGATCTGGGAAACCGCTGACCGACATGGCCTTAAAACCGCCACGCTGTTCTGGCCCGGCTCGCAAGCGGCCATCCACGGCTATCGCCCGGATCACTGGAAGGCGTTCGATGCCACAGTCACCCCGGATCAGCGCGTCGATCAGGTGCTTGCATGGCTTGATCTACCTGCCGGCCAGCGCCCCACCTTTCTGACCCTCTACTTTGATGCGGTCGATCATGCCGGTCATCTTTACGGCCCGAATTCCACCGAGGTCGATGACAAGCTGCGCGAGACCGACGAGGCGCTGTCGCGGCTGGTGCGTGGCCTGCGTCTGAGAGGATTATTGGAGCGAATCAACCTGATCGTGCTGGCCGACCACGGCATGGCCGGCGTGCCGGAAAAAAACAGTGTGGTACTCGATGACGTGATGCCGCTCGACCACGTGCAAGTGGTGACCAAAGGCATTCTGGCCGGCTTCAACCCACGCTCGAACAGCGCGAACGATCTCGCCGCGTTCGCAGACATCGAGAAGAAACTGGAGCAACCACAGGATCACATGCGGTGCTGGGACAAGACCCGCGTACCCGCGCGGCTCGCCTATGGCAAGAACCCGCGTGTACCGCAACTGCTGTGCCTGGCAAACATCCACTGGCGCATCGTGACCCGTGAATATGCAAAGACTCACGTTGGCCACCTCAGCCTCGGCGATCACGGCTTCGACAATGCCGATCCACTGATGCGCGCGCTGTTCGTGGCGCATGGCCCCGCGTTTCGGTTCGGCATCCGGGTGCCCGAATTTTCAAATGTAGACGTCTATCCGCTGATCATGCACGTGCTCGGTCTTCCTGCATCCCCCAACGATGGCAGCTACGACGCAGTGAAAGAGATGCTGAAGCCGCCGATTCGGTGAGAGATGCAGAACGGGGACGGGGAACGAGGAACGTGAGGCTTGAAGCGGGTTGCGGTTTTTGGCTCTGCGCGATCACCGAGCGATGCAGGCTTCGGATTGAGGGATGCGATGAGTCTCCTCGTTCTCTGCTTCCGTTCCTCGCCTTAAGGCATCGCCCCCCGGCTCATCGGCGTCGGCGGCGTTGCCACGTTCACCAGCGGTGGCAGGCGGAACAGTCGTAGCGCAATCAACAGCCCTGACAGCACCATCACCCCGACGAAAAGCGCCACGCCGTTCCAGCCGTGCGCCGCATAGAACAAGCCGCCGCTGGCACCGGCGATGCTCGAGCCTGTGTAGTAGCTGAAAAGGTACATCGAGGAGGCCTGCGCCTTGGCCGCGCCGGCGCGGCGCCCTACCCAGCTACTGACGATGGAGTGGCCGCCGAAGAAGCCAAACGTGATCGCCACGATGCCCAGCATGATCAGCAGCAGCGGTTGCATCATGGTCAGGCCCACGCCCGCCAGCATCAGGGCGAATGCAGTCCAGAGCACCTTGCGCCGCCCCAGCTTGCCTGCCAGATGTCCCATCCAGGCCGAACTGAACGTGCCGATCAGGTAGATGCCGAAGATCAGTCCGACCACGGCCTGGCTCAGGTTGTACGGCGCAGCCAGCAAGCGGTAGCCGAGATAGTTGTAAATGGTGACAAACGAACCCAGCAGCAGGAAACCCTCGGCGAACAGCCATGGCAGGCCAGGGTCGCGAAACATCCGGCTGAACCTCTCGCGCAGTGCAGCCCAGCGCAGCGGCTGGGATACGAAATGCCGCGACGCCGGCAGCGCTCGCCAGAACACCAGACCGGCCAGCACACCGATCGCGCCGACCACCAGCACCCCAATGCGCCAGCCAAAAAAGTCAGTCATCACGCCGGTGATCAGGCGACCGCCCATGCCGCCCACGGCGCTGCCACTGATGTACAGGCCCATGCCCAGACCGATGGATTCGACATCCATTTCCTCGCCGAGATAGGTCATGGCAACCGCGGGAAGACCACTTAAGGTGACTCCCAACAGCGTACGCACCACCAGCAATGCCGGCCAGTTCGGCATCATCGCCGATACCAGCACCAGCAACGCCGACGACAGCAGCGAAGTGACCATGACGGATTTTCGGCCCCAGGCATCGGACAGCGCTCCGGCAAACAGCATGCCAAAGGCCAGCACGCCGGTGGTCAACGACAGCGACAACGCGCTGACCGCCTCGCTGACGCCATAGTCATGGCTGAACTCCGGCATCAACGGTTGCACGCAATACAGCAATCCGAACGTGGCAAAGCCGGCGGCGAACAGCGCAAGATTGGTGCGTCGAAACGCGGGCGTGCCGTGATGGATAAAGGACTTCGGCGCTTCGGTCTGCGGTGAAAATTGCTTGTTGGGTGCCAAGCCCTGATTCATCTCGTTACCTGTGCGAATTGAAACGAAGCCAAGGATAGGGCGCCCGAAGCTGCCAATGAAAACTTCAGGGCAAAAATGGCTTCGAAAAGTTCATTCGGGCATTCGACGTCGAGCAAATGCTGTCTCGATGTCCGTTTCATCATCACATCCGTGGCAGCATGGAGCTATGGTTTCACGGAGAATGTCGTCATGAAGTGGTTGTTGCTATCCGTCCTTGCCGCGTCGTTTTTCACACTGTGTGCCTGCACATCCCGCGCTCCAGCAGAGCCGGCCGAGTCAACGCCTGGTGAGCCATCGGCTGCAACCACTGCAGCAAGACCGAGCTATGCCGATCCGCAGCACCGGTTTGCAATTGCGATTCCTGCAGGCATGACGCTGCGTCATGATTTTCAGCGCAGCTATTTGGACAATGCCGCATGGAAGGCCTTTGCCGCCCCAGCCAGCCAGGGCACGCCCGCAGTCGCCCTGGTGCTGGATGGCTCGAACAAGATCACCGCGGCCGAACTGCGGATTGGCACCAGCGAGAATGAGAACGCCGTGGCGCACTGTCTGGACGTTCCGGACAGCGGGGTGCCGTCGAAGGCCGACGCGGTGAGTCTTGCCGGAACCCCGTTCGTCCGTTTCCGTGCGTCGGATGCCGCGATGAGTCACTACCTTGATGTGGAGGGCTATCGCGCCATGCACTCCGGGCGGTGTTACGCAATCGACCTGATCGTCAATGGAACACGACCGGAGGTCTACGACCCGCCCGCCACGCCGCCGTTCGACCGAGCGACAGCACGGCAGAAATTGCAGGACGCGCTGCAGGGATTTCGCCTGCAGGACTGAGCCCTACTGACAGCGGAACTCAGCGATCGCGCCAGCGCCCGGCTACCCACACGCGGCTCGGTCCCCAGTAGCCGGGCACCCACACCCGCACCGGCGCGACACTCACGGTTCGGGCGTACGCGCGATGATGGAGCGGGCGTGGCCCCGCCACGATGCAGCCGGAAAGGGCCATGCCGCTGGCCACCAGCAGCGGTGTGAAAACCATGCGCCGAATGCGATTCATGAGGACACTCCATGGGGTACGTGTCATCAAGGAACGCACCGGCCTCGCTGACGATGACGCGTCGGAGCATGACCAATAGCTTCCATTCAGGCTGCACGCCTTCAGGCTTGAATGCCGCCGGACGCCAGTGGCAAGCGCAGGATTATCTCGAGTCCACCGCCGTTACGGTTTTGAGCGCGCAGCTCGCCGGCATGGATCTTCACCACACGATCCACGATCGCCAGACCCAGGCCGTGCCCGCCGGCATGCACCGCGTTGCTGCCCCGAAAAAACGGTCGAAATAGCGACGCCAGCTCGGCCTCCGGCACGCCGGGTCCGTGATCACGCACACTGACCTGCGCGAATGTCTCATCCGTTGTGACCGACACGTCGACCTCACCGCCTTCCGGACTGAATTTGATGGCATTGCCGATCAGGTTGTCCAACGCCCGTTCGATCAGCTGCGCACTGCCGTAGACGACGAGCGGTTCGTCGGGAGCGGCAACCCGCAACGTGATCCTGCGCGATTGTGCTTCGAGCAAGGCCTGTTCGGCCCGCTCGCGTGTCGACGCGATGACATCGAGTTGCTCGCACGCCATGCCCGGAATGCCACCTTCAAGACGCGACAGCGCCAGCATTTCACCGGTCATCCGATCCAGCCGCGCGATTTCGGTCTCGGCCTGAGTGAAGTAGGACGCAGCCTCCGATGCATCGGCGCTGCGCTGCGCGAGATCGAGGATGAGCTGTAGTCGTGCCAACGGCGAACGCAGCTCGTGCGACAAGTCCTGCAAGACGCGACGGTCGTGCGTTACCAGTGCTTCGATGCGCTCGGCCATGGCGTCGAAGTCATACGCAAGTTGCGCCAGTTCGTCACTGCGCGAACCGAGAGGTGGTCCGACCCTCGTGGATAGTTCGCCAGCGGCCATCCGCCGCGTGGCGTTCCGCAGTGCCTCGACCGGGCGCGCCACGCTGCGCGCCAGCCTCCAGCCAATCAAGCCGATGAACAGCAGCGACAGCACCAGCTGCACGCCAAACAATATCCACGCGCGAGTCAGGGGTCGCAGGCGTGCATGGGTGCGACTCATCGCCACCAGCTGTCGTGAATGGCCGTCGCCACCGGTGACCTGGGTCACTGCCAGGTAGACACCATGTCGTGGTTGCATCACCAGATCATGCCCGGCCGCAATCGAGTCGGAAAGCACCGAACGCACGGACGAGGGCACCCGCATCGGTATCAATGGCTTGCCGCCTTCGTACAAAGTGGCATCGACGCCCTGGTGCCGCTGCTCGGCGTGCCATGCCGTGAGCCCCTCCATCCCGCCGGCTTCGTAGTGTTGATTGGCGTCCTGCGCCAGTGCGCTCCAGTCAATCTCCACTGCCGTGGTGTATTCAATGAAGCGCCGGGTGAGAAAACTGCCAAGCAGCAGCACCATCAAGTTGGCCACACAAAACCAGACCAGCAACCGCCAGTACAGCGAACTCTTGAAGGGATTCATGAGGTGCCTGCGATAAGCAGATAACCGGAGCCGCGCACCGACTCGATTCGCGGTGCGGTAGCCGACGCCTCGACCAATTTGTGCCGCAACCGGCTTACATGCACATCGATGCTGCGATCGAAACGCTCCAGCTCACGTCCCAGCGCCAGTCGTGTCAGCGAGGCCTTGTCCACCAGCTCACCGGCACGCTGGGCGAGCGCCAGCAGCAAGGTGAATTCAGCGCCGGTCAGGGTCAGCTCTTGTTCGCCGATGTAGGCACTGCGATCCCCGGGCAGCAGACGCAGTTCGCCGACCTGGACATTCGCCGCCGTTGCCGGCGCATTACGCCGAAGCTGCGCACGCACCCGCGCCAGCAGTTCGCGCGGAAGGCACGGTTTGGAAAGATAATCATCGGCACCCAGCTCGAGACCGACGACACGATCCACCGGTTCGCCCTTGGCCGATAGCATGATCACGGGCAGGCGATGCTGCATACGCAGCTCGCGCAGCGTATCGAGGCCGTCGCGTCCGGGCATCATCACATCGAGGATCAGCAGGTCCGGGCGCTGCGCAGGGTCGCGCAACTGCACCAGCGCGGCATCACCGTCGTGGGCCAGATCGACAGAAAAACCCTCGCGTTGCAGATAGTCGGCCAGCAAACGGCACAACGCACGATCATCATCGACGATCAGGATTCGGGGCATCGAGGGAGTTTGCATGGTTTCCATTCAAACGGCAGGAGGGAACGAACGCCACGAGCTTTACGCATCTTTACCCGCGCGCAAAGAACATATACCCGTGGATGTCGTCAAATGGTTGTGTGACATCAACCCCACCCAAGGAGTAGCAACCATGCGCAAGAATCTCACTGTCGGCCTGATCCTGAGCGCGGCCATGGCATTCGGCTCGGTCGCCATCGCTGCCAACCACGGCGGACATGAAGGCGATCGGGGCGGCTCGCATGGTCATCACCGCGGCCACGGCCACGAGATGGCCTTCAAGAAGCTCGACCTCACCGATACACAGCGCGCTAGCATCAAGCAGATCGTTCACAACGGCTTTGCGCAAAACAAGAGCCAGCGTCAGGCACTGCGCCAGCAGCGCGAAGCGTTCCGTTCGATCACACCCGATCAAGTGGGTTACCAAACGGCAGCGACCAGGCTGGCACAGGCGGAAGGCCAAGCCACGCAGCTTCGCGTGCAGCAGAAGGCCACCGTCCGGGCGCAGATCTACGCCGTCCTGACGCCGGCGCAGAAGGCTAAGATGGCTACCATGCGCGCAAGCCAGCAGGCCCGCCGCGAACAGTGGAAGACGTTCAAGGCGCAGCATCCGGTCGATGCTGAGAACGCTTCATCCGCTCAGTAAGCCATCGGGTAGCGAACAAAAAAACGCCAGCAAGGATGCCGGCGTTTTTTGTGACAAGCGGCGCTCAACCAGCGAGCAGTCCGGTCACCGTCGCCCGGTAGCGTCGGGCGATCCGTTCCTCGTCGCGGTGGCGGAAGTCGCGAACCTGCCACTGGCCGCCCACCATCACATCGCGAACCAGCGGCGTGTTGCCGGCAAACAGCAGCGTGTCCATCACCGAGGTGACGTCGCGTGCCGCCAGCAACGGCGCGTTGTCGTCCAGCACGATCAGATCGGCGCGACTGCCTTCCTGCAATGCGTCAGTGCTAAAACCGGCCGCCTGCCTGCCGCCGAGCAAGGCAGCGCGCCACAATGTTTCGCCCACGCTGTCGCCCTGCTTTCTGGCGGCGATGTTGCGATGGCGAGTACTGAGGCGCTGTCCGTATTCCAGCCAGCGCAATTCTTCCACCGGTGACACCGAGATGTGCGAATCGGAGCCGATACCCAATGTTCCACCGGCATCCTGATAGGACGCCAGCGGAAACAGTCCATCCCCAAGATTCGCTTCGGTGGTCGGACACAAACCGGCCACCGCACCGCTGCGCGCCAGCTGCAGAATTTCGTCCTCGGTCAGGTGGGTGGCATGAATCAGGCACCAGCGCGCATCGACCTGCGCATGTTCGAACAGCCATTCCACCGGACGCGCGCCGCGGATGGCAAGACAGTCCTGCACTTCGCCGATCTGCTCGGCGACATGAATGTGGATGGGACAGTCCGCCAGCAACGGGTCGGCAAGCACCTGCGTCATCGCCTCGGCGGGCACGGCGCGTAGCGAGTGCAGGGCTGCGCCCACCCGGATGCTGTCGCTCTCGCGCTGACGCAAGCCTTCCAGCAGTCGCAGGTAGGACTCGACCGTCTGTCCAAAACGACGCTGCCGCGTCGTCAGGTCGCGCCCGTCGAAGCCGCCACTCATATACAGCACCGGCAACAACGTCAGCCCGATCCCGGCCTCGCGAGCAGCCTCGATCAGCGCCAGTGACATGGCAGCAGGCTGTTCGCAGGGCGTGCCGTCCGGCTGGTGATGCAGGTAATGAAACTCGCAGACCTGCGTATAGCCGGCCTTGAGCATCTCCACGTAAAGCTGGGCGGCAATGGCCTGAAGTTGATCCGGACCGATCGTGGAGGCGAAGGCATACATCGCCTCCCGCCAGCTCCAGAAGCTGTCGTCGGCACGTCCCTTGCGCTCGGCAAGTCCGGCCATCGCGCGCTGAAAAGCGTGCGAGTGCAGGTTCGGCATGCCCGGCAGAACCCATTGCCCGATGGATTCTCCGCCACGCCCGACCGACTCTTCAGCCAGGCGGGCCGAAGCCATCCATCGGCCATTGGCGTCAACAGCCAGAGCGACGTCGGGACACCAGCCGTCGGCCTGCCACAGGTTATCCGCGCGACACTGGTGAGCGGCAACATTGCTGGTCATGAGTCGGCTCCCTTCAAAGGTATCGCGCAGTGTAGCCGGGCGCGTAAAAGCATCTTCACCCAGCTGTGCTGAGCGCTATGCATAATAGGTGCATGTCCAAGAAACCACACGAAAACACCCCTAAGCTTTTGCTGCGTCAGGCCGAATTGAGCGACGTCCCGCAGATCGCCACACTCACCGCGCGGATCTATTCGGACGAGTGGGGCCATTCGACGGAGATGCTGCGCTCTCAGCAAACCCATTTCGCCGAAGGCCAGTTCGTGGTCGTTTACGAAGGCGCCATCGTCGGTTATTGCGCCACCTTCCGCATCGACGAAGCCACCGCGCTCGCGCCGCATACCTGGTCGCAGATCACCGGCGGCGGCATGGGCTCGCGACACGACCCCGACGGCGACTGGCT